>JBDRFD010000014.1:0-29825 GCA_043819035.1 Patescibacteria group bacterium | reverse complement strand
AAGCGACCGCTGCGCGCACGTTCCAGTGCTTCCTCGAATACATGATCAGGCATTCCCTTGATCTTGATGTCCATCTGAATAGCAGTCACTCCTTTCTCGGTCCCCGTGACTTTGAAGTCCATATCCCCACCGAAGTCCTCTTCGTCCTGCAAATCGGAGAGAATCACATACTGATCTTTTTCTTCATCCGAAATCATACCAAGAGCAATACCGGAAACAGGATCGCTGATGGGAACACCGGCTGCCATCAAAGCAAGAGTCGAACCGCATGTCGCAGCCATAGAAGAGGATCCATTACTTGCGAGTATTTCTGTCACCGTACGGATGGTGTACGGGAAATCTTTCTCGGAAGGAAGCACCGGCTCGATACCACGCTGAGCCAGGCTTCCGTGGCCGATCTCTCGATTCCCGACAAAAAGCCTGTTACTCGTTTCCCCAACCGAGAACGGCGGGAAGTTGTAATGATGGAAGTACCTGAGCTCCTCTTCCCCTTCCATTCCCTCAGAGAGCTGCTTATCTCCTGGCGAACCCAGCGTACAGGTCGTGAGCCCCTGAGTTTCACCTCGCTGGAAGAGTGCACTTCCGTGCACAACGTTTGGAAGTACGTCGACCATGGCAGAAATCTGGCGGATCTGATCAACCTTCCGGCTGCTCATGCGTAAACCTTCTTCCAGAATTAATCGGCGAACCTCAGACTTGATAACTTTATCCATAAATTCTCCGGCGTTTGCGTATAGTTTCACCAACTCTTCGTCCTCTGCGGCGGGTCCAAACTTCTCTTCGAGTTTCTCGGCCGCTCCATTAATGAACTTATTGAAGATACAGCGACGCTCGAGCTTTTCCAGTGGATCTTTGATTGCCTTATTGACGGTCTCCAGTGCCCATTCCTTCAGGAATTCTTTTGCTTCCTTATGCTCAAACGGAGGAGCAACCTCAAACTTTGGTTTGCCGATCTCCTTTTGAATACCCTCAAAGAACTTAGCTAGTCTCTGCGCCCACTTCTTCCCAAATTCGATCGCCTTTAGAATTTCAGCTTCAGGTAACTGGTTCGCTCCTGCCTCGATCATAACGATTCGATCGAGTGAAGCGGTAACGAACATATCTAAACTGGATTTTGTCCGTGCTTCTCTCGTTGGATTCAAAACGAGCTGTCCTTCGATCATTCCAACACGGACTGTTCCCAATGGACCGTCTGCAGGACAATCAGAAAGTGCTACAGAGAGATTCGCGGCATTCGCCGAAGCTATCTCGTGTTCGTTTTCGAAGTCGTAACTAAGCACCGTACAGAAAACCTGGATATCGTTCCTAAGATACTTAGGGAACATCGGCCTAAGTCCCCGATCAATCACGCGACCAAGCAGCACATACTCATCCGCGGGTCGACCTTCGCGCTTGCGGTACCGAGATCCTGCGATCTTCCCTCCTGCATAAAACTTCTCCTGATACACAACCTGGAGAGGAAGAAAATCCACCCCCTCACGCGGTTCACTGCTCACAGTGCAGTTGCCCATGCAGACGGTATCACCGATCTGGCAGAGAACGGTTGCATTTGCCTGGAGAGCAAGGGAACCGGTACTAACAATGAGGGACTTGTCTCCGAGTTCTAATATATATTCTTTTTGCGATGTAATCGCAGACTTCGTATCTGACATGACAGGTAAAAGGAAAAGGATACAAATCTCCGCCTACGTCCCGCTCTTGCGGGACTACGGCGGATTGCACCTTCCTTTAGCGAGCTTTCTTTAATTTCTCCTGTGTTTATGGATTCACGCCTAGCTCCTCTTCTTCGAAAAGGGGCTGGGTGTAAACCCGGCACAGGGGAGAAAAACCAGCGGAAGGAAGGAACTTGCCATTATTATACCGGTTTTTGAGGTGGTAGGAAGCGGAAACACGCTTATTTATAAACCTCATCATGGGTCCCAACTGTTATCATAATCACAAGACAGTAGCCCCCTTCTTCCCTGAAAATAATTCTAAGATCGTAACCAGCCACTATGGATCTTTCATCTGATAATTTTCCTCTAAGTGAATGATTTCTAAGTTTTGGTGAAAACGGATCCTTACGAAATATAACAATTGCCCGATCTACAGCTTTACGCTGTTTTGAAGTCAGCTTCGCATAATACTTCCAAAATGACTTTTTGAACCTGATCTTCATCACACATCCTTGGAATTAACCTGGGAATGGAGGAACTCAATTGCTTCTTCCGCTGTATCGAACGCAGGAGATACGTCATCCTCTTTTTCCGCTCTGAGTATCTCTGATTCAAACTCCGGCGTAAAGCCGTTTACTGTAAGGCGGGGGTTTAATGGAAATGGAATACCTCCATCAATTTTTATCCTCTTCAGGTAAACCCTGACAGCTGTAGTTAAATCTAACCCCAGAGACTTCAAAATCTTCTCCACTGCCGCCTTGTCTTCATCAGAGACCCTAACCTGGATAGTTGCCATAGTTATTTTAGGAGAATAGAAGTAATGATTTGTAATGATAAAGCATTACTATTGTATTACATGAGTAATTAGATAGCAAGTATAAAATCCTCAGGGCGCTGTGCTCAGGCAGAGCCAACCCAGACGCCCTCAACAGGTTGTGATGCAGTATTTGTTACTGCACCGGCTGAATCCTCTTCTACCTGCACAAGAGGGAAACCGACAGTCACTTCAATCAAACTACCTTGATTGTCACATTTTAATTCAGGAAAAAAAGCTGGATCTTTACACGTTCCCCTGAACTGTGCATCACAATGGCAAAGGCGTGCTCCAATTCTTTCATTTTGTCTTGATTGTCCTCTCTCTTCTAATCTTAACGCATTCTGGACGTCGTCTAAAACACTCTTCTGAAGAGCTTCTAAAAGTACTTCTCGATCAGCTTCATCAACACAAAATGTAACAAACAATTGATTTGCTCTATCGCGCACTTCTGACGCTCTTACTTGGTCACTAGCTATATTCTCGCCGTTACGACAAGTGACAGTCACAAGTGGATCATATGCCTGTGATGAATCAGGTGAACTCATGTACCGCTACACCATTACACACTTTTTAACCCAAATCAAGCATTTTTTGGCTTTTTCTCAACCGCGGCGACAGCTGGTTCGACTAGCTCACCACAGGCGAATCGCCGCTACGACTTGCGAATTTTTACGGTTTGTGCAACTTCTTCAAAAAATACTTAAACCCCCCTCCCCCGTACTTAAGCATCCTCGATCCTCTGGTGATCTTACTGATACTCACATGTAAATCCTTGGAAATATTTCTCTGCGGTTCACCACTCGAAAGCTTCTGTACCAATTGCCACCGCTCAGCAACCGACGCAAGTTCCTGAGGTGTGAGAATGTCTTTTAAAAGTTTTTCTGCTTCACACTCACTCTCTACAGATGCAAAGAGTTTGTAAAGATCCTTGAGATGAGCAGATGGGATGGGCATCAACAATCATCCTAGCACAAAACTGTTGGATTATTGATATTGTTTTCCGAATGGATGGCTGAATGATTGGATGGCCGGATGGTTGGATGGCTGGATGGTTCGCAAGCGATTCCCGAAGCTGGCTATTTGTACGCTAACACCAAATCAGCTGCCACTTTAGCAACCATCCAGCCATCCAGCCATCCAATACCTATTTCTTCAATTTATGCGACTCCAGAACCTCCTGATACTTGTCCGGCGTATGCATCTTCATGTACGTCAGAAGCCTGCGGCGCTGGGCGACTTTTCCCAGCAGCCCGCGGCGGGCGGACTGGTCCTTCTTGTGTTCCTGCAAATGTTTGGTGAGTTCTGTAATTTCTTTGGTAAGGATCGCAATCTGTACTTGCGGGGATCCGGTATCTTTGTCGTGTGTGCGATATTTGGAAATGACCTTCTTCTTAATAGTGCGTTTGAGTGGCATAGGACAATCGGGAACGCAGTAAAAAACTTAACGCCAGGCCCTCTGGAGCACATGTGCTGGCAGGGGGCGGGGACAGATGTGAATTGTACGCGTGGGCTTATTTTTTGCAAGTGGATTGGGGACTTTATATAAAGATATAAAAGCAAAAAAGGATAAAAAGGCAAAAAAGGATTGTTCCATCAATTGCTTTATTCCCTTTTTTCTCTTTTTCCCCTTTTTACCATTTTTGCCGCCCGAGACCACAATAAACATCCAAAAAGCATGTTGCAATTTCGAGTGGACACCCGTCCACCCTGTGCTACTATTCCCCTATGACCCTCACAAATATTCTCCTCACCGCAACACTGATTGGCGTAGCTGTCGTGCTCTGGAAAATATTTCGCGCGCGTGGTGAAAGCGATCCCCTCCTCCAGGCAGAGCTCGATCGGCGCAAGGAGGAAATCGGTGAGCTCAAAAATAAAATTGATGAAATCAAATCCGAGAACAATGAGCTGAGGGGCAAAGGCAAGCAGCTTTCCGCCGACTACATGAAGATGCAGGCGAAGAATGAAGAGCTCTCTCTGCAAGTTGCAGAATTCAAAGCCCAGCAAAAGCAAAAAGAAAAGGATCAACATCAAGCATTGGACCAGCTCGACTCTGCAAAGAGATCACTTGAAGATGAGAAGATGCGTGTTCGCAGAGAAGATGAAGAGCGTGTTCAACGGGAAGAAGCAGAGCGCGATCGTATGTGGGCGGAGCATGAAATCAGTGTCGTCTCCTTACTCACAGATCTCTGCAAAAAGCGCCAGTACAGCTTCACATGTTACGACAATACGACGTTGCCCGAAGAAGAAGGCTTCCGCGGCCACTTTAAGCCGGACTTCGTGATTTCCTTCCTGGAACAGTTTGTGATCTTTGATGCGAAAGTTTCTAAGTCCGAGAATATTCAGAAGTACATCCTGGACAACGTAAAGTCGACTGCCAAGAAGGCACAGGGGAAGGAAAATATCTATCCAACGATCTTCTTTGTAGTGCCCGCAGAAGCGATGAAGGAACTTAAGCAGACTGCGTACTACGAAGACGGCTTTACATTCTATGCAGTCTCGCCGGAATCACTCGAGCCGATTCTCGCAAGTCTGAAAAAGATCGCCACCTACGAACTGGCGCAGGAGATGGATCCGCAGGAACGTGAGAATATCATCGATCTTATAGCTCAGTTCGACTTCCATATCTCCACACGCAATACAATTGACTATGGCCTGATGCAGCATGGACTGGATACACTAGCTCGCGTGCAGTCGATGAACCCGGATGTGATCAAAGAAGTGGCTGTTAAAAAAGGCAAGATGCGTAATCTCAATATGAACACAGCTGAGAACAAACAGATGACTGCGAATCCTGAATTGCTCCATCAAAAGCTTCTGGAGCTTGTGGAGCCAAAGGCAAAAATAGCCAAAGAAGAGCTTCAGGGATAAGTAAGTAACCAATAACCTATCCAAACCCCGAATACAGAAAAAAGCAGTACTGTTAGGAGGGTAAAGGGGGTTTGGGGGACTTAGGGAACCGAACAAGGTTCCCTAGTCCCCCAATAAAAAATAAAGAAGTGGCAGTAAAAAAAGGGAAGATTCGTAACCTCAATATGAACACTGCAGAGAATAAGCAACTCACGACCAATCCTGAGCTACTGCATCAGAAGCTTCTTGAACTCACTGAGCCTAAACCAAAAATCGCAAAGGAGGATTTGGAAAGGCCAGAGAAATAGATATTTTTGGCATTCAAGTAACTTCAATCATATTCTCAAAGTTGTTTGGATCTACTCCCGCATCCCAGGCTACGCTTTGTGCTTTTTGCTTTGCGTAATACTTGTTACACCTTCCAGTAAGCTTAACTACTCCGCCCGCTGTAACTTCCACCCTCAAACTTCGCACAGCACCACCCGTCTTCTTCCGCACAGCTTGCTCAATGCGAGCTGAAAACTATTCCTGCTCAGTCAGAACTTCGCTAGAAGTCGATTGTTCAGCTGCATCAGGAGTCTTCGTAGCGCCATTTGGCTCTGATTCACTCATGTCCATAAAGTACCACTGCAATTCAACCTGTCAACCTACTGTTACATTTTCTTGACAAGAAAACACTAAACTTTTAAAGTCAGTCCAGAAATGAATATATTCGCAGTCGTCGCAGTCGTCCTCGTTGCCGTCCGAAAGGATAGGCGCTAGGTAGGAACCTGACTGCAAAACTTTTCCACCTCGCGCCAGCGGGGTTTCTTTTTATTATCTCCCCTCTTCTCCCATGGAAAGCGCAGAACAAGAACTCCTCGATGAATATGGATTCAGCTTCGAGCGACTCGTCCAATCCCCTCACCCCAATGCCAGACCACTCATCCAAGCTATTCTCGAAAAGAATATGGTTAATGGGCATAGCAATCCTTCTGAAGTCATCGAAGAGCTCATGAGTAAAGAGGGAGATAAAGAAACCAGAACAGCCGATGGTATTCCCGTGCGCAAGATCGTGCATCCCGACGGAAGCATCACTATCCAAGCAGGAGACAATGAGGAAAACCAAGCAGAAGCTGTGCGCCAACCAGGCGATTTAACGAGTGTAGGACTCTATATTCATAAGGTAGTAGAAGCTGTACGCACAAAACTCGCTGAACGCACAGATTAATAAAAGGAACCTCTTCAATTGACGTAATCTTAATATTGATTTTTAATAGATTAGCTTTCGCTCCTGATCCTTGACATTTTTTGGTCTGCTCAACACCTAGGAGGTACAAAATGAGCAGAACATCGATCGACTTAGGCGGTCATCTGACCGTCACGCTGAAACGTACGCTTCGCGTACCAAACGAAGGGGAGCATGCCCTGCCCCCCGGTCTCGGAAACTTTCCGATTTTTGGGGTCACAGACCTCAAGGAACCGCCCGAAGACTGGAACAAGGCGGGACATGTCGTCCCAATGTACAGTGCTGAAGCGCTGTGGATCTGCTTCAAAGCATTCAAGCAGCCCGTAGCCCTGACAATCGGAGCCGGAATGATCAACGCGATCACCGGTAAGCCGATCGAATCTTGCCTGATTAACGATGGCAAGGACTCGCAGAGCTACGTGGTTTGTCCGCCGCAGCCTTGGATCGATGGATTCAAGGTGACGGACGGCACGGTTGGACAGTTCGTAGCCGTAAAGCTTGGCTCCGGACAGACCGCTGAGAAGCAGATCACCGGCAAGGATGAGCACGGCGGTATTCAACTTGGGATTCACCTCCCAAAGAAGCCGCTCGTGATGCCTAGCACACCCGCTACATTTATCGCCGCAGGAAAAGGGGTGCGTACACGTGGAGTTACGAAGGGCCCTACTCAGATGGGCCTCGGCCGGGGAGGGAAGATCCGTCAGAAGATTTATCCCGACCCGTTCGTGGAGCCGTCTGAAGAAGGCCGCCGTGTCGGTGATATCTGGCACGATGAGCCTACAACCAAGGCGTGGCTGTACATTGTCCACGCATTGGAATGGAAAGCTCTGACCGGCCAGGAGCCGCCGAAGAAGGTCGTGACCTACCAGACGTACAAGCAGTACGGAATGTCATGGTTCGACCTCTACGACGACAACCTCAGCGACGTCGCAGGCTCTGAGAAGCTCGAAAAACTCGAGCCTGTCGACGGCGCTCCGGATGCTACCTTCGCCGACAGCGGAGGCACGCCTGATCCGGAAACCAAGGGGCTCTGGTAGAGCCCCTCAGGGACTGGCGAAAGCACCAAGCTCCAACCGTCTTTGTACGGTTGGGGCTTTGGGTTTTATGTATCTAAAGCTTTTTGCGCTAGAATGGCTGCCCATGACGAAAGTAGCTACCGACCCCATCCTCTCCCCTCTCAATAAACCGCAACGCGAAGCGGTGGAGCATACCAACGGAGCTCTCCTAATACTGGCGGGAGCAGGAAGCGGGAAAACACGCGCACTCACGCACAGAATTGCCAAGATCATGCGCGATGGAGTGCCGCCCTGGCAGATTCTGGCGGTGACATTTACGAACAAGGCAGCAAACGAGATGAAGGATAGAATTCAGAAGCTCCTCCACATTACGGAAGGAACGGACTTCTCGGAAATTGGTAAGAAGAGCGGAAGACTGCCGGTAATGGGAACGTTCCACTCAATTTGCGCGAGGATTTTGCGGCGTGATTACGAAGCACTCGGACGTGATCGCAGATTTGTGATTTACGATAAGGGCGATCAGGAAAAACTGATGAAACAAGTACTTAAGGAAATGGGAATCGACCAATCGGAACTCAAACCCCGAGCAGTCTTAAGTTATATCGGTCGCTTTAAGTGCGAAGCGGTGTACCCCAAGGAAGCGGCTCAGCAGACAAGCACAGATCGGATGCAAAAAATCGTCCGAGCGTACGCGCATTATCAAAAATTACTACGCGAAGCCAATGCACTTGACTTCGATGATTTGATATTAGAAACAGTCCGGCTCTTTCATGAGATACCTGAGGTCCTCGATCGTTATCAGGAAACCTGGCGCTACCTTCATGTGGACGAGTATCAGGATACAAACCACGTGCAGTACCTGTTCATCACTCTTCTCGCACAAAAGTACAGAAACATCTGCGTGATTGGCGACCCGGACCAGTCTATTTATGCTTTCCGCGGCGCGGATATCCGCAACATTCTGGAATTTGAAAAAGACTACAAAGAAGCTTCACATATCAAGCTGGAACAGAACTATAGGTCGACCCAACTCATTCTGACTGCGTCCGATGGTGTTATAGAACCGAATCCCAATCGTCCGGAGAAGAAGATGTGGACAGAGAAGAAAGAGGGACCCAAGATAATCGTGCATGAAACTGAAGATGAGAAGAAAGAAGCCGAGGAAGCGATTCGCAAAGCGGAAGAGCTCAAGAGCGAAGGAATTACACTGAACGAGCAGGTGATTCTTTATCGAACAAATGCGCAGTCTAGGCTTTTTGAAGAAGCATGCATGCGCGCAGGCATGCCCTACCGCATTGTGGGAGGCGTAAAGTTCTATCAGCGCAGAGAAGTCAAAGATGTACTCGCATATCTCTACGTGATTCTTAATCCTTTTGACACATTATCGCTACTCAGAATCATAAATGTTCCCTCTCGCAAGATAGGGCTTACGACAATCGAAAGAATTCAGGCGTTCGGTGCGAACGAAGGAGTGTCTCTCTGGGATTGTCTGCACAATGTGAACAAAATCGAAAGCTTAAGCGAACCAACGAAAAAGCGAATAAGCACGTTTGTTGATCTGATAGAAAAACTGCGTGAAATTTCGCAGCACGAGAACGTCGCACACTTAGGAAGTAGTCTTTTGGATGCTATAGACCTGGAAGGATGGTTGCGTGACGATACCGAAGAGGGCGAAACACGTTGGGAGAACGTCAAAGAACTTCTCTCCGTGATGCACAAGTACGATGCGCTCGATCCACAGACATCACTGACGAGTTTTTTGGAAGAAGTGGCGCTCGTTTCGGAAGTGGATGCGTTGCAAGACGCCAAAGATGACGCGTTGACCTTGATGACTCTCCACTTATGCAAGGGACTCGAGTTCGAACATGTGATGATAACCGGATGCGAGGAAGGAATATTCCCACACGCCAACAGTTCGTTTGATAAAGAGCAACTCGAAGAAGAGCGCCGACTGATGTACGTGGGGATGACGCGCGCGAAGACGCATCTCGATATCATGTTCGCGCGGCAGCGTATGCTCTGGGGAGAGACTCAATATAACGAGGCCAGCCGGTTCCTGGATGACCTTCCCGAAACCGTAATCGAACGCCGCAGTGACGATATGCTCTCTGTGTTTGCATGGGTATCCGAAAAAGGGCGCCAGAAAGCCATAAAAGGCGACCTCCAACCATTCCGACAGGAGGAAAAGCTTGATGTGGAATTCAATCAGGATTTCGAAGAGGATGAATTAGATACCAACCAAGAGGCCTACGAAGAGAACACACGCATCGCTCATCCGGTTTTTGGAACGGGAACGGTCTTGAGTAGACGCGGTGACATTGTTGATATTCGATTTGATTCCGGGGAACGTAAGAGTTTTGCGCTGAGTATTGCGCCGCTGAAACCAATTTAGCCATTTTGCATTTGGTTAGCTGGTTTTTAGTTTTTGCAAATTGTCTGAACCATGATTAGAAGGATTAAAGGATAAACAGGATTAATCTTGCCCATCCTTTAATCATGTTAATCCTAGTTCCAGACAATAAACGGACAAAACTATAAACTGGCTATTCTGTACTTGGATAATGATGAAAAGCTAGTAACTCAGTATCGTCCCCCTAGCCACCGGCGTCCCCCCGGGCACCCATGTGAACGATGTATCCCCGTCCGTCCATGTAACGCTTCCTGCGGAACTGACGCTCCCCGGCTGGTTCAAAGTCAAGCTCAACCTCGGACTACGAACACCGGCTGGAACGGTGACATCACCGTAGAGCATGATTGAACGTGATGTATTTTTAAAGGTGCCAAATTGTTCAGGAATAGAAGAGCACGTCACAGTTGACGCACTAACCGTGCAATCCATCCGATCATTCGTCCCATCGGCACCAAGCTCAACATTCGAAACAGTCACACTGTCATTAACCTCAATCTGGAACGTAAGATCGGTAACTTTCAGCTCCGCACTGCCATCACCAGTCACGCCTTCGAAGCTATAGGACCCCAGAACGAGATCTGTTCCGGAATACAGAAGTCCTGTCGCATCTCCGCCATTGCCGATATCCGTGATAATCGATCGCGCTGTCTGGAATGCGTTAAAGTTTTCAGATGTCCCCTTGGTGTACGCCCTGTGACTCCAGACGCCATCCCCTTCCACCGTTATGGACTGCACATCCACCACTTCCCCGCTCACACCCCCGCTCTTGTACGCATTCACGAACGCACGCACATACAAGTAGCGCGTTTCGCGCTTTGGAATGATCCATGTTCCATTCTTCAAATGAAGCACATAGTGATACGCACCCACGGAAGTATCTTTATTAGCTCTTCCAAGGTACTTACCATCGACATCGTACACCGACAGTGCTGCAATCGAACGCAAGTCGCTTACACCTGTAAATGCGATCGTCACATCCGTCACATCCAGCGGCTCCGTATCGCTGAAAACTTCCGCCACTCCCAGAACAGAAGATGTTTCTCCAAGTATCAGAAGCTTTGATGTCGCAGAGAGGTCTGAATCCGAATCATAAACTTCTGTATCAGAATCGGGATCTGGTTTTGGTTCATCATCAAGTAATTCATCCTCGGAAAAAGTACATGGGTCGCCAAAATAGTCGAGCATATTCCCATCTATGCACGCAGGAAACCCTCTCCCGTCATCACAGACATAAGGATCACAATATCCACGAGGCGTCTCATCATCCGAATCATCAGGAGACATGTCTCCACTCTCAGCTTTTAGCAACAAATCTAATTCACCTTGATCGAACGCTACAAACCGTGCGACTAATCGCGACACTTGCCCGCGCGTGAGCTGATGGCCTGGTTCCAGATCAAGTGCCAATCCCCTTTCCTCAGCTGCGTGGATAAACGGAACATACCATTCGACAGGCGCGAAGTATTGCGGAGTTTGAATATCATAGATATTTACCAGAACTTTTACCGCTTCCTCGTACTGCACCGCACGTGACGGTTCAAAGAACCAAAATTGTGGATCTACACCAATGGCTGCATTGCCATGAACAATGCCCAGAGCCTTTGCAAGACAAACAGGTTCTGCAAACCATGCGTCAGATGCAATGTCGGGGAAACAATCTCTGTAGAATGGAATGTCCCATTGAGGAACCGGACGGATCCTTGGAACAAGCCTCATGGTTATCTGCATGAATTCTGCACGGTTAAGTGTGCGTGAGTATTTAAACGTCCCATCGGGATTGCCTTCCAGGATGCCCTCATCAGTCAAAGCACCAACAGACACCTTCTCGGCGTTGGTGGGCGCCACATCAGAATACGGAAGCTCAGCATCGTAATTCAAAGCGAAGGCAGTGAGCGGAAGGAGGCCGATGATGAGAGAAAGAATGAATCGCATGAGACGAGAGTATAGCAGTAGCTTAAGCTCTTTCACTGAAATATATGACACTATTCTCCAGGAAAACTTACATTGACGATGTAAATAAATGTTGGATCGGGATAGAAGTATTCAACTATTAGAGCTAATAGTTGTTTAAACAGTTAAGCAGTTGCGCAACTGCTTAACTGGCAACCACTCATCAAATCGTTAAAAAGTATTCGCCTATTCGTGCGAATAGTTCCTATATAGGAAGTCGCACCTTTTATACTTTTTGCGCGAAAGGTGTCATTGACGTGCTTTTTTAATTGCCTTACAAACACTTTGGCGAAATTGCCCACGAAAACGGTCGTTCAAAGTACAAATCTGTGTCGTAATGGAGCCTTCTATATCGAATTCATCCAGTAAAGGTTCGATTTTCTTGCGAGCACAAAATTCTCTGAATACTGACCGTACTAGTTCAGGACCACCACGACGTGCGAGAGAGCTGAGATCGCGCTGTATTTCTAATGAACGATCGACGGCTGTTGAGGATGCCATGGAAATAAAGAATATAAGAAATAAAAAAACCTCCCCGGGTTTTCGCTTGGGGAGGAAGGGTCTAAGAAATTACCGATGCCCTTAGGCACGTACCAGCCTCCCCGCAATCGGCGGAGTTTCACCCTGAGCAGATCGAAGGGTCTCGAGAGTGGCTGGAGTGAATACTTTTCGGGACATGTGTGGGAGAGCCTAGAGCTCCCCCACCGCGAAGTCAAATGAAAATTTACCGAACCGCAGCATGCTGATTAGCAATTTCTCGAATAGCTTGTTCTGTTCGATCCCATGACAAGCACGGATCCGTAATGGACGTTCCATCGCGCTTCATGTCAGGCCCAATCTTCTGACACCCACCTTTCAAGAAGCTTTCAAGCATAAATCCACGCACAAGCTGGTATTCCTCTCGTTGACGTCGAATACCCGACATAACACTATCCAGGACTACAAGTTGTAATTCAGGATCCTTACCTTTCCCATTGCGACAATTGTCATGGCTCGCATCAATTATAATCGCAGGATTTTTAATTTCACGCCTAGGATCCATGAGCAACTGTGATGCTAAAGAAATGTGTTGCGGACTGTAGTTTGGTCCTTGTTCCCCCCCGCGCAAGATCAGGTGTGCAGATGGATTCCCATGAGAGCGAACCCACTGATTATTACGAACAAAATCATTCGCATGCTGAGCAACTTGTACTCCATCCACCCCCACTTCAATATTGCCACTCGTTGGATTCTTGATACCAACTGGCCCATCTAAACCAGATGCATGGAAACGGTGGTCTGAATCTTGAGTGCTCCTGGCTCCAACAGCCGTGTATGTCACCAGCTTATCGAAGTGCGGCACATTTCCTGTGAAGAGCATCTCATCTGCAATAGGAACCTTCTGTCCCACCCTGCACATAAGTTCCCGACACTGGTGGATGCCCTCTTGGATATCGGGTTCGCCAAGTGGATCCGGCTGATTGTGCGGCCCGGGCCAGCCAAGTGCCGTGCGTGGCTTCTGGATATACACACGCATGAGGCAGAAGACTTGCTGCTGCACATCTTCCTGCAACCGCTCCAGCTTTTCGGCATATGCATCAACCGCCTCTGGTGGCCATGCAGAGCAGGGGCCAGTAATCATCAGGAGGCGCTTGTCATGACCTGCAAGAATTGCCTGGGTCGCGCTCCTGTGTGCATCAACGTGATGCTTTGGTCCAATAGGATAAAGCTTATCAAGTCTAGCCGGTGTAGGAAGATCTTGAACGACGTGAATTCCCATGATATTAAAAGGTAGAAAATACAAAAACACCTCCACCACTTGGGGAAGGTGTCTTAAGTCTTATTCGAATTTATTCATTTCAGACTATACGACCACTTCCCCGCCAGATACCAGCGATACCAACTAAAGCCGTAAAAGAAAGTCTGAAGAGACATAATATTAGGATTGTAAAATTGCATTTCCTGCGTATGCCCCTCGCCACACATCAGCATTGCCAAGACTTGTTGAGACCTTGCATCGCACAAGTGGCATTAATAGATCCCTTAGTTGTTCTAATTCATATAGATTGTCATCGCCGTTCCCTCTATCCAAACGCAAAACATGCTCAATTGCTGAGCGAAAAGTAGGCAGGCGCTTGCCATCAGGAAATCGAATTCCTCCAAAACCTAACTCATATAATTCTGCCAGTGCCTCATCCAAGTGAAGCGTGCACGCTTGCTCCGGTATATCGTTGCTTTGACCGTTATGTCCCATGATAGAAATAAGTAAAAAACAAAACACCTCCGCTGCGTGGGGAAGGTGCCTATTTACATAATATATTACTCAGACATTAGGCATCCGACCCCGCGCTAAACGCGAAATACAAAAAGCCGTAGTAGAAAGTCTGAGAAGTCATTTCTGGCAATACTTTACTTGAGGCTGCGCTAATGTCAAGCTTGGACACATGGAACCGCTTTCCAGACAGATTAGGCAATTCTGCTCTATTCATAGCTTAAAGCTCAACACAGACCTCGGCCAACATTTTCTGATCGACCAAGATATACTCGACCGGATAGTCGAGACAGCCGACATCCAACCAGACGATCATATCGTTGAGATTGGTCCCGGCATCGGCATCCTCACCAAGAAACTTCTCAAAAAAGCAGGAAAAGTAACTGCTATCGAACTAGACAAGCGAATGATTCCGCTAATCGAGAAATACGTCGAGTCAACTGTTAATTGTCAATTGTCAATTGTCAATTCCAATGCGCTGAAGGTTCCTTTACCAGAAGAGCAGTACAAAATCGTTGCCAACATCCCCTATCACATTACTTCCCCACTCCTGCGTCACGCATTCCTTGAATCAGAAACTCAACCTGAATCAATTACGCTGCTGATTCAAAAGGAAGTAGCAGAAAAAATCTGTGATACGAAAAGTGCAGGAATACTCACCATCCTCGTAAACTTATTCGGGAAGCCGCAGCTCATTACAACCGTTCCACCAGAAAGTTTTCTCCCGCCGCCCAAAGTGAACTCCGCGGTGCTGCATATCGAATGTTTCGACGAGCCACTGACGGACAAAGAGACCCTGGAAGAAGTCTTTCGCCTGACCAAGGTCGCTTTCGGCCAGAAACGCAAGATGTTACGCAAAACCATAGGGGCGTTCCAGGGTGGGTTAGAACGTCTTTCTGCTGCAGAAATAGACGAAAAACGCCGGCCGCAGGAACTTTCTGTGGAGGAGTGGGTTCGCCTGGCTCAGGCGAAGTGAGAGAATAGCCGGCCATGCGAAATCCGGTGTCTATCGCTTACTTTTTTCTTGGCTCCTTCCTCGTTACAACCTTCTTTCTGAAGTGGTGGCAGCTAAACAGCTATCCACGTTGGTTATGGATCGCACTGGGACTGGTTATGCTCAATGCATTCTTACTGACCACTGTTCGCCGACCACTGGTCACTGTCATTCTCGGAATAACCTGCGCACTCCTTGCAGTTTCCCGCACAACACACACTCAAACACCTCAAACAGTAGACAGCTTCGCAAACAATAAACGTGTGACAATCCAGGGAATCATTTCGGAAGAACCCGATCGGCGCCCGATGCAGACCAAGTACACCATTGATGTTTCTGTACTTACAAATGCATCGGGGGCAGTCATCCCTGTTACAGGAAGAACACTCGTAACGGACCGCGAGCAGTGGCCGGAGTTTGAATACGGCGATGAAGTGGAAGTCACGGGAAAACTCGAGAAGCCCGGGCAAATCGAAGCCTTCCAATTTGACAGGTATTTAAGCCGATACGAAATTTATAGCGTTATGTACTTTGCAAATTTAAAACGCATAAGCTCCGGACATAATAATCCGTTCTTCGCGCTACTCTACAAAACGAAACAGAAGTTTGAATTCCAGATAAACAGGCTCTATGCAGAACCGCACGCTTCGTTCCTCGCAGGACTTCTCACCGGTTCGCGCAAAGGAATACCAGATCACCTGCTGGATGACTTTCAGATCACCGGACTCACGCACATCATCGCAATTTCCGGCTACAACATTACAATAGTCATCAGTGTAATTGCAGGAATGCTCTTCTGGTTACCATTGAGAAAACGATTTCTTCCCTCAGTCATCGCAATTATCGCCTTCACACTCTTTGTGGGAGCAAGCGCAGCCGTCGTCCGCGCGAGTATCATGGGAATTTTAGGACTTTTGGCTCTACAAACAGGACGGCAGTCGCATACGAGGCTCGCAATTTTGTGGACACTCTTTGCAATGCTTATATGGAATCCTAAATACTTGTGGTACGATGCTGGATTTCAGTTGAGCTTCCTCGCAGTAATCGGCTTAACAGAATTAGGCCCTCATCTCGACCGCTGGTTCACTAAAGTTCCAAAGGCTCTTGGCATTCGAGAGGCTCTGCAAATGACTATCGCCGCTCAAATCTGTGCAGTTCCACTTATTGTCCTACTCTTCGGTCGCCTCTCGCTCATCGCACCCATCGCAAACGTACTCGTGGCTCCTGCAATCCCACTCGCAATGCTATTTGGATTTATTGGAACAGTTTTAAGCATCTTGTGTTTTCCACTGGGACAACTATTCGCCTATCTCGGCTGGGCTTTTTTGCAATGGATTGTCTTTGTCGCGAAAGTGATGGCACATGTTCCTTTTGCATCTGTTGAAATCCCGTGGATGAGTACTGGTTTCATCATTGTGTACTATTTCTTGCTCGTATTTTGGCTTTACTACAGGAAACAAACGTGCAACTAACATCAGTGGTCTGTTCTAGGGAACCTCTGAAAAACCAAGAAAGCATGTCATGGTGAGCTCGGCGAACCATGACATGCGCCAAATTGTCGCGGTTCGCCGAGCTCACCGTGACAATTTGAATCGTTTTTCAGAGTTTCCCTAGTAGCTTTCAACCAGATACTATCTGTTCATGGCGAAATTAGTTCTGGATTTGCATGATATATTCAGCGATGGAAAATCCATTTCATGTGAACTTGGCAGAGTGATAGATGATGCGATAACCAAGAAGATTAAACTTGTAGAGATTATCCCCGGCAAAGGAAGCGGGCAGCTAAGAAGAAAAGTAATAAGATTTTTAGATCAACCGCATATCAAACAAAAGTACCATCGCATAGAGATAGATGCCAAAAACCACGGACGCATGTTTGTGCATTTTAAATTCTAATCATTTTAATTCCCTTCTGGTCTGAATCTCGGTCGAAGACTGAATTTTTCGTTTTCCCTTTTCCACTTTCCCTTTTCAGTTTTCCTCACCATTCATAAACATACACCTTAGACTTCCCACCAAGTAGGCCAGGCACATCAATCGTACCAACAGGATCAAGACCTTTAAAAGAAAACGTATGAGAAATCACGCGCGTCCCCGGTTTTAGTTCCCGATCGAATTTGTCTCTTAACTTCGGCATCAAGCTGGTAATGAGATAGAGAAAAATACAATCTGCATCACTTACGTTCACCTTGAACGCATTCCCAAATTTCATTTGCACACCCGTGCGAGAAAAAAGCGCACGCATGCGACCGAGAAACCACACAACCGGAACAATCTCATACCCAATGGCAGTAATGCCCGGATATGCACGTTTTGCACGGATGAGCAGGCGCCCATCACCCGCACCCAGATCGTACACGGTTTCATTCCCCAGAAGCTCAGCAGCATCGAGCATAACCTTCGCCGTCTTTTTGGGAGTCGGAACGAACGGAACACGTGCCCAAATGGTCGCAACGACCGTAAAGACGAGCACGATGATGAAGAGAGTGATGAGGCCGAGTGTGATATATAAAATAGGAATGTGGTTACTGTACGTGGTTTTACCATCAATTAGCAATTAGCTTATTGGCTCATTAGCTAACTGCTAACTGCTAACTTGCTAATTGCTAAATTTGGCCTATATATGCTATAATAATACGAAATGTCCTTTTCTCTCGTAACTCTCCTCGCCGGCTCCCTCATAATCGTGTGCGCGACTCTCTTGATAGTTGTTAAGGAGAGCAGAAAGCTTCGCAAGCTGATTCAAACAGAGCAGGAAAAGAATCGTGTCTTCGCACAGATCTTCCACAAAGTGGATGACCTGCTCACGAGTGTTAAATGGCATACAGAGATGCTCACAACAAAAGATTCAGGCGAACTCAACATCGCACAACAGCAGATGCTAAATAAAATAGACACAAGCGTGGCAGATGCTATTGAGCTTCTGCAGGAACGTTACAAAGTGACAAGCAGAGAGTTTGATGGTCCTCTTTAAGAGATATAAATCTTCCTACAAGTAAACACTGATCTTCTCCCAGAGCTCCTCCACACCGAGATCACTTTTAATAAGGAAATCTTCTGCGCCAAACTCTTTACACTGTGTCTTATCAATCTCCTGACTCAAATTCGTTAAAATAACAATGGGGAACTTCCATCCTTTCTCCTGAATGTGTTTCAAAACCTGGAAACCATCAACTTCCGGCATGAGTAAATCAAGAAGAAACAGATTTGGTTTAGATCGCTCGAGAGACTCGATGGCTGCTTTTCCATCTGGAACAACCTCTACCGCAACGCCATGCTCTTCCAGGTTCAACTTATAGAGGTTGGCAATAAATTCCTCGTCTTCAGCGATTAAAATCTTTTTCATGGGAAGGAGTGGTAATAGGTAAGAAAAGTGAGAAGGTAGTACCTTTATTTTCAGTGGAAACGAATGTAATCCTTCCACCAAGGAGTTTAGTGAGAGAATGAACCAGGTACAAGCCAAGCCCTGTTCCGCTCGTGTCCTTCTTGAGAATATTCTTGGCACGGAAGAACTTCTGGAAAGTTCGCTTTTGTTCGTCCAAAGGAATGCCCATTCCCGAATCTGCAACGTCTATGCGCACTTGATTGTTCTCTTCCTGCGCTCGAATCGTCACAGTACCTCCGGCGGGAGTATATTTGATCGCGTTACTAATCAAATTCGCGAGTATTTCTTTCAGTAGTTTACCGTCCGTTTGCAATGAAAGTTCTTTGGGGCACTGTACGGATACCTTCTGTTGCTTGCGGCCGTACTCCGGTTCGTATTCACGGCTTAGTACCTCTATATGTCCGCACAGATTAACTTCACCGAGGGCAACGCTGATCTTACCGGCCTCCAAATGGGAAATCGTAAGCATCGTGAAGATAGTTTCGGACATATGAACCGCGTACTCCATTGCACGCAAAAGCATCTCCCTCTGCACTTTATCCACCGGACCCACCACACCGTTCATCAATGTCTCAATTGTCAGACGCATTGCCGTTAGCGGTGTGCGCAGCTGATGCGAGACAAGCGATACAAACTCTGATCGTGATTTTTCGAGCCGTTTGCGCGCTGTAATGTCTTCTTCGATTCCAACAAAACCGTAAAGAAGGCCATGTTTATCTACAATCGGGGAAATGTGAACCAGTGCATCATACTTCGTACCATCTTTCCTCTGATTGATAATCTCTCCGTTAAAAGGTCTCTTCTCTTCTTTAATAACCTTCCACATCTCTTTATAAAATTCCGGAAGCATCTGTTTTCCCCAAATCCTGGGTGTCTTTCCGATCATTTCACCCCGTGAGTATCCGGTTATTTCTTCCGCGGCAATGTTTGCAAAAAGTATCTCCCCGTCAGTATTTGTGATGATAATGTGGTTGGATGCATGACTGACGGCCAATTGAAACTTCCCGAGCTCCGCTGTCATGTGTTTTGCGAGTTGGAGTGCCCGCATACGCGAACTGGCCGCAAGATAGACAATAGTAAAGAGCAAGAGGCTGAATCCGCACCCACCAAGGAGAATCAAGAGTGGCATTTTCATTTCCATAGCACCAACACCAAAGTACTTCGGGCCCGAAATCCTTAGTGTCCATTCCAAGCCGGTGCTGCGCACTGGAGTACTCCACACAAGACGTCCACTGACATTCTCAACACTCATAAAACCACGTGGAATTTCGCGCTTCAAGAGCACATCCCCTTCAATATCACTCATCTCAAGAGAAAATTGATGGTGAGCATCTTCATCGAGGTACGAAAGACTTTCGAGTAAACCACCAGGCTGAATCACCGCGATTAAAAATCCCAGATGTGCATCGCGACGCTCTTGGAATTGTAATTGAGGAAGTCCTGATTCGAATACGGGCAGGAGATACACATAGTCATCCGCTATTTCACCAAAACGCACCCGCCCTACCGATGTCAGTTCACCTGCATCACGAATACGATCTAATTCCCAATCATCTCCTTCGATACTTAATCCAACGTAATCTTGATTACTCTCATACGGTTCGATATATCGAATTACAAAGTTACCTTGTTCTTCCTCTGTATCTGTAGCAGTCTCTCTGTCTTCATGACGACTGTTTTCAAGGTACGCCACTGCCAGTAATGTGGGATAACGCTGTTTGATTTGTGCTTCACGAACCATCTTGTTCCATTCGCTTTGACCTATCTCCTCTCCTGTAAGCAGGAGACTGCGCATGGAATAGAGGATGGCTACTTGCTCATCAATCTGCTCCTGTATCTTATCCGCGATATTCTCTACCTCTTGCACAAATCGATCTTCAGATAAACGATCAATAGCGGCAGAAGAGACATGCCAGAAGACCATGCTCAATACAATCAAAAATGCGCAAACAATACCCCCTCCTACAAGGATAATCGCATGCATCCGACTCATGTCTCCCACATTATGCAGTAGTTCTCGATTTTTCTGATCAGGCTTCTGGCGCACGAATGGAGTGTCACGGAGTAGGGGCATGTAAGTGTTGGTTTTCCTCTTATTATAGCGCTTTTAGGGGCTAGGAGCTAGGAAGTTAGGGACTAGAAAAACTCACAGGAATAGTCCATTTAGACTATCCCCTAGCCCCTAATGCCTAGCCCCTAGTAACGGTAGTAATACCCCGCCTTCGGCACATAGATCCGATCGTTATACCCCGTGTAATAGTCATCGTAGTAGTACGCACGATTGTAGCGGCGTGTGCCGTAGTACGAGGAATCGCGGTAGTAGCGACTGTCGTAGGTTCGGCTATCGTTGTAGGTGCGATATTTGTAGTACCTGGTTGGGTAACGCAAATCGTTGGTGTAACCAGATTCTCTGTAGTAATCGCCGTAGTACGATCCGCGGGATGCACTTGGATAGTACGGATCACCATACCGATAGCCGTCACCGAAACATGTGTAGTTGTTGCATGCGCCATTACTGTCGTACGAATGACATACACGCTCACCGCAGTAAGGAGCAGCTTGTGCTGCAAATGGCAACATGGTCAAAAGGGACGCAAGGCCGGTGGAGATGCTTAAAATCTTCATAGGGAGGGTTAGCTAACTCCCTTTGACATGTGCTCGCAAGTTTCATCTCTGGACAATAACAGCGTCTATTGGTGTTATGAGATTATTAGAAGTTCATTCTACATTTTGTAAAGAAAAAAAGGAATAAGAAGCAAAAAAGGGAAAATGATAAATGATGCACAGAACCGAGCAGAGAATCCTTTTTTGCCTTTTTTTCTTTTTTTGCCTTATATACCATCTAGAATGCTCCCAACATCTCCCCCCTGCCTTATGTCAGATCAAACATGCAGTTTCAAGCTACACTTACTATTCGGTTTATTCATTGGACTCCTGATAGGAATGAACCTTCTTGGAAATAAGATCACAACGCTCATTGGCATCTCTGTCTCAGTTGGTATTTTTATGGTGCCCCTTACCTTCCTCATTACAGACATTGTAGAAGAGGTGTATGGAAAAGAAGTTGTGAAGCACTTCATCTTAACCGGCGTACTTACAATAATCATTGTCTTCCTCTTCACAGGATTCTTCATTTGGCTTCCGCCAAACGCGCGCTTCACATACAACGAAGAATACAGGCTCGTCTTTGGATCCTCGATGCGCATCATGGTTGCCAGTGTAGTTGCATTCGCTCTCGCGCAACTGCACGACATGTGGTCGTTCGCTTTTTGGAAACAAAAGACGCATGGCAAAGCGCTGTGGCTCAGAAACAATCTCTCTACATTCGTCTCGCAAGCCATAGATACCTTCGTCTTCATGATGATCGCGTTCTACCATCTCACAGATAAGTTCACGTTCGCCTTCATTATCCAGCTCTCCGTTCCCTACTACCTCTTCAAAATTGCCTTCGCCATCCTGGACACACCATTTGTTTACTTAGGTGTTGCTTGGCTCAGGGGCGGGATGAAGAAAAATATTGTTGATTAATTGTCACCGCGCGTCGAAGACGCGCTCTGGTTTATGGATAATATTCAAAAACCAGAGCAGGTCTTCGACCTGCGGAGGTAAATCCAAAAATAACCAGACGCGCGGTGTTTACAGACCCAATTTGGAAGCAATCGTCAGCCACGAAAACACCCCAAGGAACAAAAACGTCGCAAACATCACTAGATTCCTCCACATTGCAGGCCGCAAAGCTTTTGCTAGGAACTTATTGTTCAACCACAACAGAAGTCCCGAGTACACAAACATCGCAAATGCATTGAATGAAGCGCCAAGGATGATCAATGTCAGCGGTTGATCGAATCCAAGGCTAAACACAGTGATACCGAATAGAATCTGAATCCAAAGAATGCTGTAATAGATCTTGGAAACATTAAAAGAACTCCCGCGTGAAAGCAGCATAAAGTTCTCCGAAATAATACGACTTGTAGAATCGAGAACCGTAAGCTGTGTAGCGCAAAGCATGATTCCGGTGACGAGTAAGAAGAGAATTCCCAGAATTGGTACAGTTTTCTGTGCAATCATCCCCGCTTCATTGACGACGAAGTTGATCCCTTCCGCGTTTCCTTCCAATCCAAACGATGTTACATATGCCAGAAGCGCCAAAGTTAACATGGTAATTAAACCCAATCCCCAGAAAACAATCAGATGCTCAAGGTTTATAACTTTCCACCATTTATTAAATCGATTTAAGTTCTCCTTAGTTGGAGGAAAGGTATTTCCGGTGATCGAGAACTTCTGCTTCCCGCCCTTGCGGAACAAACTGGTGATCTTATCCGCATACTTTCCCATTCCGTACCCTTTATCGCGAACGTAGCAGGACTGTGCAAGATTCAAATTCCCTCCAGCTCCTGAGTACGCAAGTGCACCAAGAAACGCAGCAAGTGGAATGCCAACTGGAAGAAACTCAAATCCTTCGCCCTGCCCCATAATCCCCTTCCCGAGTGCTACAAAGTCAGATTTCTTCGCGAGATAAAATGTGACACCAATGATGAACGGCACACCAATCCCGATCAGCCACATTTGTAATCGCTCAACAGTTTTATAAAGCACTTTCCCAAACGTAAGTATCGCTCCAATTAAAAGGAAAACGCCAATTCCCAAAGCTTGAACGTTCTCCACTCCAAACGCTTTCGAAAGAAGCAGAGCTCCTGCAAGCCCGATCCCCGGCCAGCCGAATCCAAGGAAGGTCGAGAGGATGAACCATGCGGGAAGAAGTTTAAGTAACCGCGCGAAGCCGACGAAGATGCTTTCGCCGTAAATTAAAGCGTAACGTTCCACTTCCATATTTATAAAGAACTGCATGGTGAGCCCGATAACGATTGCCCACGCAATTCCAAGACCGTAATTACTTGTCAGGTACGGCCAGAGGATGACTTCGCCACTACCAAGACCGAGTCCCAAGAGAATAAAGCTGGGACCGATGAGTTTGCGTAGAGGAAGAGGTTTGGGGAGATCTTTCTTTCCGAGGGGGAGGGTTGGCATAGGAACATGATACCACTAGTTAGTTTATTCTTTTTAGTTTTCTTGACCCTCGAAGCCTGAAGGGCGGAGTGGGTTGGCTTTATCCGTTCATTGTCTGAACCTCAGATGGCGCTGATTACGCAGATGACGCAGATACTCGTTAACGAAAATATAAAGTTAGTGGAAGCAATCTGCGGTCCAGACAACGACCCTAAGCACCCAATGAAAACAAGTTCAACCCTTCAAAGTTTTTCGCTACTTCAAGCCACTTTTTCATAATTTCATCTTTTTCCCGCCTTCGTTCTTCCCTACTCTTAGAACATTCTAGTACTCTTAAACGTATGGAACTTCACCCGCTCGCACAGGAACTCAATTCCACACTGGAACGTGAGAATCCTCAACTGCTCTCCTTTCTCTCTCAGCGCGGCAAACGCATCTTCTTCCCTTCCAAAGGAATTCTGGGGCAGACGGCTGAAGCGAAGGGGAAGACATACAATGCGACGATCGGCATCGCGCTCGATGAAGATGGAACACCACTGAGACTTCCCTCTCTCGCGCAACACTTCGACGGAGATCCTCGAGACACCTTCACCTATGCTCCAAGTTTTGGTAAGAAGGAGCTCAGGAAGAAGTGGCAAGAAGTCATGCGGGAGAAAAATCCTTCTCTTAAAGGAGCAACCACACTCCCCGTTGCCACCTCCGGCCTCACGCACGCGCTGGACATGGCGGGGTATCTCTTCGTGGACCCCGGAGACCGCATCCTCCTCACCGATAAGTACTGGGGGAACTATAATCTTACATTCTCCGAACGCTACGGTGCTGAGCTTGTCCCTTTCAATACATTCCACGATGACGTTTTTGATACGGCTGCTTTAGCCCATGCACTGGAGAGAGAGCCCGATGGCAAAAAAACGGTTCTCCTCAACTTCCCCAATAATCCGGCGGGATACACGCCGACGACTGAAGAAGCCCAGACCATCACGGGAATTCTGCAGCAGCAGGCCGAGGCGGGAGACAAGCTCGTCGTGATCCTCGACGATGCATACTTTGGCCTCGTGTACGAAGAAGGTATAGAGAATGAATCCTTACTAACGAAACTTGCAGACCTCCATGAGAATATCCTCACCGTCAAAATCGACGGCCCAACCAAAGAAGAATACGCATGGGGACTACGGGTCGGATTCATTACGTTCGCAACGAAAGGAATGACAGAAGCATCGGCGAACGCATTGGAACAGAAAGCAGCAGGAGCCGTGCGCGGATCCATTTCAAACGTGTGCCACCATTCGCAATCCGCACTCTTGCAGGCACTTTCTTCTCCAACACATGCAGAAGAAAAGCAACGAACATACGAACTTATGCGCGGGAGGTACGACGAAGTGAGGCGCGTTCTCTCACATCCTAAATATACCCAATTCTTCACACCGCTTCCTTTCAACTCCGGTTACTTCATGTGCATTCAACTGCAAGACAACCTGGATGCGGAAGTGATTCGCAAGAAGCTCCTCGCGGAGTATGACACCGGTATCATCGCAACTGGCTCTCTCCTGCGTATCGCCTATTCATCGCTCCCCACTGCACACATCGCTCAGCTCTTCGAAAATATCTACGAAGCATGTGCTTCCATTGCAGATCCACAAAAAACGCCAATCACTCATTCTCTTCCCACTTCTCGCTCATGTCAGTAACGCAAACCCCCTCCGCAATCCAGAATCAGATTGCCGCACTCTTTACTCTGCCTTCCGTGAAGCAATTGTCGCGTACGCAGCTCATCGAAGCGTGCGTAGAACAAAAAGAGGCATTCATCTCTGCCTGTGGAGCACTGGCCACGTGGATGCCATCGGGTGAAACGGGGCGTATTCCAAAGGACACGTACATGGTAAAGCGCCCGGAATCCGAGGAGACGATCGACTGGAGTTCCCCCGCATGCATTCCGATGGAACCTGAGACGTTTGACATGCTTCTTGCCGATACAGAACATATCCTAAAGCAGAAGAAAGAACTCTTCACATGCAATCACACACTTGGTGCAGATCCTTCTTACGCACTTCCATTACGTGTTCTTACCGACAGCGCTCTCTCCGCGCTCTTTTCTGACAATATGTTCCGTCCCGCAGATCTAGATCTCTCAACAAGCGTCTTCAAAGGAGAAAAATTCACACTCATTGCACTTCCTTATTCAAAGATTCCTGTAGAGAAGTATGGCGGAAGACTGCGTGATGCTAATGGAAAGACAGCCAATATGTGCGTTGCGATGGATTTCGACCGCAAGATAGGAATCGTATTCGGCATCGCTTATGGCGGAGCGATTAAGAAGACGCTTTTCACAGTTATGAACTACTACCTACCGGAACACGAAATTCTACCTCTTCACTGCAGTGCAAATGAAAACAAGAAAGGAGAAGTGACACTATTCCTCGGGCTCTCAGGAACCGGGAAAACTACACTTTCTAATGATCCCAAGCTCCTTCTGATTGGCGATGATGAGCATGGGTGGTCGGATAACGGTATCGCGAATTTCGAGAACGGATGTTTTGCCAAGCTCATTCACCTAGATCCCCGGAAGGAAGCGCAGATCTATGAGGCAGTCTTCACTCCAAGGCCTTACCGCGAGCACGGCTCCATTGTAGAAAATGCAATGATGTACCCGAGCGGCGCTTTTGACCTTGATGACGATCGGTTCACAGAGAATTCGCGCGTGTCTTATCCTCTCAGTTTCCTGCCTAGCCATAAGGAGAACGCGCAAGGCTCTCATCCTAAAACAATTGTTTTCCTCACTGCCGATGCAAACGGTGTGATTCCACCTTTAGCGAAACTCACGCCACCGCAAGCGATGTTCTGGTTCCTGATGGGGTACACAAGCAAGCTCGCGGGAACGGAAGCCGGTATCACCACTCCCGTTTCAACATTCTCCCGCTTCTTCGGCGGACCATTTATGCCCAGAAATCCGGAGGAATACGCGAAACTACTCGGCGACAAGATGGAGAAGCACAATTCAAACGTATACCTGATAAACACCGGATGGAGCGGAGGTCCTTACGGCATAGGATCGCGTATGGACATCACGCTAACTCGCGCAATCGTTGACGCAGTACTCTCCGGCAAGATTGAGAACGTTCCCTATCACGAAGATCCACTTTGGCATGTTTTAATACCTGAATCTTGCCAAGGCGTAGATACTTCCCTACTCGACCCGAGAGCAACTTGGGAAGATAAAGATGCCTATGACAAGAAAGCAAAAGAGCTTGCCCAGGAATTTGCATCTGCTTTTGATAAGAGTTTTGGAAAGACTGTTCTCGATCCTGCGATCAGAGCTGCGTGTCCGGGGAAATAACTGTACCAACGAGAAACATATGAGAAGCTCTGTAATGCCAACTTTTAGGCTTTTTAAGCCATTATTTTATGAGTGCCCATCAAGCTCAAAACGCCTTGATTTAACTTTAATTAACATATATCCTACTTCTGTCAAGTATCTATGTGGATGCTTGCAACCGTTCGTTTTTCAACATGGAGGCACGGAAGATGTGTAAAGACGACCCCAAGTCGTCACAAGCCGATGGCGGTACACCGCCGCCAGAAGCTGACGAAAAGCCTGTCAAGAATGACGGGCCAGACCCCGCAGCAGTGCGTGCCGAGCTAGAGAAGTTCGTTGCTCAATCGGATGCCCTGAGGGGTTTGGGTATCAGGGGCTTCGTGACCGTTTTCTTCGGTAAACGGTAGGGCTAGAGCTGCCTATGTAAAAAACGGGCTGCGATCGCGGCGGACTCCGCCGCGATCTTTTTAAATATGCTCATAATAATTAAGTGCAGTATTATTAATATCACTCAACTATTTGCATAAGTAGCCAAAAGAGTATATTTTGACATCCATTTTATGCTGCAGGAATCCCCTCTCACAGGCAAAACCATGGCCGTTATAGGCGGTGGTGGCGGATGGGGCGCCAAGATTGCTCGAGCCGGCAGTAGGCTTGGCTCAGAGGTTAAAATTATCGAGGTAGATACAAGCAATCAGGAGCGTGATCGTACCATCGAAAGTGCAGATACAGTCTTCTTCGCGGCTCCGGATTATGACATTCCAAAAATCTTAAATGAAACAAGGGGACTACTTGTAGGAAGAAACGTATTGGATTGCGCAACCAGCAAGATAGGATTCGAGAAAGACCTAACAGCGCTTGCTGATGAAACAAGCGTTTGCTCCACGCACCCAATGGTCCGATCCGAGACCCCATTACGTGATCAGAATGCCATAATCATGCCAATCGGTAACTTGGCTCAACCAGCAACCGAAGTAGCAGAGGCATTATTTAATGCATTACATATGCGCCTTTGCAGATTCGAATTCTCTCAGCATGTTGATTTGGCAATCGTCCAACAATTACCACACCTTATTCAGCGCGTGGTAATAGACGCTCTCGGAATTATATTAAATGAAAAAGGAATTGGCCTTAGAGAGATAGGCAATGTCGCACCTGCAAACTTCGGAGTAACGGAATTGGCTGCCGGCCGCGTTGCAATCCAGCGCCCCGATGTTTCAGCAGGAATAATTTCATCATCACTTCAGTCCCCGCTCGGTCAGCGCATTCTTGAAATAATTCAAGAAAGTCTAGGTACAATTGTTGAGTTATCCAAAGACCGTGAAGCACTTACTGAGTACTTTGCGGAATCTGCTGATCAACTGGATCCGGACGGATCATGGAGGAAGGAAATGGATTTAATGACAGATATGCACGTGGAAGCGAGAGCGAATTTCAGGCGCTGTTCCCTGAAACTAGAAGTCAAGGAAGATTATCCCGGATTGCTTGGAGAGATCAGTTCCGTTTTCGCATCCTGTAATCTAAATATGAACGCAATACACTCACACGAAGTCGAGCATGGTGATAATACATTGGGAGTACGATTCAATATCGGTGTTGATGAGCTCGATGATAATTGGATGAAGCTGGAGCAAGAATGCCAAAAGCGCGGTTGGGGGATAACACGCACGAAAACTGATAAGTAGGTTGAACTACAACTCACATCTTGACCCCCCACTTCTGAGCCCACTTAGAGATCTATTCAAACACGTTCTCGAGGATGGGCTTTTATTCTACTGGCACATCCCCAATGCTATCCCGTCCGGAATCGGGCGTGCGAAAGAAACCCATATCCCTCCCCAGTTGGAATGCAAGCCAATCAGCTGCATCGAGTGTCTCCAGCTGCCCCCTTTCAAGCCCCGATCTTTCCATAAAATCAGCAACTGCAGCATCGAAATCTCCCTGTAGTTTTTCGCGCACTGCATCACCACGTTCTTGTTCATCTAGAACACCGAAATACATATCCACTAGATAGAGACAAAGATAACGCCTACCTGCAATAATGGTTTTTGCGATTTCTTCGCTCGCATTTGCCATATCATTCATAAGTGCATTCTTGTCCTCTCGCCCGCCAAAATCACGCAAATGCATAAAAAGCTTGCACCGGCTCATCCAGATGTCGGGTGAAAATCTTTCTGATACATTCACGTGTTTTTCGAGCTTTTATATTAATAAGTGTTGCAGTTTCCAGACCACAAATTGGTACTTTACGCTCCTTTGCCATCCTCACATCAATATCCACTTGTGTAAGCATAGATCCCTGCACCTCTCTGAGATCCAGTTTGCTTTCTAGAAGAAACTCCCGATGTTCGTCGTATTCGCTCATAATCTCTCTATACAGCAAAAATCTTTCTATGACACTCATGAAGTCTGTCCGTGATATCTGTATCAGACTCAAAATGTCCAAGGATCGCCCATAAACGAACACCACTTTCCGTTCTTAAATCTTCTATGGACCGATCGGCTTCAATTGCAACCAACCATGCATCGACATCATTTCGTGCTCCTTCCGGGACTTGATCACGTAGTGCAGTGAGTTCTTCGTGAACTGTAGACATAACTGTAGACATGGGATAATGGGGAATGAAGGAGCGTAATTTCCTCTTTTTCAACCTTTGCGTCAAGAAAGTCTTGCTGAGACAAATTTATATTAAGTTCTGCCTTCTGTATGACCTCACCCCCTACCCCTCTCCTTCGCTGAGTTGCTTTTCGAGTGGATTACCTTGTCTGTGGCAATATTGCAGTGTTGGCTAAGGAGAGGGGAGCTCCGTTATTGAAGAAAACAAAGTTCTTTAGTTGTTAAACAAAGCTCCCCTCTCTTTTTCCTATGATAGAAGTAATAGATTTGCATCTCATTGGAAGCGATAATAACTTTTCAGAAAAGGAGAGGGGCCGGGGGTGAGATATTTGAGG
>JBDRFD010000013.1:0-39737 GCA_043819035.1 Patescibacteria group bacterium | reverse complement strand
TGACAATATCCGAAAGACAATGGACATGCTGCACACGGTCTTCCCATACAAAGCGTGCAAGAAGTCACTCGAAGCGCTCAACCGCGCAGTTGCAAAAGGAGGAGACCCTTCAACCGTTTTTAATGAAGACTCACAACCTTGCTTGGAATTTCAAATCGGAGAGTGTTGCGGGCTGTGTAAAGGAGTACTGTCACAAAAAGAGTATAATTCCACGATCAACAATATCTCCGATTTTCTCAAAGGAAAGCGCAAAACAGCGATCGAGAGACTTACCAAGAAGATGCACCAAACGGCAGCTGATAAGAAGTTCGAGAAGGCCGCTAACTTCCGTAACACTCTCCAATCCATCGAGCAAATGGAGCGCCAACTTGTTTCCGATACTTCTGATGAAGATACCGACATCCTCGGCATGGCCGTAGTGAACGGGAAAGCACTCGTCGTCCTCTTTAAAGTGCGCGGAGGAAAACTTATTGATGAGCTGAGCCTGGTGCTTGCAGGAGAAGCGGAAGATATTTGCGAAGCACTCGCGCAATTTATTCCGCAGTACTACTCAACGACTCCGGACATACCCGATGTGATCGTTGTCGGAGAAGAACTGGAAGAACATGTGCTCCTTAACAAGTGGCTGGAAGACCAACGTCAAAAGAAAGTTGAGCTCAGAATCCCCGAGCGAGGTAAAAAGTCAAAGCTCCTGATTCTCGCAGAGAAAAATGCACAGGAGAAGATGAAGCAGATGGAAACCAAGTGGGAAACGGCTGCTGCGAATATTGAAACGGCACTCGAGGAGCTCAAAGAATCGCTTGAACTAGACGAAAAACCCAAGCGCATAGAATGCTACGACATCTCGCATTTGGGTGGCACAGAAACCGTTGGAAGCATGGTGGTCGCAAAAAATGGGAAGGCAGCTTCCGATCAGTATCGCTCCTTCACTATCCGGACCTTGAAAGATGGTGAGATTGATGATTACAAAGCACTGAGTGAAGTCCTTTCTCGCCGACTCAAGTACCTTACACAAAACATTAAAGAGGAAGAGAAGAAGTGGAAGAAAAAGGGAGTCACTTTCGGTAAAGCACGGAAGGCAGAAACGGAGACATTGGAGGAAATTATAAAAAATGACGACACGCTCAGTTTTTTGGATGTAGACCACAAAGCTTTCTTGGTCGCACGCAAAGAGGATAAGATTATTGCCTGCGCACGAATTTATAAACGTAAAGACGGGATAAACGAGCTCATGTCCGTGTGGGTGCATCCGGACTTTCGCGGACAGAAACTTGGGCAATTTCTTTGCAGAAAACAACTTTCAAAAGAAAAGAAGAAAGTATACGCAGGTTGTCGTACTGCTCTCTCGGAGTATTACAGTGAAATCGGCTTTCGAACCATAAGCTCAGCGCCCAAAAAACTGGCAGAAGAAACTGCAGCCTTGGAGGCACGATTAAAAGAACCACATGTAGTTGTGATGTTTGATCCAAAGCAGAGCAAATCCGATGCATCACTTATCGCGCGCCCTGACCTCCTAGTCATCGACGGTGGAAAGGGGCAAGTCTCAACCGCTGTTTCTGTTTTGAAAATACTCCAACTTGAAATTCCCGTTATTGGACTTGCTAAACGTGAGGAGGAGATTTTTATTCCTGGTTCATCCCATCCAATCCCCTTTGACAAAGATTCACAATCTAAATTCTTATTAATACGGCTTAGAAATGAAGCACATCGATTCGCAAATAAATTACGTGAGAAGAAAGGACATAAAGCAGCTACCAAATCCGCACTCGATGATGTGCCGGGAATTGGGGAGAAGACGAAGAAGGAGCTGCTGGAGAGATTTGGGTCGGTGGAAAGGATTCGGGAGGCATCAGATGAAGATCTACTAAGTATCCTTAATACCACCCAACTCGACACTCTTAAGACAACCCTAACCGACCACTGTTAATTGTTAATTGTTAACTGTTAACTGTCACAGCCGGCTGCACCTTACGCTGATAGACCGTAATGACATCCGAAAGAGTACCGGCAACCTCCTGCACACGAGGCACGTACCGTTTGGTGAGGCTTTCCCCTCCCAACCCCTCCTTGAGGTGAATGTGCAAAATGCCAAAGGGAAAGATATTCCAGAATTGCGTATCGGTGCTCACACTTCCGATGTTCTCGATATGAATTGGCTTGATCTCGCGATGGAAGAACGACGTCTGGTCCATCAGGAGCACCTTATCGGTGGTAATCAAAATGAAATCGTACGCCCAGTCGATGTACGCCTTGATGATATTGAAGAGCACGAAGATCACCCATACAAGCGCGAGAATTGCGATCAGCATTCCAATCGGCCAGTTGTAGTACCATCCAATAAGCCCTAAAACAAAGAGAACGATTGTGATCAGGATCTCCCGGACAATGGCGAATAAGAATGAGAGACCGTGGTAGTAGGTCATCAGTATTTCGCGCTCATCCGGCCTGCAGAAGCGCTGCTTGATTTTGTTGACGTTGGTTTCGAGTGCGAAGATGCGCATGGCTTTCAAGGATAAGACAAAAAGTGTGTTTTGGGAAGGAAATATTGAACTAAGAAGCTTACTATCCTGTTATTTGGATTATTGCTCCTCGGTTTTTCGACAATTAGTATCACGTCATTAAAGGCTTCTATTATATCTTTATACTCAAGAAAGAGCTGAGATGCTTCTATTAGTACTGACTCAAGAAAAAACCAGAGGGTATTGCGACACCACTTGCATTCTTACCATCTCTTCCCTTGATCCCAATTCTATCAAGTCCTCTCCTTAATGTGGGCCTACTGATTCTAGTTCGTTTAGACCAGTTACAAACTGTAGTATAACGCTCTGATCCTTCGAATCTAATATAACCACTCTCATCCGCCTGAGGCAATAGAAGGTCTGAACATGTTTTTCTTACATCTGCTTCAGAATAAAACAATAAAAGATGACCACGGGAAGTTTCACCTGGTATGCGCTCAACCCCTGCTAGACGCTCCTGCATTGTCCTCATAGAAATTCCTAACTCTCTTGACCAAGCTTTTTTATACCCATACCGCTCCCCATCTTCAGCTACCTGTGGATCTCCTGCACCCCGCTGCATTTCTTCTGGAGAGGTCATTGCTTCTGTTGGATAAGGTCGGCACAAGCTTCACGTACCTCAGCTTCACTTAAAAACGTCAGAACTCTTCCGCCTTTATCCTTACCTTTTACTCCATTGTTATTTCTCAGTCTCCGCCTAATTTTTGCAGGATCTGCGATTCTCAAATCCCTCGCCCACGCCGAAGCTGTCCCATACCTCATCCCCTCATGTGTAAATAAACCACCATCGCCAGCAACAGGCATTTCCTTGAGAAGATCAGCACACCGTTCTATCACAATAGATTCAAGATAAAAGCCATTCCTAATAACATTGCCTGTATGAACTTTACCCGTGACTCCTTGTACATCTTTGAGTCTGCTCCCAATGGTCAATTCGTCGATGCCCAGAATACCTTGCCACGCGTGCTTAGTTCCATACTTATCCCCACCATTCATGCAAAATCCGCTTTCATCTGCTACAAGCATTTCCTGCTGTATCAAGTCAGCGCAACATTTTTTCACTAGAGATTCTGGATAAAGAAAAACTGCCTTATGTTGGGAATCCTTACCAAGGACACCTTGCACATTCTTAAGTCTTATCTCTAATGCTTTTCTTCCAACACAAAGAGTATTAGCCCAGGCGGTGAGGTGACCATAACACTCTCCACTCCTCATACAAAATCCATCCCCTTCTGCAACAAGTGTCTCTTCACTGAGAAGATCAGCAAATTTTTCCCTAACTAAGACTTCAGAATAAAAATTAACTACTTTGCCCTGGGGATTTCTAATTGAGATGTTTTGGCTGCTTTCCAATCTCTGTTTTAAAGAATTCCACGTAATGCCGAATTCTTCAGCCCAAGCAGTGAGGTGGCCATAGCGGGTCCCATGCCTCACGATAAACCCAGTCTCTAGTGCCACTTCGATCTGCAACAGGTCAGCAAACCTCTCCATCACAATAGTTTCTGAGTAGAAGCCACTATTCATGGGTGCTCCTCCTACATCTCTTCCAGAGATGCCCTGAGCACCCCTCATCCGATCCCGCCAGACTCTGTAACCAATACCAAGTTCTCTCATCCAGGCAGTAGCATGTCCAAAGTGCTCCCCATCCTTAGTAAAAAAACCATTCTCGTCCGCTTGTTCCCCCTCCAAAAGATCCGCACATCTCGCCCTCACGATAGTTTCAGGGAAGAATTCAGTTACCCGACCTTTAACATCTCTGCCGAGAATAATGCCTTCTGCACCTTGTAGCTTTTTTCGCAATATGCGATTACAGATGCCCAATTCATTTGTCCAAGCAGTGATATGCCCATACATTTCCCCCACTTCATCACTCCTCTCCTCCTGCCTGTGGTGGTTGTCCTGGTCTTCCATAGCGTCTTGGGAGTCTGAAGAAGCCATCCCTGTCAGCCTGAGGAAGTTCGTCAATCATACGAATGGCTTCGAGTGCATCAATGCGTCTGATTAGGGAGACACGATTAGGCGGATTTCTTCCCTCAATACGTCTACGAAGTATATCAATGGGATCCTCTGTTGGTGGTCCACTTCCGCCTCCACCATCACCCTCTCTCAATTGCTGATACTGCTGATACCCTCCAAGGATGTCTGTGAAGAGAGCTGGCCTGAACTTCAGTGACTTTGGCACAATTTGTGCAATAAGAGCTTTGTTCTTACGCCACCCTTTCTCCCAGAGACTACTGCCTTCTCGAATTTTTCTAAGTACACGCCCATGCCGTTGTGTGAGCTTATTGAGAGACATGGTGGGATATGCATCAATTAATACCATTGCATTTTCAAGGTTCATTCCTCTACCCCCCATCTCACAAAGTACAAGTACCTGGACTTCACCATCATTGAATGCTTCCACATCACGATGCATCTCGCGGGTAGTAGTATCTTCACCATTCCACCCAACAACATTAATATGATCTCCAAACATCTCCTGCATGGTTTCTGTTGTTGCTTGAACGAGTTTTACACTCGGAACATAGATGAGAGTTGGATATTTCTTCCTATCCTGTTGCCCAATAATGTGCTCGTATACTTCTGGTATCGCCATATGAACTTCAGCATGTTTCCAGGCAGCCTGTAATGTCGCAGGATCATAGTCTCCCTTTCGAACTCGCAAGTCTTCTTCCTTAATCTCTGATTCGTAGAATAATAATTCGGGTCGTGCATTGACACCTCTCATAATTCCATCTCTAAGATCGAGCCTATCAACATGGGGGCCAAAAACGTCTGTGGTGCTCCTTCCATCGGGCCAATCTGGTGTAGCTGTAAGTGCAACCTTAATACGCGGATCGAGAGTCTGCATAAGCCTCTCCCTGGCATTTGTCAGAAAACAATCTGCTTCATCAACTACAAGGAGATCAATAGTGCCAGGTGGTAACAACTTTCTAAGTTCTCTTCTTGCGTGTGCCATCTGTATCGCATGAACTCCTGCAACAATAATTGATGGTTCTAGATCTCTATCACCCCCAGACCACACACCAGTTTCAAAACCCAGATCATTAAATTGCTTGCGGATCCCCTTTACTGGAACGCGCCCAACTGTGACAAGAATATCCTTTCGCTTTCCATTGATACCCAAGTCCTCTTTTGCTTGTTGCGATGCACAAATAAGATTTATTTCGACAGCTGTCTTCCCGGAACCACATGAGGCGACTACCGAGAGTGCTTCTCTGTTCTGTTGTCGAAGCCCATACAATATTTTTCTATTGGCTTCTTTCTGATGTGGCTCAAAAGTAAGTCCCTGTAAATCGGGGTCCTCATGAGGCAAGTAATCCATCCTATCTTCAAGATGCCTTTGAAAAAGACGATCATATTGATTCGTACGCTTTGCCATAGGCAAAGAATAGTACCACATTATTGATAAAGCGCAAATAATTATCGACGCATTTTATTGATAGCCCGTATGGGAATCCACCTTCGTCCTGCATGCGCGGGACTCCGGCGGACAGGTCGAACCCCTAAAAAGCAAAGTGGTACCGCTAGGGGGAATCGAACCCCTGTTACAAGGATGAGAACCTTGCGTCCTAACCACTAGACGAACGGGCCACAAAAAGAAGTATAAGGAGATGATGCAGAAATCTGTAAACTAGTACAGTTACTCTGATTGCCCTCTCTTTCGTCTTAGAAATTCTTCATCTCTGACCCTTCTCTTTTCACGGCTTTCTTCAAGACTTATATTGAGAACACTTACAACGCGCTTAAGCTGCTCTGGTTGTAATTGCATTTCACCTGCAACAGTACGTGCCCATTGCAATGTCGCATCAACAGGAAGAAACCACTTATGTCTTACTCTTTCATGTCTGAAAAGAACCAGCGGGGTATTAATCCCCTGCCTTTTATTTTTGTTTGGACGACCTTTGCCTACGTCTGTACAAAGAGGAATCAGAGCCTCCTCAATGTCTGCAGTTGAAGGTGTATCATCATCATGACCATATGCAGCTATCCACAGATCCTGCAAATGTGTACACTTTCTTCCCCACCATTTTTTTATATACATTGGACCTGCATTGGTTGGTGTAGATGTTAGAAGCTGCAATAATTTTACCTGTAGCCCCGTAAGCCCAAATTCCTGTTTACTATCGCCCTGACCAACACACATCGTTGTAACCACTTCATGTTCAGGTGGCTGCTGCGTAGCAAACGAATGTGTAGCCGACCCAGGACTATCCGCGGGTTTGCGTGCAGATGAAGAAGTTTTCGAATGCCTTCCAATTGCTGGCATAATAACAATAGCTTGTGTGGCGTCCTCCATATAACCTGCAGGGCTTTCCTTTCGATTTTGAGGCTCAAAAATGCTACGAAGATCTCCGAGTGCTTCCTCATGCACGAAAACGTCAAGATCGTTGAGTAGTTTCCCAAATTTACTACGCGCACTAAGATCAGCACAAAATTGGTCATCTAACGACTCTCCAAACAAACGTTCGAGGAATTGTTTACTATCTTCAGAACTCTGCTGATCTGTTTTAATACGAAGAGTCCTACTAAAATAACTATCGGCGGTTTCAATTTCTCTCTGAATTTGCTGAACACGACTGGAAATCGTATTGAATTGACTCATCAGATTCTGATAGCGTTTACAGATAGGTCCAAGAACCGCAAGAACCTCTAACATCGGTTTCTGCATTTCCGAGAGCGGCTTTCCAATTATTTGCTCTGCATTACGTACAGCATCGCTACTCACCATCGGTTTGGCACCACGCATTTTCCCTACATTTGCGATAATACTGCAGTAACGAAGCACACCACGCAGTTGTTCAAGTGCATTGTCCGCTTCTTCAAGTAGTGCGTTAGCTAGTTGCGTAAGCTTGTGTAACTCTTGTTCAAGATTATTCACTTCATCAACAGAAGGATTGCGACGTTCTGCATTAATAACAATTTGAGCTCGCCATGTTGCAAGAAGACTTTCTATGCCGATTAATTGATCTGAAGAAAATTTCACCACTTGAGGCACCGGTTCTTGTGCTTCCTCATCAACCGCAGCCGTTTCTGGATCTGCATCCGGCGGCAACACCGATACCGCAATTGGAATTGGGGTTTCGGTTGTTGTCTCGGCAACTTCAGATACTGCCGGCACACTCACTATTGGCTCAGAAGGAATCGCGCAAACAACGACGGGCTGATCATCACCCACTTTTATGATATTGCTTCTTATAGCACGTAGCATGAGATCGACAAACTGTGCATCACGGTCGGGCTGCCCACCCCACAGATCTTCATTGATCTGTGCGGCAAGCCTATCGCAAAACGCTAACCGTGCTTCACGTTGAGCTACTCCCGGAACTCCTTCCCCTGAAGCACGTGATAGTATCTCGAATTCTAACTGAGTCACCAGTGGATACATGCGGTGGAGATCACTCCATAATTGCATTTTCTTATCACGATCTGCGTCACGTTGAATTGGCTGTTCTACTGTTTGTACTTCTTCTTGTTCGGCTTCTTCCTGAGCCGATCTAGTTATTTGGGACGGCAGAGTTACACCGACATCCAATCCAAATTCTTGCTGTAGATTCTGGACAAGAGATGCACGCAATTCCGGTAATGCATTCCTCAGATCCCTATCATTTCGTAGACATAAACCTCCACAATAGTGAGCATTTAGATGTCCGGCCCACTCTTTGAGTAGCGAAGAACGAAGGCGTCCGGAAGCATCAAGGCCATCTAGTGTTTCACATAGAAAGTTATGCTCTGCCTGAGAAAGTGGGACATCCCTCATCGCACATTTTTCCGGAATCAGAGCCTGCAAAAAGGACACATGCCAAGGTTGCAATCTTTTCCATTTCGCTCTGCTGAGTCCGCTAGCACGACGATCCATAAGGGGGGCATCTGCTGGATTAGCTTCTTGTGTCCCATTTGTTGCCAATTCCACTACAAGATCTTCCGGAGTATCAACCAATTCCATATATTCCTCGAGGGTCCTTAGGTAAACATTCTGGAATAGCTGCGCCACTTCCTCTCGTTTTCCTGATCCTCGCTTGCTCCACTGATCAACACGCCTTACAAATTCACGAATGCATCCCGTTAAATCTCTTTTGAAGGAAATAAACATCTCATCGTGAGCAGCTGACACTCTGTCTTGCTGATCGTTTTCTGAATCATCATCTCGTTTTCGTTCCGCTGCAGTCATGTGCTTTTGATATTCACGACTGGCACCTTGCACTGTCTCATCAACGCGTCTAAGGAAGAGATTTATAAGCCCTGCGAGATCAGACAGATCTTCTACAGAGAGCTGCTGGGAATACGCAAGCTTCTCACTCTGTGCAAGTGCAGGTAAAAACTGAGTATGAAAAACTTCCAAGCAGAGCCCCCGTAGATGCGCACCAAGAAATTCTTCGGGAGATTTACGCTCTCCAACAAGATCGAGAACCTCAATAAGATTACGAGGCTCAGCCTCAGGTACATCTCCTTCGCTCCCATCTTCTGTATCATCTCCCGCAACTTCTTCTTCAGGGTCATCAGTCAAAGCGGGATCTCCGTTAACAATGGTAACCACATGTTGTTCCTCGCTTACTCCTTCAAGCTGTGCGTCTTCGACAGTGACGGCTTCTGCTGGATCTTGCTCCTGTAAGTCATAATCTCTCACAAGAGTTCTGAAAGCCAGCTGCAAATGATTATTTGTAGCTCTACAAAGATTTGTAACTCTCGTGCTGCGCATTTCTGGTTTAAAAACACGCTTTGCTTTTACTATCAAACCCATTATCTGCACACGAAGATTCTTACACTGTGCCTGGCTCCTCACATCTCCTGCCCGACGGATGCAATCAAGAATATCCGACTGCACAATACCACGAAACTCCTCAACTGCAGGACCAAGTAATCTTTGCGCTTTTGCTCGTACAGAAGATAGATCGGAGATAGCATTCATTTCGTTTGCTTCAAGATTGAGTAAAGCTGTTGCATGGAGATTTCTCAGCACGTGAGAAGGAATGCTTGTTGGTCGATCTCTATCGGGGGCATTAGGGCGCTGATGTTCATCAGAATTTCCAGACATATAAGCTTATTGAAAGTACGAGTATTGTACGTATTTTAGCCATTTTGTCAAATCTATTCATACCCAAAAAGCCCGCCTACGGATGAAACCGTAAACGGGCGATGTCGCATTGGCTACGACACTACTTTGCGGAGAACGCCGGAATGACAATACGCTGCAACTCCGACATCCTCTGTACGAAACTCATTCCATCTGCACCCTCCTGAGCAAGGTGAGCAGCAATGATTGCATCCAGAATCACGAGATTCCGATACTGATCATGAGCCTGCTCACTCCTCGAGGGGGGCAACCTCTCGAGCTGATGGATCACGGGGTGATCCAACTTGATCTTGATCTCGGTAAGAAATCTCTTGGAACCGGGTGTGGTATCCAATCTGAAGTCTTGACTGAGATGCACGAGCGTCTCTTGTAAATCGCCGGCCCTAAGACGGTACCAACGATCTTCAAGACGTAAGGGAACTTCACGGTCATCACCTTCGATCACCGTAAACGTCGCAGTTGCCTTCATACGCGTGTCCGGCACCTGCCCAACAAGAACGTATGTTCCCAGTGGACAACTCGAACTCGCATAGACCGTGCAGGTCTGGCTATTCCTGCGACATCTTCTGAGGAGCCGTAAACCCTTCTGGTCATCCATAGACCATCGCACGTTGTGCTCGGGTTTGAGAAGGTGATGATTTGCAACGGAAAACCGCTGCTGTCCTCCTTGTGGGATCGTAATCTCAAGCGGATTGATGGCCAAGCCACGACGAGTAACAACCTCGACGACCCGTCGAACTTCCTTCTTCGGATCTTTCGCATCACTGAAGACGAGGGTATCCGACCCTGCTTTGTCCCCGGCATATTCGAATGTGAGATCGTCAAGCTGTTGAACATCGCCACATTGGCCATTGTCGATTTGGCATTGGAACTTGCCGCTTGTTCCTGTGTATCCATACACACGAAAAGTGATTGAGGTCCCCCGCAAGATCTTCGTATTCCCAGGACTCACAGAGAAGGGTGCGCGCTTGGTGCGCTTACCGCGCTTCTGCTTATCCTTAGAACCTGTGCCCAAGGGCAGGTCATCTGGGAGATCCTGATCCTGCACGCCCTGTACTGCGTTAACACGGTCGGTGAAGTCACGAAGAAAACGCGCATCGCGATCCTTCTCCTCCTCCGCCCGATGCTCTTCGAAGTACTTTTGGGCTTCATCGGCAATTTCTCCGACAAGCAGGCCGAAGATATCAAAGGCGACGCTTTTGTACACCGTTCGCTCCAGCGACGCACTGTCGTCCTGTCGATACTGGTTCAAGATTGGTATACAAACATCACCAACTATGATCCCTTCCTTGAAAATGCTCGGGAGTCTTTCGAACCATTGCTGGCCCATCCCTTTAACGAAAGCAATGAGCCCCATAATCGGAAGAACAGCTCCGCCGATCATTATTTCGCTACACTCATCCCTACTGCTGCGGATGAAAAGCCTGTAGCGACACCTTCCACCGAGCTCTTCTCTGAACGCCTCACGCAACAACGGATCTTTTGCCATCTTCCGAGGTGGAAGTGGCTCACCGTTGATCGTGACCAGAGGAGCAACAAAGCTCCCCAAGGAATACGTGAGGGCCTCCGGAATCTCCTCATCTGGTGGCACCAGGCTCCAGTCGATTCCTAAGACATCGACTATTGTTCCAAATCCCGGGAGATCCCACCAATCTGGTGGTTTGAGGCCGTGTTGATACACCCCCCGGATCCCCCGTTGTTCGTCACATTTCAAGAGTGCATCCTTTGTAAACTCCAGATGCATGAATTGTGGGTACGCCTGCGAACGCGACCATGGAGAGAGAGCATTGGCATACGAGAACACAAATGTTCTTCCTGTGCCATTCTTTCCGGTCGTAGTCGCATGCTCTCGTTTCCATGACTCTGAGAAGTTGAAGTACCCTTGCACGTCACGCTCGGTGAATCCAACGCCGGAATCTGCAACACGGATGAACTCCCCGCGCTTGATGCGGATATCGACGAGTGGTGTTGTACCGAGCAGTGCCTCCACAGGACAAGCATCCAATCCATTGATGATTAACTCTTTCAGGCTGGATCTAAGATCACCAGCATTAATCATCCGTTCAATGATGTCCCGAAGGCCGATTCGACCAAGTACGTCTACTTGTTTCATGGTTTAGCACTCCTTTTTGGGTTGAACAATCCTTTGGCACCATGCCTGGATCGTTCCATTTCATCGATGTGCGCGGCTGCCCCCGTAGGACAAACCTGCGATAACTGCTGCGTAGCAACGTAGAAAAAATCGATCTCAGGCGCGAGTGCCTGAAAGAGCTCACGGCGATCATCCAGATCACCGAGCTGTGCAAAAATGTTCAACCTTCTGCGCAGCTCTTGTAGGAGAAGAATCGTATCCTTCACATCTTCTTCTCGTACCTTTTTGCCTTGCGGATCGAGTTTCTGAATCGAATCCGCAGTGATCACAAACCGAACGCCGTCCATGCTTTGCCCCCGCAATTGAACAAGACCGGCCATAAGCCAGTCAAAGTTCAGCTCAACTGCAGGGCTTTCCACAAGTGGAACTTCTGGAGGCGGTTTACCTACGGTTGTCATTGCCCTCCTCTCGGGAATCTTCACCTCCCGTTTGCGGAGGTACTGCTCCAACGTTTTGATTGTCCCCTCCTGGAACCGCTTCCTGCGGTTCTTGTTCTCGAACCGATCGTTCATGTGACGCTCGAGGGCACCGGGACCAATTCCTGTCTTACGCACACAATCCAAAACAGTAGACCAAAGATTCTTTTTCTGGCCGGCCAAAAAGAGCCGGCGAATGTGGTTTGCCTCAGAAGAGAGGCTGCTCTTCACAGTGATTCTTGCAGTCATCGTTCAATCTCCAAAGTATAAGTAGTGTTTTAACGAGCCAATGCTTTCAAAGAACACCAAACAACTCATCATCCATCAGGATGTGTCGCCTTCTGCCAATGGCAAAAGAAACAGGTCATTTGGGCAAAAAATAGTATAATATTATCGCTATTTTGTCAATCTTTTAAAAGCCCCAAACGTACGCGCTTGGGGCTTTTGCAGCAAGATTTATCGAAATCCCACGTGGGGACTTCAGTCGAGGAAGAGATGCAGGAGACTCTCTGCGGGGAGCTTGAACTGAACGGTGATTAGCGTCCCATCCACGCTCACCACAATGTCGCCTTTCCTTTCCTCAGGAACGAACTTGCGATCGCTGTAGACAAGGGCGGTGGACTCCTGGAGACCAAGCTCGGGGATACCCACATGCAAGTTCAGTGTCCGTCCTCTTTTCCCATTCGGTGCTGAACGCTTGTGCTCGGCTGGCTCGGAAGGACCTTCCTGCTCCGAGGTCACGATCAGGTCAGATGGCGCCACTCCCAGTAAGGGGGCTATCTCCACCGCAAAGAGTTCAGAGAGAGGCTGCTGGCCTTTGAGCACGCGTCTCAGCTTCATGTCCAGGGAACGAACTTCCCGGGAACCTGAAGGGTGTGCCTTCCTGGCGACTTGATACGAATTATCCAAGCCTGCTTTTTGCATAGCAAACCTGAGAGCATTCGACCTTTGCCTTGCAAGAGATTCAGGAACCGAAGCGGTTTCCCGTGTGCGGATCCTTCTTTTCCTGCAACCGCGCTTCTTCCCCGGCTTCCTTCTGACAGCCTTCTTCGCCGATTTCCTTTTGGCGGCCTTCTTCGCCGGCGTCCCAGACAGACTGTGCTCGTTCTTGAGCTGACCAAAGAGTTCCTTCTCTTTCTCGTGAATCTGGACATAGAGCTTTCCTTCTTCTGCGCCCAAGGCCTTTTCGGCCAGAACACAGAAACGGAGAGGCGGGATATCTGTTTTTCCTCCCGCATATCTCTGGATGCGTGTGGTGAGCTTCCTCTGCTCATCCTCACTTTGAACCATGATGCTCGCAAGACTTTTGGGGTCAAACCCCGTCTGCTTGAACATCCCTTTGAGGGCTGCGCTTCTTTCCTTTCGCAGCCCGGGGTCATTGAAGCGCGGATCGCGCTTCGACTGTTGTGATGCATTCATAGCATCCTCCAAAAAAAAGGAACTCTGCAGAGTTCTTCCTACACAAGGAAGTGACGTTCTCCCTATGTTTACTAACACACGGAGAACGTCACGAGACCTAGTGGTTTGTTCTTGCTGCGGAGTGAAAGAACAATCCCAAAACCATAAGATCTTGGCATAATATATTCCCAGTAAATTAGCTTGTTGTCAATGAATCTGCACTGGCAGCCCGTAGTAGTTGGGCTGCGAACACAATGATAGATCTAATGATTGAGTGGTACGAAATGCTGAAAGACCTCCCTGTTATGCAAAAAGCTCAGTTACAGAGCGGAAATATCCTTGCTATTGTTTAGTAGAACAAGAGGATGAAGAGTAAAATTCCTTACATGAAAACGAGAGTCGCATATGAGAACGCGCCAACACAGAAGCTATTTAGACCAAATGTGAACGCAGACTGCCCACATTGTAACAAGCCTGTTGGTATCACACTGATATCCAAGCCAAACTACCAAGATGTTGCTAGGCACAAGCTTGAAAAGGTAGGAATGGTATATAAATGCGAAGGTTGCAGCAAACCTATCTATTTTGAATACTCGGGGTGCACACCTCGGGGAAATGAACTAATGATACTTGGTGAACATCAAATCACACAGGCAAAGCCATTTATTGATCTGTCTAATATTAATAGCAAAGATGTGCAGAATGATGTCGAGGAAGCACTGAGCTGTTATTCAGTTGAAGCATGGAATGGTTTTGCGGCTGTGTGCCGAAGAACTCTGCAATCAATCTGCAAAGACAAAGATGTAAAAGGAAAGTCAAAAGTAGAAAAGCAGGTCAAGCTCTTTATCAGTACTTACAGTGTTGATAAGGATCTAGAAGAAATACTATTGGAAGTGACACAGTTGGGTCACGATGGCGCACACCCCTTCCTTCCACCTGTAAACAAAGACAGGGCTGAAAAACTACTTGTGTTCCTGAAGGAGATCGTTCGTCAGGTTTACGACCTTCCTGCAATACTTGGAGAGTCTAAAAAACTGAGAGATGAAGCAAAACCAAAATAAACGGCTGTTGTTGCTTAGTCATCATCCTGAACAATTCCAGCCTCTGTGAATGGATCACGATAGAAGCGATGGCGGATTGGTATAATTTACTCAGGAGCCTGTTGTGATTTTTAATAGAATTAATCCACCAGTAACGGCGGCTATTGTTCCGCCTACAATGGAGATCAACCAGGGATTTTTGATATTGATCCATTGTTTATGCAATTTGTTTAAGTCATTTGGTAGGTTAATTTTCTCATCTTCATTGTAGAATTTGGTCAAGGTTTGGCCTTTATATTGCACTGTAATCTCCAACTTTTTACGTTTGCCTTTAAAATAGTTTGAGAAAATACGATTATAACTACCAATATAGATTAGCTGGTCCTCTTTAATTTCTGCTGATAACTCTTTTGTGACGTCGACTCCAAATTGAGATCCTACCATGGGATCGTAATAAGTTGCTTTAATGATTTTTAGCTGGTTCATAATGTAATTAAGAATGAAAACAATTGAGCGGATTTTGATCCATAGAATCAATTATGAAGAAGATGACTTAGTTTCGTTTTTACTTAAAATTTCATCAGCTGCTTCGGCTTTTTTCTTTAGCCTGTCGTGTACCAATTTAGAACTCGATTCTTCTCCTAGCATATTCTCTATACGCTTCCCTATTTCTTGTACTGCCATATGAGGTTCTTTGACTCTTTCTCCGTAGGAATCGTAAGCATCACGACTCATATCACAGTCCAACATTTCACTTGCAAATTTCATTCGTTCAACAGCTCCAGAATAGTCCATCCAATCCTGAGCAATCTCACGTTGTTTTGTTGGATCATGCTTAAATCTCTCTCTAAGTCGTATCATATCCATCTCCATAGCTCGTACCATGTCTCTTTCGTCCTGTAAATGCTCCTCCAGATTTGGGCTTTTCGCCATAACTCTTTCCATATTAACCTCTGCAACTGACCACATTTCTTCAGTTGTCATCTTTTCTTCTGTTTTAGACTTATTTCCCTTCAGCAAAAGATATATCAGTACTCCGACCCCAATAGCAATAATCAAATCCATAATGCATTAAACAGTTTAACCCCCTAGGGATTAATGTCCATACTTGATAGCCTCAAGTATTCGACTGACGAATCCCACGATAAAAGCAACAATTGACTGGTACAAGGTGCTTAGTGAGTGTGTGGAGCTTCCTGAGATACCAGAAGACTCTTGCTATGGTTTAGAAGAACAAGCAGAGACACTAAGGGGTATAATGAATTTATGAAGCCACTTTCAAAAGAACAGCAGGAACTAGATCGCACACGGATCACTATATCATTCGGTCTAATTTCCTTTTTTATTGTTGTTCTTTTTTATGCACCAAATGAACTTCGAACATGGACTATCTTTGGTGTTTTGGATGTCGGAGCAAAGATAGTATTTGGATATGCATTGTTGCAATTTTTTATGTTCATTGTTTGTACTGCTGCTCAGTATAAATCTGCAGGACAGGGGAATATAGATGGAATACGCATTTCTCCAAAGTCTGCGGATTATCATTTTGATAGTGCTGTAGATTGGTCTTTTATAGGTATTCTCGCAGCACTTATTGTAGTTTTTTCGCATTTATGGTTGCTTATAGCAAATTGGGGTATCGATAGGTGTGGAGAGAATTGGACATTGGTGTCTACTTGTAACTTTGGATTTATCAGCTTTTTTATATTGATATCTTTTTTGGTAATGGGGTTTTATCGGAAGTCTTTCTGATAAATCTCATTGATAAAATTTCCGTGCTGCTGCAAATATCACTCCGATAAGTTCCAGTGCTGCCATCGAAATTCCCCAACACATTAAGACGATACCTGAATCGGCAATGAGGCCACCTGTGTTTTGGATAAGTGGTAGTTGCCATTCGGCACCCATGAATATAATACAGAAACCAATTAGTATAATTGCGCTACTTGCAGTCGTGCAGCATCCAGATAGAAACAAATTTTGAGTTTGTCTTGTGCTCAAAGCATTGCTTTTTGGAATGGTAAACATGGCTGCTCCTGCTACAAATCCAAGTAACACAATTTGCCAAATAAAATTGATACTGCTGATAGAAGAATCCAGCTCAATATGGGCACGCAAAAAGGCTATGAGTGCGAAAGAGATTGCAACAGTACAAATAAAGATGATTGTGATGCGCACTATTGTTAATAATATGGATCTCATAGTATATAGGGTACCACTAATCTAGAATTTCATCAGTTTTGCCAACGAAATATCAAAACCCTTTGCCAATTTCTCCAAAGTTACAACACTAGCGGTTTTGGGCTTCTTGCCTTCAAGGTTTTGCAAATAGTTTGTACTAATACCTGCTCTACGTGCCAATTCCTCTTGGGTTAAATTGTGCTTCTTTCTAAGGAAGCGAATATGATCACCAAGACGAATGCGAATCTCTTTGCTCATACTCGACAGTTTCTAGAGGACACCTTCTATTGACCACTATCCATAGAATGTGTATAATAGTTAGATGAAACAAAATAAATTTGGCATCACTGGCTTAGCACTGGCAGCACTTGTTTTTTGTGGAACATCCGTTGGAGGTCTTGCATCTATATCGACATTTCAATGGGTAGGCACCAAAGATGCTGATTCATATTATCCAACAGATCAGCTGCATTCATCTGCACAAACTGCCTCATATCCTATTGCTTGGATTGCTCTTCTGTTGGTTGCTTTTGCTGCTCTTTTGTATGTCTATATATTGCACAGAAGGCAAAAGAACCACAAATAGAAGCTTTTTAAAATCGACTCGAGTCAATCCTTGCATGTCGAAAATCGAAGTAGTACATTTGAGATAGTCTCATGTGAGATGCTCTTTTATTTCTAACTAAGTTTGTAGCTCCTGTACCCATTTGGGAGGGATAGCTAGATGGTCGCTCACTTACGGAGAAATGCCCCGACCTTCAGCACCTGAAACATGGTAGAGCCAAGTGGCTCCTAAGACTGAGGGGGAAGAAAATCCTCGATACCGACGCAAACAGAGTTTTTACCCTCTGTTCGTGTGTCTTTTTTAAATGACAACATCGGCAATAATTCTTCTTCGCATAATGCGGAAGAATCTGATATTCAGACATCTAGCCCCGCATCCGACGACGGCATTGCCGAGTCGGATGAGGGGCTGAATGTAGATGCTTCGCATCACAAGGAAACGAATTCAGGTGAATTACTTCCCCAACTAAACAATGTTGGGGGAGTAACTCCAGAACTTCTGTATTTTGGAGCTGATTATCTGGTTCTTAATCTTCTTGCTCTTGTACATGAGACGGATACAAAATCCTTGGGTTTTATCGGTCTGCTATTTGGTACCGAAGACGACGAGATCACTTGGGCAGACTCTGAGCTTAAGCTGATTAAAACACTGTCAGAAAAACGAAAGGGCATTCGTACTCTGTATTTTAAACTGGGCAGACATAATCTTTTCGCGATTGAAGAAGTCTGTGAAGATAGCCTTCTTAAGTTGAATCTGGGATACAAGTACGATTACCGTCTTAGTTTTTACGGTGCGTTTTTTTGTGCTGTGCGATTGGGGCTAGTTATTCTTGATGATGTTTTTGGTTTGATTAGAGAGGATATTCGTCATAGCCGCGTTCTTCATTCCATATCTCGTTTAGATGTTTGTGCTGATATTTGGCATGTTGAAACAGTTGATGTGTTGCATGGTGTTGAGATTTTGTCACCGGATAAGGCGAAAAAATTTAGTTTCTTTAGTGCTGATAAATCTCTCTCTCAGGTTGAGACAATTTACTACGGAACGACACCTGTGGACTGGCAGGCGCGTATCTATAACAAGTCACTGGAGATTACAAAGGAAGACAAGAAGCGCAACAAGCCGAGCAAGGAAGACTTGTTCCCTGACTACTTCGATTATTCACCGCCGATTACCAGAGTTGAAGTGGAGATGCGAGGTGCATGTCGTGAGTATGAGATTGATCTTGAGCAGTCTTTGGATATCGAAGTACAGCTTGGGCTATTCCTTAAGAAGCTCGATGGAAAATACTGCAAGTGGGCTATTGCAGAGTTTGTGTGTCTTGCTATGCGAGATCGTGGTTTTGGTCCGTGGGAGGTGAAAAACCGAAAATTGACCAAAGACCGCCTCTCTAACATGCCTGCACTCTGGCAATACCGTAGCCGTGGCGTGAATTTAGCCGAACGTGTGTCACTGGGTTTAGAAGAACTGAACACAATCTGCGAAGAGTTGACACACATCAAACCTCCTCCCGAAGTGCAATATGCTGGCTGCGAATGATGCACGTCGGCTGCTTGGTGATGATGGCAAGCATTTTAGTGATGAGCAGGTACAGCTTCTTATTAAACAACTGACAGTCATTGCCGAAATTACACTCGATGTAGTATTTGAAGATTGTGCTGACTCTTCTGACTTGGTATCTTAGCTCTCCTATGAACGCTGTCTCCATTCTTCGGGTATCTACAAAGAAACAACTGGAAGGTGAGAGTATCAATGTACAGCGTGAGCAGAACAAACGATATTGTGAGCAGAAAGGATACACAATCTGTAAAGAATTTGAGTTTGCCGAGTCAGCGAGTGGTACGCATAAGCGAAAGGAGTTTGAAGAAGTGCTGGAGTATTGCGCCAAGCATCACAAAAAAGTGAATGCTGTGGTGATCTGGAAAGTTGATCGCTTCTCTCGTGGTGGGCTCCATGACTATTATAATCTCAAACAGGTATTGAGTACCTATGACATCTCACTGGAGTCTGCTACGGAGCCACTGGAGGACACGGCAATGGGTGAAATGATGGAAGGGTGGCTGGCACTCAATGCACGCTTTGAGAATCGGGTACGCGTTGACCGCACAATTGGTGCTGAGAAGCGATTAACATCGCAGGGGTACTGGTGCCGTCCTGCTCCGACAGGCTTTGTGAATGTCAAGAAGCTTACCAATGTGGATGGTGAACAGAAACGCCGTCCTGTGCTCCAGAGAACACCAGATGAAAAGCAGTGGAACTTGCTCCATGAAGGTTTGCACAAACAGCTGACAGGCGCGTACACACTCTCTGAGGTGGCAAGATGGTTACGTGATGGAGGCTTTGTGAGCAGAAATGGTAAACCGATCTCAGTGCAGACGTGGGAGAAAATCTGTCGGAATCCTGTGTATGGAGGTTTAATGCAGGAACAATGGACAGATGGAAAGATCATCAAAGCCAAGTTTGATGGAACTATCACAGCTGCGCAGTGGAAAGAGTTGCAAGACGTGCTGGCCAATCGAGGTAGAACACCAACTGCACCGAAGCGAGTACAGAAGCACCGTAGCTTTCCTCTTCGTCGGTTTCTGAGATGCCGTTCTTGTGGTGTGCCGTGCCGTGGCTATCCCAGCATCGGAAAATCGGGAAAAAGGTACTATTACTACGATTGCCCGAATCCACAGTGCGAGTTCAGAGTGCCCACGGAAGAAACACATACACTGTACCGCGAGAAATTACAGGACATGACTCCTGCGGATGGCGTGTTGCGTCTTTTTCGGGCAATCGTTGAGGAAGCGTGGGCGAAGAAAATTGAGAATATCCAGCGTTCATCTGGCGACACCAAAGAACAGGAAGCAGTGTTGCAGAAAGAGCAGACTGATATCGTCCAATTGATGAAACAGTGTGCGGATAATACTACGTTGGTGGAGCAGCTGAAACGAGACTACACAACAACGGAACAGAAGCTATCTGCATTGAAAAATCCCAAAGAGAAACCAACCTTTCTCAAGGTTAACAAAACAGAGGTTCTTGATCGCTGCTGCACCTACCTAAAAACTGCTGACGAACTCTGGAGAAAATCGCCAGTGGAAGCCCAATATCGCTTCCAGTACATGACGTTTCCCGAAGGAATTCACTACGACTCGCTGGACGGCAAACGAACACCACATGTTTCGCTTGTGTATGCGGCTTTGCAGGGTGTTGAGAATGGTGATTCAAGTTTGGTAGCCCGTAGGGGAATCGAACCCCTGTTACAAGGATGAGAACCTTGCGTCCTAACCACTAGACGAACGGGCCACAAAGAGAAGTATAAGGAGGAACTAACCCTGTGCAAAGGAAACGGCGAATGAATGAGAACAAAGAATCCTAAGAAACCAAGGAGTATTCCTTGGTTTCTTAGATTTCCTTCTTGTCCTCATTCATTCGCCGTTTCCTATTTCACCAGCCCCTCCCCCATCAGCTCCGCAAAGATCTTCGACACCTCCGCGCGGTTGATTGGGTCATCCGCACGCACAGTCATCACACGATTCCCCTCTTCATCAGTATCCCCTGTAATTATTCCCAAGTGTGTTGCGGTGTAGATCGCATCTGAGTACTTGTGGTTCGGCGGAAGATCCTTGTAACGATTCATTGCGGTGACCACTTCCTCCCCCGTCTCTTCATCAATCGATCGTTCAAGCTCCTGTCGCGATTGAATGGGAACACCAATCGCCTCGAGGATTGTCTGTACCACCGCACCACGTTTCGCTGCGAAGCGTACATTGGAACCACCAACATAGACCGAGAGTCCTAGATCTTCTGCAAGCTGCACATACCCTGCCGACCAGTGGCCAATTGCAGAAGCATTAAAGGGCGGTGCACCGCTGCCATCTTCCGGTGCACTTCTTCCGGAAGCCTTGAGTGCCATCTTGGCTATCTCTGCATACGTGATATTATTCGCCGGTCCAAATTCGCCCTTGGGATTTCCCTGTTCATCTTTGTACCCGGAGGCAATGCCTTTGATGAGAATCTTTGCAACCGGGCCAGCAAACCATGCATCAGCAGGGACGTCACCGAATTCGACTTCCCGATCTGCAATCATCATCTTAAGTTTGGCTCCCGGCTGCACTTCCGCCTTCGCCATTTCATCAGACGTCATAATTCCCGCCGCCTCATGTACCGCAGAAACTGATCGCCCAAACATTGTGTAATCCGGACCACCACGACGGCCTCCTCCACCAGATGCAGAAGAAGCGGCTGCTGATGGACTCGAAGAGGGGCTTCCGGGACTCGAGCTGCTGCTGGTAGAAGTCCCACCCGCACCGAACGTGGAGAAGTGGGTTACATTGGCTGTCAATGTATTGTTCGTAGTATCCACTGTAGTCGAGATTGGTTCCCAATCCTGCTTGTCATCTGACCACACCATGAGCATCAGGCCGGCTTCTGTCACTCCTGCAGCCGTCACATCAGACTCCGTATATGGAATTGTGACGGTTACTCCGGCACCATTAGAAGAAGAGAGTGTCGTAATCTTCTGTCCATTTGCTGCCTTGGGAGTAATTTCATACCCTTTACCACCAATAATGGTGGTGGTGGTTGTTGAGGAAGCAATTGCTGTTGTTTCCTTTGTCGCCACAGACGCAGCATCCGTTGCACTGCCAAGTGCCCCCGCGGGGAAATTAATTTCAAAACCATTACCGATGTTCTCATCACGTATAAACCCTCCACGAGAAGGTGTGAGCGTGGAAGTCTTGCGATCTTTGCGCGTGTAACCAGAAATTGCAGTGAGTGTTTGGTTTGCGGTCACAGTAGACCCGGAGACTGCTGTAACCGATGTGGATGCAGCAGTATATCCATCCGACCGTGCGGTGACCGTCCATGATCCGGGTGTAACAGTCATCGTGAAATTATTCCCCCCGCCACTCAGTGTGGTTTCAACTTCTTCGAACATAAAATTCCCATTGGAATTCTGTGCCATCACCATCGTTGGAATAGTAACTCCGGTGTTTGAGAGTGTCACACGCCCGGCAATGGTTGCAGTCGCAGCACTAAGTGTGCGTGCTGCAACTGAAACGTCTGCACTGCTTACTGTTACGGTAGATGGTGCAGCGCTATCCACGCATCCTGGCCTGCCTGCGGAAATGGTATACGTACCATTGGGAACACTTATCACATATCCCCCAGTAGCGCTTGTCTGTGCATCAATGAAGCGCCCGTTCGTAGTATCCTTCATAAATATTGCAACACCGTTCTTGCAGACGTCCGAAGTAGAAGTCACAGATCCTACAACTCGATACACTGTAGCGGGAGCGAAGGTCACCTCCGTCGTTGCACCCGCTGTCACAGAAACATTCGCCTGCGTACCGAGAAGTCCGTATCCGGGGCTGTGCGCTTGCACGGTATAGGTACCAGCCGGCACAGAAATGGAATACACACCTGCAGTGGTATTCCCCCCTGTCTGGTTTCCGCGACCGTTCGAATCAGTTGCTTTTACAAACGCATCCGTAACTCCTGTAAGGGTCACTTGAATCGTCCCCTGTGCGCCAATGGTAATATTCTGATTTCCGAGCGTCTCACCTGCTGTCACGGTGATATCTGTAAGAGGTGTAAGTTTGCCAACACCCGGTAGAAATCCATCGATGGTATAATTGTTCCCTGCACGCACTTTCAAGGTAAAGTTACCGCTGTCATCTGTAGCAGTACTATTTCCTCCACTGGATCCCCAAATACCTACAAAGGCTCCGACCTGCCCGACACCCCCCTTTAGAACAGAACCTGTAACCGTACCATAATCACCTGATGACGCCTGCAGGTTTTGACCACTAAGGTTCTGATCCGTCACAGTCACTGTGAGCGTGGGGAGTTCACCATACCCCGGAGCAAATCCTCTGATTTCCCACGTTCCCGGCGCAACGTAGAGCGTAAAATTCCCTGTGGAATCAGTGGGGCTATCTGCAAACCGTCCGTTTGGATTACCGGAGCCATCCACCTGTTCCGCCATCACATGCGCATACGCAATGGAATTCCCAGATTCATCCAGAACACGACCGGCTATGGATCGTCCTCCTTTTGCAATCTTGAGAACAATATCATCGCCGTCTCTATCCCCGTCATTGACGATCAAAACTCCATTACTGTAGATATCCGCTGTGGTGTTGTGATCTGTAGCAGAGTTTCCTGAATCGGAAACAACCGTTACATCAGCCATGTTTGAGAACGGCATGCCCGGTATGGTCGCTTCGACGAGATAGACTCCACTGGAAACATTCATGCTGAAACTCCCATCGTTCATGGATTGTGCAACGCTTCCACCCCCAAACTTTTCCGAAAGTACCGCAGGACGTGCCATCACAAACGCATTGGGGATCGCAGTTCCAGCTCCATCCAACACCCAACCGCTTATAGTCATGCTGGCAGATTCGAGTGCAAACGTAACTGCAACATTTCCGTCTACAACAGACACCTGTTGCGGCCTTGGTGGAACAAAAGTAAATGTTGGTACTTGTTGCATACCTAGTCCACGATCCTTGGGCATCCATGGGCCAACACCGACTTCCCACGTCCCCGCACCCACTGGTAGCGCTACTGTTTCGCTTGAATCAACGTACGTGATGGGCCGTACCACATTCCCCCCTGCAGCAAAATCGGTTGGATTGAACGCAAACACATCCAAGTCTGTATTTGCCGGAATGCCGCTGACCGTGACATTGATATTGTAATCGGCAGCTCGAAGCGCAAAGTTTGCATCGTCCACACTGCTACCACCCGTAAGTTCCAGATCACGGTAGAAGGGGCCACCCACAAAACTACCCGCAGTCAGCGGTGGAATATTGATGTGGTAGTAACCATTACTCAATTGATTAAAGAAGAGTGCTCCGGTTGATGATGTATTCTGACAGGAGAATCCAACCATCCCTCCAAGACACACTTGTACGTTAGCGACGCCGGGTTCACCGCCATCCTGCGTCTTATTGTTTGCGGTCCCCCCTCCGGCCCCACTGTCGTTATAGATCGTACCGTGAATATGCTGGGTGCCCGGTGTTGTAAGGAAGAATGGCATGGACGTCTTCGATTCCAGCAGACCGAGCTGCGTGTTCTTCGTCTTGATGTCTACTGAATATCCATTGGTTGAGAAGTCTTTTGGAACCGTTGAGTTAGTAATTCCTTGTAAAATGAAACGAACGCGATCTCCTGCCATCGTGGCAGCTCCGCCAGTGGTGATCGTAACGGTGCGCGCGGGGGCACTGCAAACTATCGAAGCAATAGTAATTGTTCCCTGCGATGGCCCATTAAGGTCACTATTTTCAAGCGTCGTCAACGCATCCTGGCACTCGGTGCTTCCTCCATCGGCAAGGAAACTGAATCCCTGTGGGAATGTAAGAACAATGGTGCCCCCTGCTGGTATCGCCGTATCAGCCGGAAATTCTACTTCGTAATTGCTTGTTGCGCCGGCAAGCGCTGTACGCGGGAAGACCATTACCGGCTTCATGCCAAAGCTAAAGAAATCGAATTCCCCTGAGTGCGCTCCGGGTCCCAATTGCCCTCCACTGTCTTGTACACTCTGGACGGTTGCATCAGCCAGGTTGCCTGATCCTGTATCAGAAACTGCATTCCCAGAAAGATCTTTAATATAAATCGCCCCCGTAGCCGTTTGTGCTTTGATGCGCACCGTTTGATTGGGTGGGAGCGAGAACCCCTCAATAGTCAGTGTCAGATTCTTTGGATCGTAGAAAATGCTCTTCCCCATGAGGCTCGCGGGAGAACCTGGAGGCGATTCCACGGCCCAGTTATTAAGGTTATTCACATCATTGGGGCCCGTGCTCGGTCGATCAAGGAGATTCGCCGCGGCATCAAACTTCATCGGTTCTGAGAAAGTCGCAGCAATGGAAAAGTTGTCCGCGTTTGCATACATAAGCTGCGGTTTGTCGGTATCCGATACTCCACCATTAATGTTCGCACTAGTGGTAAATGCAATAACTTCAGCCTGATTACCCACAGTAACCGTGTCACCATCAAACCTGTTTCCAACGATATCCTTTACATCCGAAGTTACCCGAACATAGTACTTGGTACTAGCAGCGAAAAGGCTGCTCGGTGAAACAATAGCACTGCGCTCAGCTGTGTCATAATCCACAAAAATAGTGGTTATCTCTGTGTCGTTTGCATCCCACCCGTCCGTTCCTGCGTTACATCCATTGCCTCCATTTCCATCATTGTCTTCACAATAGAACCTGATAGACCCTCCACTCACGGTTGCAGGATCTAACGCATCATTAAATCCTATACTCATGTCATATAATGCTCGATCTACACCTGTAGAATTGTTTTGTGGGTAGGTTCCCTGTACATCCGGTCCGGTGTTATCGGTAGCAGCCGCTGTGAAATTCGCCCAGTAATACTGATCCATCATAGGCATATCTTCGCTGTTACGCACACCTCCCACTCCACTCCACCCTCCTCCGGAGGGCCCCTCTATAATCAGAATATAACTCGCTCCAGCCGTTATAGTCGACCCCCCTGTGGAATCGACAGTCCCTGCCGGAGCCTTCTTCCCGGGGGTGATGATCAATTCTTTGTTGGTAGCATTCCATGCCATATTACAATCCGTGGGGTTTGCCACATCGGCTCCCGTTGAGCTGCACGCAAGCATGTTCGCCCCCGATGGCTGGCCATTGACCGCAGCTTTCAGCTTGACACTCTCGAGGTCAAAAACCGAACCTGCTCCCACCGTTTTCATTGTTGTCCCCGTACCGGATCCTCCCGGATCAAAGTAGACACGGATCTTGCCGTTAATAGGCATTGTCCCTCCTGCCCTGGGAACTGAGCTGTCTATAGTTGGAGGTGAAACATATTCTCCAACCGCACCACCAAAGTCGGATGTCCGATACTCATAGGTAATGTCTGCGGGGAGTGCATACCCTGTTGACGTTTGGACACCGGTCGTAATTGTAAAGGTATACCAGGTCTCTGGATCTAGCGGTAAATGCTCACAGATAAGCCTATCACCACCTGAAATAATGATATTATCACATAGATTCCCACCCGTAGGTGCTCCACCTGAAACATTCCCTGTATTGGTCTTGAGATGCACATTCGTCGTGTTGACGGTAGAGTTTGTAAACGGCCTATCAAACTGACGGTCTATGAGCGCATCAATAGGAATGTTCTGTTGGCCATCCGGAGGACCTCCCGTGGTGGGCAGGAATGCGCTTACTTTTGCCGCTACCAGGAGCAAACAAAAAAGCGTGCACGGCAAATACATCCGAACAAAATTTTTCTTTTCCATATTAGTGGGGTGGAAGAGGCCATTCGGAATATGTTATTATCACAAAAAGGGCTGTTCTGTATACAATTTCGACTCCACAATTAATGAGTTTCTTTCACAATCTAAATAGGTAACAAAGGGCAAAAAGGGCAAAAAGGGCAAAAAGTGATCCTTTTTTACCCTTTTTTCCCTTTTTTCATATTTTTCTGATCTGCTCCGCTAACAATTGATATACCAGTAAGATAGTAAGTAATGTGCGGAGGCATCGCCGTCCAATGGAAAACTATTCCCCAGAATCTGCGTGAGCAGTATGGGATCGCACCAACAAAAATCGGCACGGAAGAACGCGTGATACAGTTTCACTTTCGCGACCGTAAACCACTCCTCCCCGCTTTTCGCAACTCAGCACTCGACCTCTATCCGTGGGGCAACCGAGATGATAAGGAGTTGCGTCTTCCGCGAACTGGTTGGTGCAGACTTGAAAGCTCGGAACAGGGTAAGTGGGATTACTTAAAACCGGAGCCAGTCGAGATTCCTGCGATCATGGGACTGGAGAAAGGAGTTTGGTTTGAAATTGATAAAGGAATTAAGGGAATCCTTGTTAATGACGAAACCGAAGTCCCTCATGTTTATATGCTTACTCAATCTGCTTCACCTGAGTATATTGAATTGACAAAACACGAGAGGATGCCGGTTTTCACGGGGGGCTGGAGTTTACTGTCACTGTGACAAATACGCCGGCTCAGGAGAGATCATCAGGCGACAGATGGAACGTGTTGTTGCACTAAGTTCATTAATTAGATTTTCAACGGGGTCGGGGCTCGCATCAAAACCCGGTCGCATGCCCAAGAGATGCATACGTTTGTACAGTAGTGCAACTGCGTCCTGTATCTTTCCATCTCTATCTATGGCAGGAGGACCGCCTGTGTCCGAAATTGCCTCAAGAACATTCAGGGGTATGACATGCTTTCCATAAGTGAACGCTGCAGTAATGTCCATGTTGAAGGTCTGTTTTCTTCCATTCGCCGTCAAAAGAATGTCCAGCGAATTGCAGAAATTGTGAGAGTATTCATCCACGGTTCGCGCAACTTGAACCGGGACATCGTCATCTTCCACATACATCATGTACTGCGGGCAGCTGAATCCCAACATGGGCTGATTGACGGATCTTGCCTCGTCGATAATCGCCTTATCGACACCCATATCTGAAGCGCCGTGTGCAAGATGTATTTTCATTCCGCGGAAATCCCGTTCACATTTCAGAAGTTCCCGAATGATTCTCCGGCATACTGCTTCGTAGTGTCCGGGTTGCACCCCCCAATCCCTACACTGTTCCTCGGATAGGGAGCTGTAACCGTTCATTCCAACAACGACCTGATCTTTTCCTTTTAAGTGTATCCTTACAGCCTTTTCGTACTCTCGCTGAAGGTATATACGTTTCTTTGGAAAGAACTTCTGGAACAATACTTCTCCATCGGGAACCTCAAAATCATTATTCACCTCCACCCCTTCAAGTGCTCTTAAGTGAGAATCCTCTTTTGCTAAAACCTGGTTGTAAACACCACCATCACCACGGAAAATGTGGCCGTTCTCACGCAGATTGTTGAGGCTTCTTCGGGACATAAGTAAGCCACGATGCACTAGTTACTCGAACATGTCAATACACCTCAAGCTCTTTCTGGTTACCTATACTCCATCATCTTCTCAAAATTCCACATGTTTTCATGCTTACTCAACCTGCATCACACGAATACATTGAACTGACTAAGCATGAGAGGATGCCGGTTTTCCTTGGCGGATGGTCAGTTTTGGAGAAAGAGCCAACATAGTCTGAACCGCAGATGGCGCTGATTACGCAGATGACGCTGATCCTCGTTGAAGAAGAATCAAACGTTGGGGTTAATCCGCGTAATCCCTCTTGCCGGCCATAGCCACGATGAAGCGGAGCGAAGGCTAGTTAATCTGTGTAATCTGTGATTCAGACAATGTGTGTCATCAGCGGTTCAGACAATTTGCATGTTACTGTTTCAATAACTTCTCAAGATTCCTCAAATGCTCCCCCGCCTTCTCGTAATCCGGATCCAACCGAACCACTCTCCTCAAAGCAACGGCCGCTTCCTCCAGTCTTCCCGTTTCCGCCGCAACCGCAGCTAGTCTATATTGCGTGTCAACATCACGGGAGTTTATTGAAACTGCCTTTGTAAACTCTTCATAAGCCTTCTCGCTCTGGCTTAAGCCCTGATAGCGAATACCCAAATTGTAGTGCGGAGTGAAGTACTGATCCCCCACCTCCGCAGCCTGCCTGAGAAGTCGCATCGCCTCTGCACCGTTTCCGCGATCTTCCAGCATTTGAGAAAGAAGAAAATAACATTGCAGTTCATCTTCCAAAAGTCCCCGATAAATCGGTGGTGACGCGATGGCGCGGCGAAATGATTCTTCCGCTTCAAAATCCTTTCCATCCTTGAGCAGAATAAGTCCCCTATTGGTATGCACCTGCGGCAGGAGGGGGTCAATGGCGAGTGCCCGGTCATACATCTCCAACGCTTCATCGTTACGATCATTCTGGTAGAGCGTCGTTCCCAGATTATTGAGCGCATGCGCGGAATCTGGAAGGAGAGTAAGTGCGTGCCTGAGCAGCGTCTCGCCGTTCTCAAAAGTGCCTGCCTGTGCAACGGAGAAGAAAGCGAGAAAAAGACCAAGCAGCAACCCGCCAGCCATTACCGGGACTTCCATCCGCGTTCGTTTTTCTGTCAATCTGAGAATCAACGGAACAAACATGAAGCTCAACAGGAAAAATATCCCAAAGAGCGCGCTATATGCATAGCGTTCGGATGCAAAGTACACAAAGCCATTCTTCCAGAAGGTCGCAAAGGTTGGGATGAGCATGGCGAGGAAGAAGGCGATACCAAAGAAGATGACACTCCTTTTGGGCAGTGCAAATAGTGCGACCATAATCAAAAGCGCCAAAACGATGGGCGGTACAATTAGATCTGGTGAAGTTGTTTCAATCGGATAACTCTGAGGATGAAAGATACTGAGCTCAGTCGGCCACACAAGCTTATAGAGATAAAAAGTGATCCCTTTGCCGGCAAGCAGAATTTGCTCAGCCAATGTAAGCCCTGCAATCTGAGCTTGTTTCCCGAGAAGTGCAATGATCCCGAAGATCAAGCTTAAGAGAAAAAACGGCACTTTATCTTTAAGTGTTTTCCAATTCATAGATCTGCCAACGAACCAATCTGCAAACAATAAAACAACGGGGAGAAAAATCACCGACACCTTTGCGCCCAACGCAAGTGCAAATGCAACAATGCTCAAGATGTAGTCGCGCCGTTTCTGCGACTCAGAGAATTTCAGATAAAACGCAAATGATAAGAAGAAAAGAAATCCGGAAAGAATATCCTTGCGCGCAGCAATCCATGCAACCGCTTCGGTGTTTATGGGATGAAGCGCAAAGAGCGTGCTCGTGGTCAAAGCTATCCAAAAGGCATGTTGCTGAGAACGATACGGAACAAGTTTAAGCGCAATCCAGAAAACAAGAAGAACAGACCCGATATGAAGCAAAAGATTTGTGAGATGGAAGATGAAAGGATTAAGCCCGAAGAAGACGCGCTCAAGCTGATAGCTTACCAATGTTATGGGAACATAGAGCTCCGGATCGTACGTAGTAAAAACTGCAGCGATCGTTTGCGTGGTGAACTTAAGTACATTTGGGTTTTGATACACAAGCAGATCATCGTCGTAGGTGACAAAATCGTTACCAAGAGAAGGAGCATACGTCAGGAACGTAACGAGAGCCAAAAACAAAAGTGCTCGGCGGGTCATGACAATGAGATGGTACTTGAGTGAGAGTAATGAACCAAGCACCATTGTCTGAACCGCAGATAACGCAGATAAACCAGCCTTCGTCCTGCTTAGGCGGACTACGGCTGGCAAGAGAGATTACGCAGATTACTTTCACGAGCATTATTTCATCTTAAACGAGCATCTGCGTAATCTGCGTTATCTGCGGTTCAGACAACTGGTAACCTTCACTTCCTCTGCAACGGACACCTTCTCTATGTATGAGACGGACAAAATCACCTCTTCCCCAATTACCTATTCCCCAAACCTAATCACCTATCACCTACAACCTTTTTTTACTCTCACTTCCTCTGCAAGACCGACACAGTCTCTATATGCGCCGTATGCGGAAACATGTCGACAGGCTGAACTGAACGTAGTTCGTAGCCTTTCTTCAGGAACTCTCCAAGATCGCGCGCGAAGGTCGCCGTGTTGCAGGAGACATACACAATCTTCTGAGGATCATGTTCGATGATCGCATCACGAGCCTTTGGATGCAACCCCGCACGCGGCGGATCGACGACGATCACCGAGAATTTATACTTCCCACCGGGCTTAAGCTGCGTTTCCAGAATTTGCTCCACTCTGCCTTTATAGAAGCTGATGTTTCCGATGCGATTTTTGCCGGAACTCTTTAGCGCATCTTCGATAGCGGTTGGATGGCTTTCGATCCCTACCACTTTCTCGCAGAAGCGCGAGAGGTACTGCCCGATTGTCCCCATACCGCAGTACGCATCGAGGAGTGTATCGCGCGGACCCAAGTCCGCTGCCTGAGCGATCGCCTGATAGAGTTTCTCGGCTCCAACGGTATTTGTCTGGAAAAAGGAGAATGGAGAAATTTCGAATTCCAAATCAAAGAGGCGCTCTTTAATGTAAGGTTCTCCGACGAGTGAGTGGACCTTCGGGTGTTCGGGTTTTTCATTGATACCCAGGTTTTCTATAACAAGGAGCGACTTGAGTCCGGACCGTCCTCCGAATCTCATAAAGTACTGGAAGAGCGGTTCCAACTCGCGCTTTCGCGCTTTCACGATGAACGCAATCATGTGTTCATCTGTATTAATCCCCCGTCGCAGAAGCAAATTCCTCAGCAATCCCTTGTGTGTCTTTGGGTTGAAGACCGGTAGCTTAGTTGTTTGCAAAAATGCGCGTACATCCGACAGTAGGGATGGAAGTTTTTCATCATAAAGGTGGCATTCGGTAATAGGCAGCACCGTCGCCCACTGCCCGGGCTGATGAAATCCGATGGTGGGATTCTCATCAATGTAGGTTCGCTTTCCATTGACCTCATCTGTCCGCATGGATGAGAACCCGAAAGAAAGTTCGAGCTTGTTTCTGTAGTGGAAGACCTGCGGGCTTGGAATAATCTTGAGCACTCTCCCCGGCAATTGCGCACGCACTTTTTCGTCCGCCGGTGTGAGGTGCTCCAGCGTCTCACGCACAATCTCTTCCTTGTAAGCAATCTGTTTGTTGTATGGGAGGTTCTGCCACACACACCCCCCGCAATCGTGGCAATGGCTGCATTTGGGCATCACCTCATCTTTTGACTTCTTAAGAACCTGCCTGACCTTAGCTTCTGCATAGCTACCTTTGTTTTTGGTGATAGTAATTTCGACCTTTTGGCCGGGAATAGAATCTGCGATAAAAACTGGAATCCCCCCAAGGTGGGCCAATCCGGCCCCTCCATGGGTCAATTTCTCGATGGTGACAATATGCTGTTGGCCTGCTCGAATTTGTGACAAATCGCCGGTTTGAGCACCATTGGCGTCACCTGAACCCTTTTTGCCTTTAGAAGTGATATTTAGCACTGAATCGCCGGAAAGAGGCTCTTCAGCAACATCATCGATACTTGACATTTTATAATAATTACTTTATAAATAACAACTTTATTTCGGGCATGAAAATACCCTTCCTTCTCCTTACCGGCTTATTACTCCTAAGAGGCAGCATCCTGTCATCTGTGCTGCCGGAAGTTAGTATAGCACAAGCTGTGCCTCCCGCAACTGCCGAGGAAGTAATTAAGGAGGTAACAGAAGAAGCAGAAGACGAACATGAAGCATCTGTTCCCCCGAAAAAGAGGGACATTGCCCAGGTCCAAAGAGCACTGGTTTCAGTGGAGCTTCGGAAAACCGAACGGGAGAAGTACCTCAAAAAAAGTGCTCCTTTCCTCCCCGTTGTAGATCAGAAGGACATTCTTCTTCGTCACAAAATCCTTGCCAATGAAGTTCTGAGAAGTTTTCCCTCCGCGTGCGTTGCGCAATTGAAGAACTTCTACGTTCGTTACGATAATCCTTCCCGCAGAGGTCTTGCCGGAAAAACCACGATCATCCTATCCGGAAAAGTTGCCGACGATGAGTTCAAGGCACTTCTCGTCCATGAGTTCGGGCATATCACGGACCTTGGATGCATGAATGGCACCGACACGCACAGACCCAGTCCTTTTAAGGATGGTGCGGAAGTTATCAACATGGATGATCCCAGTGTGAGTTTCTACTCTGTCTCCTGGACCGACTCCAAAACCAAGCGCCCGGGATCTTCCGAGGAAGACTTTGTCTCCGGTTACGCTTCATGGGATCCGTTTGAAGACTTTGCCGAGACCTTCGCATATTTCGTGCTTCAGAAAGATGCTTTCAGGGAACGTGCTCGTGAAAACCCGGTGATTGCCGCCAAGTATCGCTGGATGCAGCAGAATGCCTTCAATAATTACTCCCCCATCGCTACAGGAGAACATGAATGGACTGGTGAGGTACCGTGGGATGTGACGAAACTTGCCTACTCCTGGAACTAAATAAGGGGAAAACTGAAAGGGGAAAGTGGAAAACTGCTTTTCTGCACGCTACATTACTATCGTTTTCCACTTTCCCCTTTTACTTTTCAGTTTCCACATGCGTCCTAGAATTCTACTGGCAACTTGGCTCTTAAGTGACATCACCCTCTTCATCGGTGCCTATGCTATCGCCTACTTCTTCAGGGTAGGTTGGATTTTCTCGACCGATTTTCCCTTCGATCAATACATCATAGTTGCAGCAATTGCCGCGCCGCTGTGGCTAATTGTGCTGGCAACCACGCGGACATTTCACATGACACGGAACCAAATGACGCTGAGGAACCTCGCCTACATTTCATATGCGGCACTCGTCGGCCTCGCACTCTTTTCTCTGACCTACTTCTTCCGATACACAACCTTCTTCAGCAGGCTGCTGCTCTCATACGCGTTCATTCTGACCACAGTGCTGACATACATCTGGCACATCGTGTTTCAAAATATTCAAAGACGAATTCTCTGTCTCGAACCCCCCGCATTCCCGACACTGATCGTCGGCGTTACGCGCGAGTCACGGAAGATCATTGAGTCATTGATAAAGAAACGCAATCCCCTTCACCCGGTTGCCATCCTCGACGGTCGTGGGGCACCTGATACAGAGATAGCGGGTGTCCCCGTTTTGGGCAAACTCAACAAACTCGAAGAAGTTTTGGCTCAAAAAAAGATCACACACCTCATTCAATGCAGCGACCTTGAGCAGTCATTGAACCTCCTCAGCGCTTGTCGGCAGAAGAACATCACCTATCTCCTCCTCCCCTCTGTTCTTGGAATTGTGGAGAGAGATGAACATGTGGAATCGCTAGAAGGACGGCCTGTGACGATGGTTAGTTCGAAGAAGGGTTGGTGGAAGTGGTTTTTCTGAATTGTCTGAACCACAGATTTCGCAGATGACGCAGATGACGCAGATGACCGTTTAGAGTAGCAAAAAGTCAGTGCAGGTTATCTTTTTAATCTGCGTCATCTGCGGTTCAGACGACGGAACATGTAAAGCTATGTCACGCTGCAAGACTCAATTTTTTCTCTACCACTTTAATGCGCTTAATAAGTTCTGCATCTTCAATATCCTGAACACGCATATCAAGATCATCAACACCTTTGGCGAATTCGCGAAACTCTTCGTGGAAATCCTTGAGATCTTGAGCAACTCCATCAATTTTTTTATCAAGACGATCAGTATGATGCTGCATATGTATGAGCACATCACGAAGTGTTATACCTTTATCATCATCTGGGATGGCCGGAGCAGTATCATCAATAGTTGTCATTGGGAGGAGGACGATACAAGGTCAGGGAACTGCAGGCAACTAAAAACCCTTGCCCCTCGAATCCCAAAGGGCGAAGTCAGGAGAAAACTTGCAAACTAATAACTTTTTCACGTGACAATCCCTAAAAGCACATTACGCTAATGCGCATGCACGCCTTCATACTCGCCGGCGGATTTGCCACCCGACTCTGGCCCCTAACCGAGAAGAGAGCGAAGCCTCTGCTTCCGCTGGCAGGCAAACCGATTCTCACACATATAGTCGAGAAGATTCCCGAAGATATCCCAATCACAGTCAGCACAAATGCCGTCTTCAAAGAAGGATTTGAAGAATGGAAGAAAGAGCTCAGCCGTTCGAACATCGAAGTACTCATCGAGGATACAAATCATGATGACCATAAGCTCGGCGCACTTGGCGCGGTTGCGAAGTGGATCACCGAAGCAAAGATCAATGAAGACATTCTTCTCCTTACAGGTGATAACTACATCGGTTTTGAACTTACAGACTTTCTTGCATCTTATAATGAAGGTATTCCCCTACTTGCAGCACATGATATCGGCAATAAAGAAAAGGCTAAGTCGTTTGGAATAGTAGTGTTAGATAAACAAGAAACCCCGTCTCGGCGCGGCCGCCCGTCGGGGCGTGGCCCAGCCGCGACCGGAGCCGCGACGGGCAGAAATCAGAAATCAGAAATTGATTCAATAGCATCATTCGAAGAAAAACCATCTGATCCAAAATCAACACTCGTTTCAACCGGCTGTTCCATACTCCCCGCTTCAACTCTTCCTATCCTCGTAGAATTTGCCAAAGAACATCCTGATAATGTCGGAGGAATCTTCGAGGAGCTCCTCAGAAAAAATCTAACAGTTGAATGCTTCACATTCACCGAGCCTTGGTTCGATATCGGTTCGTTCGAAGCGTATCTGGAAGCAACAAAGGCGCTTGTCGGCGATCAAATTATAAAGGAGGAAAGAGCTCAGATCCAAGAATCACAGACTGAAGGAAGTATCGTACTGGGACCGCGTTCAACAGTCTCGAAAAGCATTCTTAAGGATGTCGTTCTCTTCGAGAATTGCACCGTAGAGGACTGTGATCTTACGAATTGCATCCTCGATCATCACTGTGAACTAAAAGGAGTAGATTTGGTGGGGAAGATGATTAGAGAGAATACGAGGTTGGTGCGGGATTAATGTATATATAAAGAATGGCTGGACTGCTGGATGGTTCGCAAGCGAATTATAAGTTTGTGCCACTTTAGTGACCATCCAACCATCCAACCATTCAGCCATTTCGATCATTCAACCACTTACGATTATTAATATTGAGCAGAAACTCCGTTGCTTCAAAGGTGGTAGCTTTGTAGACTCCCCCCAACATGTCTATAAAACGCATTCTCATCTCTTCAACGGCCTTGCTCCTAATAACCGGGTGCTCACGCTCCAATCTGACCTTGGATCTCACCTTTAGAACCGAGGATCCGGCGCAAATAAGTGTGCTGACTACCGTGAGTGAGCGTGTGACAGAACGTATGGCATTCGTCATAGAGGAAGACATCCCGCTAATCTCCATGGATGATGCAAGAATGACCGTCACATTAACGAAGAAGGATTCAGCAGATATTCTGTTCGAGCGTCTCTCGTCACCGATCAGTTTTCGCATTATGCGCGAAGCAGGAGAAGAGGAAGAAGCTGATATCGAAAATGACCAGTACGGCCGCTTTATGGAAACTGGTATCACGGAACAACAACTTTATTGGATTGACGCAGAGGAGAGGGAAGGAGGAACGGGCGTTATTCAAATAAATTTCACAGATGAGGGAGCATCCATGTGGCAACAATTGCTCGAGGAAAATCAGGGCAAGAAGGTGGGCGTCTTCACGCGCGGTGGGTTGGTGGCTTTGCATACGGTACAAGAGGGCGGATTCAAGGACAAAATCATCATTACAGGTATCCCAAGCGCAGAGCTTGCGAAGGTTTTCGCCGATGATGTAAATGTTGGAGCATACGTCACCTTCACTCGTGTACACTAAGAGAAGCTATGGCGATGAAGCGTTCCCGCACCTGGCCGATTCTGACTGTAATAATTGCGGTATTAGTGATTGTGATTGCATTGCCGCAGAATAAGAGAACATTCGTGCCATCTTTCTTGCAGAGTGCGAAGTTGCACTACGGGCTCGACCTTGTGGGAGGAACACAGCTGGATTTTCGTATCTCCGAACGAGAGATGCGCGAGCAAGTGGAAAGCCTCAAACAGCAAATTGAAGATCTCGAAAGGCAGGATGCTGCTCCGGATCGTATTGCAGGACTGCGCGCACAGATGCTCGCGATTGAAGATCAACAACGCGGAATCGTGGAAGCCATACGCACCGTGCTGGAACGGCGAATCAATGCGCTCGGCGTGAGCGAAGCGGTGATCACTCCTTCTTATATAGGAAATGAAAAGCATCTCCTTGTGGAATGCCCCGGAGTGGTCGACACGCAGGAATGCATCAATACCGTCGGCAAGACCATCAAGCTGGAATTCAAGGAAGAGTACACCGAAGCGTCCGAAGAATACGACGCAGAAGTGCGCGAGAGTGCGGCAAAAGCAATCGGACGCATCCAGGCAGGCGAAACGCTTGCTATTGTGGGTGAAGATTTGAGCGATGAGCTGGGGATGGGATTCGAGAATGAACGTGAATACTTCTACGATGAGTTGCATACGGGGCTCGAGAAACTCTGGAAGATGGATACCACCACTGGTGTGCAGAAGATTGAGGGCTTACTGAGTATTCCCGAGCGCAATAGTGAAGGACAGATCTCTTTCAGAGAAGTTCCGGGTATCTTCCTCGCAGAAGTAATCAAACCACGTGAGAAAAAAGCGCGCGTGATTATCTCGCCCCCGCTTGCGCTGGAACACCTGGCAGACACCGAAGAGGGTGCTACCTACCAGATGAACGAGAATGTCCCTCTCGTAGAAGACAATAGCATTCAAAACACGCTTCTTGAGATGAACATTGGCGATATCGAGCCGGTGTCAGTGAATGACAGTGAATCACAAATCCTTTTCCTCGAGTCACGCACCGAGGGAAACGAAGTGATGGAGGCAAGCCACATCTTGATTGCTTTCGAGGGTGCTCTCTCCGCCGATGAATCTGTCACCAGAACCGCCGGCGAAGCGCTCGCTCTGGCAAAGGAACTTAAAATTAGGATTGATGGAGGTGAGAGCTTTGCTGATCTCGCGAAAGAATACTCCGATGGGCCTTCCGGCGTGGAAGGAGGAAGCCTGGGAGAATTCGGGCGCGGTACGATGGTGCCTGATTTTGAAGCAGTTTCATTCAAACTTGCCGAAGGAGAAGTGAGTGATCCGACCGAAACTCAATTCGGTTACCACTTGATCCTATCCGACAGAGCACCGGATAAGAAACCGGACCTGGTCACGTATGATGCATTGACAATTACTGGTGAGAGATCCTTTGAACGTGCTGATACACTCGCAGAGGCTGTAGAGGGGCACAAAATACAGCGTGAAGAAGACGCAATCACTCTGCGCATGCTCTTTTTCTCCCTCCTGCCCACCGGATGGAAAGATACGACCCTGGATGGAAAACACTTCCGCTCCGCTACCGTAACACTCGACCCGACGACGAATCTTCCTGTCGTACAAATCACCTTCGATGCGGAAGGAGGTGAACTTTTCTATGAACTGACTAAGAAGAACGTCGGTAAACGCATCGCAATCTTCGTAGGAGGAGATCTGGTCTCCGCACCTACAGTGCAGACCGAAATTCCTGGAGGCATCGCGGTAATCACCGGAAGCCAGAACTTTGAAGAGGCAAAGAATCTGGCTGTGGACCTGAATACCGGTGCAATCCCCGCTCCGATTTACCTCGCAGGACAACACACCGTAGAGGCAACACTGGGTGCGCAAGCCTTGAAGACTTCCATGAAAGCGGCATTGATCGGCATTGCCATCCTTATGCTTTTCATGATTTTGATATATCGGCTGATGGGACTCCTGGCAGACCTCGCACTATGCATTTATGCCATCATCTTCCTGGCATTCCTAAAAGTTCCGCTCTTCCTCTTCTCTGGACAGTTTATTGTCCTCACCTTGGCCGGCATGGCAGGAATTATCCTCAGCATTGGTATGGCCGTGGACGCGAACATCCTGATCTTTGAACGCATCAAAGAAGAACTGAGGAAAGGAAAACTTTTCCAGACCGCCGTGGATACGGGTTTTCAAAAAGCGTGGCCGAGCATTCGCGATGGAAACGTTTCGACGTTCATCACGTGTGTTGTCCTTTTCTCTGTGGGGACTTCCATCGTCCGTGGCTTTGCCGCAACGCTCGGTATGGGAGTGCTGATCTCTATGTTCTCCGCAATTATCGTCACACGGTGGCTCTTTGGGCGTATCGCAAACTCACCGCTCTCACATAATATGGAATTGTTTGGGGTGAAGGTAGCGAAGGAGGAAGCTCTAATGCCTACAAAAGTTTCATCCGATTAATCGACCACCTTCCATCACTATCCGTGGAGTCCCTCTGAACGCAGACTGCGGCTCTTCCGTAATGGCCTGCGTGATAACAGAAAAAACATCAGTCCTGAGATTTTTGTTGTATCTCAATATTACAATTCCTCCTTCAACTATCACTCTACACTCAATATCGTGTTCACCAAAAATCTCTCGCAATTGTGCCGCCCGATGTTCGCATCCACCAATCTCAGTTCGTTCCATGATCATCAGAAGTATCTTCAGTGGTTTGCATTTGTTCTTCCAAGCCCGCCAAATCCCCCGACTCAGCAACGGATTGAATTTGTTCGTTGGAAAGAATTCCCGTCACGATTTGGAAGATCTGCTTATACTCACCAGAGACATGCTCAATGCTCGACTGTACCAGCATTGCGTCAGCCTCAGAGATGTCACAACGTGTAAGTGTCAGAACACTTCCCCCTTGTTCAACCAGTACTTCATCAGCGTTCCAACTGGATGCTTGAGCCTCATGCCTCTTCTCGTGATCCACAACATCACTCAACCATCTTGCATCGATAATTGAACTCCCTGCAGTGTTCGCCTGTATTGAAGAAGTCACGTCAATCTGTGAACTCCCAGCGACGCCCTGCAAAGCTTGTCCCGCAACTCCAGCATCCAGCTCTACAACTTCTTTGCCTCCTACTATCGACTGAATATCACTCGCGGTTTTGTTCAACGTTGTTTCAACTTGCTGCACATCGATATGCGAAAGGGCTTCCGG
>JBDRFD010000012.1:0-17886 GCA_043819035.1 Patescibacteria group bacterium | reverse complement strand
GGACGGCCGCTGCTGATTCCGGATTTATTGAGATCACCGCAGCCCGGAGGGCTGCTGCTGGAGTGGAAAATAATTTGGAACCCAGCAGCGGCAGCTGTTGTGATTTCCGTCCATTGTCTGAACCGCAGATTACGCAGATAGAAAGGATTACGCAGATTATTTGCACAAACTATGTTTCTATTTAAACGAACATCTGCGAAATCAGCGAAATCAGCGTAATCTGCGGTTCAGACAATGTGCAACTAAAAACCAAAAACCCATGTCCTCCGTAGCCAAGAGGCGAAGGAGGAAGTAAACCAAAAACCATTAATAATTAGTCAGGACTCACGATTGCTACCTCAAAAAATCCGGAATCAGCAACGGTTCCTGTAAGTCCGGCAACTCTTCCACAAGCTCAAGATCTTCCAGTGCAATTTTCTCGACGAATTAGTGCTTGAGATCATTAATTGTGGCTTTCTGGGCATATTGACTATATCTAAGAATAGTATATTATGTGCTCTAATAATTATGCAGTATTCTATTGAACAGCTTGATGAGGCACTGAGAGAAATTGATGGAGAGTATCTTTGCGATGACGAAAGGCATGCGGAAATGATTTTAGAAACGTTGCAGACGAACTGGTTTCAACTGGAAAAAAAGAGAGTACTTGATGTAGGTGCGGGAAATGGAGAATTTGTAAGGGCTGCGAGAAATAGAGATATTGAATGTTATGGTATTGAAAAGTTTGGAACGATGGGCTTAGCAAATAAACTAATTGCAATCATAAGGGAGCTGTGTAAAAGAGAATTCCAATATAACGAATTTGATATGGCACGTATAAGAAAATCAGAAACAATTGATAAATTTTTATGTCGTATGAGACGTAAAATTAAAAAGGTGACAGGAGTAGATATGCCATCATTGGCTGATGAGACAGAAAGCCTCTTATGGAAGAATAGATATTTGATGCACGAATCACCATACTTTATTGGTCATGATGCATGTACGATTCCATTTAAGGATGAATATTTTGATGTAGCTCTTTCGCATGCTGCCCCCCCAGGAAGCAGCGGTTATACAACCGACAAACAAACTGAGCAAATATTTACTGAAATAATGAGAGTACTTGGTCCGAATGGCAAATTTACTATGGCACCAGGGAAACTTGATATTCATTCTGGGAGTTATTCGCGAGGTGTTGAATGCAAGAGCAATACAGCTCGTGTCGCTGGAAGTAGACGCTCTTTGAGAGAGGTCGCTGAAGAAAAATATTGGCGAGAGAGACTTGGATTACCTCAGTTAACAGTTCGCTATTATAACGCAGTGTGTCAGTTGCGCGAATTTGAGCACGGAGAAATAACAGGATGCGTTTTCAAGAAATCCTAATCGAATCTTATTCTCTCAGGAAATCCGGAATCAATAAGAGGGTTGCCGTGATTTTCGTCCATTGTCTGAACCGCAGATTACGCAGATAGAAAGGATTACGCAGATTATTTGCACAAACTATGTTTCTATTTAAACGAACATCTGCGAAATCTGCGTAATCAGCGTAATCAGCGGTTCAGACAATGTGCAACTAAAAACCAAAAACCCATGTCCTCCGTAACCAAGAGGCGAAGGAGGAAGTAAACTAAAAACCATTAATAATTAGTCAGGACTCACGATTGCTCCCTCAGAAAATCCGGAATCAGCAACGGCTGCTGCATGTCCGGCAACTCTTCCACAAGCTCCAGATCTTCCAGTGCAATTTTACCGACATACAAACGCTTGAGGTCACCACCCTCCTTCACAAATTGCTCGATGTTTAGAAGGCCTCGGAAGTACACAACACTCTTGGTGAATCCTCCATTTTTAGAAGTGTCACTTAATCCGCGTTTGATGGCGATGGTCTGAGTTACAGCTTTTTCATCTGAATAGCCGATTTCTTCTTCCAGAAAGCAGCGAGTTTCTGCGAAGGAGTGCGTTAGTCCGAATTCCAATCCCAGTACATTGCGTGGTGCGTTGTAGCGGCGTTCATGATTTGGGCTGAGCGCGCGATTTTGATTGTAGATGGCGAGTCCTTCCTGCGTATCTAAGTAATTCGCGCATCCACGGCGCAGGAGTGCGTATGGTTGATGATCGCCATTCTCTGCAGTGAGTACATGCGTCTCGATTTCATGTGCGATCAGTGCTTCCACATGCATCGGTTCAAACAGTGCCCCCTCGCGAATGTAGACATGATTTCCTCCGACTGTGCAATCGGCGACGAGGCGCTTGCGGATCGAGACGTCCCACTGATCTAAAACGTAGTGTTCCAGAATCTCTTCGAACATTTCTTTTACTTGTTCTGCGCTCAGTAAGTTTTTCTGTGATGGCGGAAGGTTGCATGCGATGCGTCTCTCAAGTGAAGCCTGCGCTGCTTGAACGATGGATGATGATGTAGTGCCATAGAGTTCTTTTGAAATTTTGGTGAATTCTTCTGCAATTCCACGCGCCCGCAAGAGTGCAATGCACGTTATAAGTTCTTTACGCTTCTTTTCCAGAAGCTGCCCCAACGCCGATTCATTCTGGATTGGATTCGCTAATTTTTTCTGCGTTTCCTCGAGGTTGGTTGTAGTTTCAGGGTAATAAAAATTTGGGTTGTATTGTCGATTCTCAATAATTCTCTCACGTTCTTCATACAGATTGACCGGTTTGAGGTATTTGATAAGCAGTAATTCCCGGTCGAGAGTTGCAAGAGTGTTATCCACTGCACGAAGATCCATTTTTACAGAGGATTGTTTCACCGATTCCAAAGATTCCTTGGAAGGATCGATAAGGAAATCAGTCAGGTCACGTCGTCCAACGATCGCTTGGACGTTATCGAATGGCACTTCTTTCTTGGTAACGAGTGTCTGAATTTTTTTCCCTCCGAGTGTGAACTTCACGCGATAGGTTTGTTCCGTTTTATCTTTTACTTCCACTGCGCCGCTTTCTTTCAGTTTTACAATAAGTTCCGGAGAAAATATCGTACGTTCCTTTCCGGGGGCAATACGGCATGGGACTTCGATGGTGGATCCTGTACCGCTAATGAATAGTGTTTCGTTTGTCCCCAGAACCGGACGTTCCTCTTTCGCTTTCTTCTCTCCTTTTTTAACCTTTTCTCCAAAGAGGTCCTGGCTCATACGCACTCCTTTTTCGGGTGAACTCACTTTCAATCCTTTTACTCTCTCAAGTCGTGTGCGCAGCGGGGCAAGGTTTGCCAGCTGCACCATAAGTCCTGCGCGCGCATTTACCTCCAGTAGCGCGGGGCCTATTTCCTGATCGATCGTAAGATCGACTGCTAAGTAGCCGATGTTGGTAATTTGCTGGATACGGGAAGAAATCAGAAGGATCTCATCCCAGTAGGGGATTAAAATACCCGCAGGCGACCCGCCATGTGGCAACTGCTTCAAGAGAGAATGGTATTGTGCCGCATGCGTGGTGACGCCCTTCGCAATGTCGATCCCGATGCCGATCCCTCCGAGATGAACATTGCCTTTGCCTTCACTTTCCTTCGTGGGAATCCTGAGCATCGCCATCACGGGTACCAGGTTGAACACAATCACGCGAATATCGGGGAGCCCCGCAGGGCGAAATCGTGCAAAACACTCATGAGCCGTTAGAATTTGTTCGAAAAAGGCGGTATCCAGACGTCCTCCGAGTGAGTACTTTCCATCCAAGATATCTTCGATGTGCGTCTCGAGTTCTCTATTCGAAATGGGATACTTTCCTTGCTTAAGGAAGCGCCCCTCTTTGTTTCTTCCTTTGAGGAGGATAATTCCTTCTCCTCCAAAACCTGTGTTAGGTTTCAATACGCACTCGTCGGGAAGTTGCTTGAAGTCGAATGCCTTCAGCTGTTGTCTTGTTTCGATCCGTGCAAATATTTTTGCCGCGGGCACGCCGCGTGTGGCGAGGAATGCTTTGGTCTTCAATTTATCATCAGCGAGCGCTGTCGCCTTTTTGGGATTAAACGGCTTCACGTACAGGAGATTGCGGGCGTTGATACCGAGGATGCCGGAGTTGAGGAATCTGCGCAACACAGTGGTAAATTACAGGATTACAGCCTAAATCCCAAGTATGTTGTTTATATTGCAGATTTCGTTCCCTTGTCTGAACCGCAGATCACGCAGATGGCGCTGATTACGCTGATATGGTATTGTCAAGTGCTATGTCTGATTACAAGTATTCAGATTTAACGCAACGGATCATTGGATGTGCCATGCGTGTGCATAATGAACTTGGCAATGGATTTCAGGAAGTCATCTATCAACGTGCATTGGCTCAAGAAATGTTTTCTGCAGATATCGAGTTTGCTAGAGAATTGCCGATGACTATCATGTATAAAGGAAAAGATATTGGAGAACGAAGGGCAGACTTTCTTGTTGAGGAGAAAGTAATGGTTGAACTGAAGGCCATTACGAGAATTGAGGATGTGCATTTTTCTCAGGCTATTAATTATTTGGAAGCCTACAAGCTAGAAGTTGGACTACTCATTAATTTTGGATCAAAGCGACTGGAATTTCGCAGATTCGCAAATACTTTGAAAGAAACATCTGCGACATCTGCGTAATCAGCGCTATCAGCGGTTCAGATTTTTTATTCTTCTTGTAAATGACTAAACACCTCGCGGAATCTGAAGTATTCAACAAGCCTAAGCCCCGTCCACTTCCCGAGTGCGATATCGAGCAGGATAGTGAGGAGAATGATTTCCGGATACGCGAGGAGCACAGATTGGAGCGAGGCCCACGAGACGATGAAGACGCAGATAAGGGCGGCGAGGACTGTTTCTCCTATACCTATGATGGCACTGAGGAGCCCTTCTTCGGTTTTTACTGCGAAGAAACTTTCCGAAAGGGTCGACATTATAAGTAGAATGAAGATCGTATCGCGTCCAAAAGTGATATCAAATGACGCGCCTATTCCAAGCAGCAGCAGTAGCGTTATACTCACGACGGTTAACATGATGGCTACCTTTGGTATATACAGAAGTCGCCATCTGCGTAGCAGTGCACGTGTTGCGTAACTTGTCACCAATATAAAGATTAGGAACGCAAGGCCCAACGTCCATCCGAGTGCGAGAAAACTCAAAGCAACAACAGAGGGGGTATATAGTCCAAAAGTGGTGATCCCGATGACTTGTTTAAGGAATGCGAGGATCATCGCGATAATCGGCAGGGTCAGGAGCAGAATGACGATCTGGCTGGAGACTCCATGGGTCAACATGAAGTTCACGAGTGATGAGAGCAGATTCCACGGACGAGTGACCGTTGTCGATTCATCTACGACTATGTAGTCAATATCGCGCTGCTCAATGTCGGTTAAGAATGAGTTTGTATCTGCCGCTGAGATGAGTGGATTAATTGCTTCTTTGCGTGTGATTACAATGCGATCTGGTTTGAGAACAAAGAATGGGCCGCGTGCAGTGCGTGCAAGTGTATTCAGGCTGCGATCGGTGATCATCACAATCACCTGATTCTCGATCCCGGCTAGGCGTGTTGCATCTGCTTCATGCGCACGCATCAATGCTTGTAGCCCTGTAATACCGTCTGTCCAGAGTATGATCGCTTGCGATCCGGGAAGTGCCATGCTCTGTTCCGAGAGTGCCGTGAAGAGCGCCTCTTCGGTACTCACCGGAAGTGTGGGTCCCATCGGTTGCACAATGCGCAAGTACACACCTTCCGTCGCGGCGGTTTGCTGGTGAATTTGCAGTTTCTCGCGCGGAACCGAACTGTCTGCCACGAGGGCGATTTTCCGTTCGAAGACAGAGATCATGCGTTGGGTTTCGGCTTCCTGAACTTCACCTTCAATCGTGGTTCGGATGGATAGGCGGACAATGATGTTCTCTACGGTCTCGGGGGTATACACCACCTCCACTGTGCGGCTGATGGACTGTGAAATTCCTTCCACGTACCAGCGGTACTCGGTTTTCTCCCCCAGTCCTTTGCTCGTGGACGCGTCCAACACAAGTGTGCGGCCGACCATGATCTCATCCGGGCCGGAGATGATGGGGGTGAGGGGTTCGGTACCCTGGGCAAGTACGAGAGGGACACTCGTCAGAAACGAGAGAATGAGAATGAGTAAACGCATGTTGGATGTAGTGTATACCATTTTACGTTGTCTGAATCACGGATTTAGCGGATTTAGCGGATTCCGCGGATTATAAGCATCCAAAGCATTTTCATATTTAACGATCATCTGTGAAATCCGTTTAATCCGTGTAATCCGTGATTCAGACATTCACCTACTTCATCACTGCCCGTTTTCGCTCCAAATGCATCTCCTTATACTTCTTTATCTGCGGCTCCAGCTTCTCCACACATCTATCCACCGCCACCACAGGGTCCGGGCGTCGAGATTCTGCACGCAGGATCTTCTTGGGGAGTTCCACTGTCACTGTCACCTTCATCTGATCCCGCCCTTTCTTGGTCCTTCGGTTGTTGGCTTCTATGCGTATTGCCGAGCTCTCATCTTTGATTCTTTTGCAGTATGTAGCCAATTTTCCGATTTTCCTGGCAACCTGTGTGCGCTGGCGGTCAGAAAATTCGAAGCCTTTTTCGAAGTGTTGGATGTTCATATTCTAGGGGTTAGGGGATAGGGGTTAGGCAGCTAGAATAACATGAAAACAGGGTAGTTGCAGGTGGTTGTTAGAATCGGAGTTTTTTGCTATAATATAAGAGAAATTACACACAAACACTTATGGATATTCTAAAGCTTATTAATCGGGTAAAGGCTAGCCGTCTCCTCTCTAAGAAAGAGCAGAAATACTGGCTCAAGAAGATGGAGTCAATGAACGAAAAAGACCTAGAAGAACTCAATAGTATTTTGGAATATGCGGAGAAGATTGATTGGGAAGTAGAAATCCCAAAGTATGCCTCTGCAGTATCTGATGCGGAAAAACTAGTAAGTAAGACCGTCGAAAACCTTGCCTTGTCTTAATTTCCCCTTTTACCCATGCCAGGACACATTGAATCATTCGGTGATAAGAAGACCAGGATTGCTAAAGAGATTAAAAAGCTAGGGAAGGAGATTGATGAATTTAAAACTGCAGAACATATAGATCCTGTAGCACCTGCCCTTACCCCTGCTCAGGAAGCGGCAAAGCTTCAGAAGCTAAATGCGAAGGTATTGGAAATTAAAACTCGTTTGGAGCAAGATGTGCTTCGTTGGAAGCAAGAGCTTGGTTCAGAGAATGTATCGGCAATGGAAAACATCGATTCATTTTGGACGGAGATGCAACAGAAGATTGAAGATATTGACAAAACAGATATCGGAAAATTGCTCGATGGATTGGATTCACTAAAACAGAAGGTGGAAGCAGCGGAAGTTAACACGGCTGCTCCTGACGAAGACACAATTGCAGAAGGAATTGATGAAGCCAACATCAAACCAACTGTTAAAGACATTATTGTCGAGGTGGCAGAAGAGGATAAGAAAGGACTAGCAGGCATGATTGGAAAACTTTCAAAGCTTGCTCGTCCTCTTATGAAAATCATTACAAGCTTGATGATTGAACTCAAAAAGATGGGCTTGAACTTGAATCCATTCGCAAGTGAGGCTGAAAAGGAGCAGATCCGTGAAGAAATTGTGCGTATGCAAGAAGCTCATGAAAGCACATTTGGTATGGATGATTTGCGCGATCTCTTTACTGCGCAGGCCAAGAAGCTGGGTTTCGAGAAGTTAATCTTTAAGCCGGGCCTATCTGATAGCAAAGCTGTGGTTGAGTTTAGGAGAAAGTTTGAAGCGTATAGGGGAGTGGATCCAAGCAGAACAAAAGAGAAATATGTTCAGGAGCTTCTTAGAGAGTATGTCCAAGGAGATGCGGTTGTATCTGAGGCCGATCTTGCAACTAACGATCATCTAATTACTCTTAAAGGATTTATGGAAGGAAAGAAACCACAGGTTGTTGCGTAATTCATCTTCTTCTCAATACTCATGCCAGAAACAAATCCCTCCAATGGTGAACTCAACGCAGTGCCCGAGGCACAAAATTCACCACAAGGTGAAGACTTGTCGGATAAGGGGGTGCGCGAGTTTTTTGTGCTCATGGAGAAAAGGAGCAATGTTAAAAAAGAAGAACGCAAGGAAGTGGAAGCTCAGGCTGCAGAATTGGTAAGTACGTTGACCGATGATCAGAAGGAGAAAATTAGAAGTATTTATAGGGGAGTGGAGGAACTGCATGCGATTGATGCGCAACGCATGGTCGTGCGCAGTCGTGCCGGTCAAGTGCTTAATTTCATTCCCAATACGATTCATACCGTTTCTGATCCCATTGCCAAAACATCCAGAGAAACAGTGGAGTTTGCACTCAGCCTCCTCGGACATACGAGTGCAGGTATCTGGGTAGGACTCAAGAAATTTGTTGGCGCTTTCCGCCAGGCCGCATGAACTTCTTCAGCCATTATCACCGGCATTTATTTAGAGATAAGCGTTTGATTTGGCAGAGGCCAGGGTCTTCTGGTGGTGATGCACTTGAGCAGGCGCAACAAGCAGCTGCTGTCCTTTCTGATGAAACAAAAGTAGATGAATGGGAAAGCGCTTTTGATGTGCTCCAGCAATCAGAAATGTCTCCGGAGGAACGGAGGCAGATTATTGTGAGTTTGCGCGAACGTGCAAAGGATATGAGCCAAGAGCACCGAGATCGATTGAGTGTGATCATTGATTCGGTGAACGAGAATTCAGAAGTAGTTCCAGCGGACTCGCCAGAAGAACCAGTAGAAGAAGGAAAGTTAGATGTGCAAGAAGCGGAGATTGCCCCTGTTGCGGAAGCTCAACCAGGCGTGGCCGCCGAGGCTGCTGATAAGAATGAAGAGAAAGAGAAGGCAGGGTGGTTGGCTGAGTCGAAGTTGAATCCAAAGAATTGGTCGGAAGGAGCACGGGCAACAGCAGCAGCAGTTGGTACTGTTCTAGGTCTTTACGCTGCCTATAGGCTTGTACTATGGTTATGGGGTGGTACGAAGAAGGCAGCAAATAAGACAGCATCTGGGATAAAAACCGCTCTAAAGTGGACACTAGGTATTGGGTTACTTGCAGGTGCTGGTGTGTTGGCTTATTTCGGGGCAAAGAAGTGGTCGGAGTCTGTACGAAAAATAAAGGATGTTATGGAAGACGCAAAAGCTGTTGCCGATAAAGCGCAAAAAGTTGCAGATGCAGCTGTAGAAAAAATGGAAGATCTAAATGTTCAGATTACTGAGCTTAGACAAAAAGCGGAAGCGGCTCGTAAAGAGGGTGAAGAAAAAGTCGCAGAGGTAATAGAGAAAAACAAAGCAAAACTGGAGGAGCAAATACGACAACTGGAAACAGTGAAGCAAGAAGCAGAAGCAAGAGCTGTGGAAGCGCTTGAGCAGGTTGCAGAAGCTTCGCGTAAGAAGGATGAGCTACCACCACCTGAAGATCAGCCTGCGAACGAAGGCGGTGTGGATACAGAAACGCCAGATCCAGAGAGGCAAAAAGAAACAGACGAGCACAAAGAGAGTCTCTCTCCAGAGGTCGTCCCGGTTATCTTTGGCATGGAATTGTTTTTGCACAACGAGACTGTTGGGACAGTGACCGATGCCATGATTCGAGGGGGGATGACCATGGGTGACATTTGGACGCAGGAGATAAAGGATGAAAATCCATACGAAGTACATCCCGTTCTTCCTCCATCTGCACCAAAGGATCCAACTATTCCCAAAGAAGTACAGCAGCTTATTGAAGCTGCTAGGAATGATCCGGTTAAAGCTCAGGAGTACCTTAAGGCTTATAACGCAGTAGTCTTGCTTTGTCAGCGTCTTGAAGGACACTTTCGTACTACTCACGAAAAATCTGGCTCACAACTGAGTGCCGAGGATGTGTCTCTACAAGATTTTCTGATTGCGAGTGGTGGTAGTCTTCATCATATACATAAACTCTATACACAATTGCGTGCTTCTAAGGGTGACCTGAAAGATGTTGATATGGCCGAAGTCTTTTCTGTGCATACGGAAGATCAGGTGCTTCTCGAAGACCCCGATGAATTTTTCAGTAAATCCCGCCTTCAAGTTGCATTGGAAGAGGCACAGGAAAGCGGAAACGAACAGGCAGAGGCGCACATATTGCGTTTGAAAGAGTTGCTTGCAACAGTTACTAGAAAAGAACTCAGTGCGTACTTGAAAGAGAATGGTGGAGTGGCACTCATTGAAGTTGGTGCACACAGTAACAAGCCAGCTCCACAAGAAGACGTCGCTTTCTGCGTGTGGGGTATTTGCAAATATGGACTTCCAACCGCAGAGCGCATCATGCCATTTTTCCACGAGGTATTACCGAATCAAAAATGGAATCCTCACGACATGAGCCAAAACCAAAAGGCGATTGAGAGCTTGATTCAAAGAGAGATGCATGTTGATGATGCGATTGGGTTGTTCCTCTCTGACAAAATGATGCGCAGTAGCAATGAACTCGAAGTTGCTACGGGTGTGAGTCTCACGCAGGCTCAGATTCTTTTGTTGCTACGTAGGCAAGACAAGACGTCACTGTTCGGAATGCAACTTACTCCCGATTTCTACAATGCTTCAAAAGCAATTGGCTTGAAGATGACGAGTAACGAGGAGATGGCAGCATTTTTGGGAGAGTTAAACATCCCTGAAGACATGAGAGAAACCGTCGCGAAAGCATTTATGGATTCCAGTGCCACAGTTGCCACGTGTGGAGGCTTGAGTTTACTTGGAGTCTTAAGAGAAAAGTTATCATTTGCTGCGTCATTTGAAAAAACCCATCCTGTGGCGACAAAAGCTGCCGCCGTTGCCGCAGTACCGGTGCTCATTTGGGGTGCGCAGGATACTGTGAGGGCAGCATTCAGATCGTATCGTGTGCCACTCTGGTTCTGGCGACGCAATGTTCCCGATGAAGCTGCTTCGTCATTATTGAGAAGCTCGCGCTGGTATCACGGGCCACGAGGAGTCATGAGGAGTTTGTGGTCTCGAATCGAGCCGGCTGCGAATGTTGAACTCCGCAGGTCTGCTGGGACTCTTATCCAAGAAATCTATTCCGAAATTGATCGCACGGGCCAACAGTTTGGCCGTAGTCTTAAGGGAAGCTTTCGGTCATGCCTTGCTGGAGCAAGTGAGCCCAAATGGCATAAGTTTGTCGATGATATTGATCACATACTAATGAATCAATGTGGTGATGAGGGGAGACGTGCGCTTGAGACACTTAAGAAAACAGGAAGAGCATACATTGCTGCCGATGCAGAACATGCGACTATCGAGCATCTGACCAAGGCAAGGAAAGCCGCTAACCGGTTTGCAAGAGATCCGGCTCTCTTAGGGGAGCGCCGTGCTCTGCAACTCAGGCAGCGCCCAATTCTAAACAGGCTGCCAAGGCTTACTGCTCTCTATTCCGAAGATGTGGCGCTGAAGACAGTGCTCATGGAAATGAAGTTAGGATTTGAACTGCCAGCTGATCTTCTGAGCGACAAGGCCACCATCGCAGTTTTGCGTTCTGCAAATGGAGAAGAGTATGCACATGCGCTCAAGGCTACATACGAATCACATAATCTTGCTGGGGCAAAAAATGTCTCTCGCTATTTCTTGGAATTGGGGGAGGATGTTCCCCCTGCAATGCGCTCCCGAGCAGTTACCAAGCTCGTAGCTGCTGGAGAGGCGGGTAATCCTGCATCCATTGGAAAGTTTATGCGTAAGTCCTGTATTGGTGGGAGGCTTGCTAAGGGTGGCCAGGAAATCACTGAGCAAGCATGTGTGAAAGCTATTCAGAAGATGAGCAATTGGCAAAAAGCAGGGAAGGGCATGCGCTTTTTGCAGCTTGGAGGGATTGCAGCAGAAGGCGTTATGGTAGGTTTTGATATTTGGGGTGCAGTTGCTGCAAGCAAGGAGACACGTGATGTTACGAGTGAAATAAAGAGTGAACTTGAGGGGCTAGGATTCAGTGAAACTCACAATAAGGACGGGGAAGTAGTACTCGAGGGGCACGATATAACTATTAGCATACAAGATCTCGACAGCCTTACTGACACCGAAGTAGATGAATATATTGCCAAAGCAGGTGTAGACACGGCGGCAATGGCGGGTACTACGTACTTAATCTTTGGTACCGGTGCGACTTTAACTTTGGGAACAGGACTGGTATTGGCGGGGGCAGTAGTCACTGTTCATGCTGGCATTGAGTATGTAGGTGCTGCGCTGGAGGAGGGAAAGCATCGCGATTTTCTTGCAGAGAGTCCTGCGTGGTTGCTTGCAGCACTTGGCACTGAACGGTTTGTTGAAAAGGATCCGTATGCGGTTATGGATACATACCACTCGGGACTTACTAGAGCGGGGGTGATTGAGGAGATTGGAGAATCATTTTCCAGTTCTCCTGAGACGAGTGGATATGGTTCATGGGCGCCCCGTACACGTTCTCCAGAACAAGTAATAAGGGAAAGAGAAAAGAGGGAGGCGACGAAAGAATCCATTCGTGAGAAGGCATTACAAGTGCGGTGCGTTCATCAGTTTGCAAGTGCGTATCCAGATCTCTATCAGGAAATGCTCTTTATGCTTCGTGGCTTGGATCTCCAGGAAGTTGATAATGGTACCAAGGGGATATTGACCACAGATGGATGGTTCCTTCGCTCAGGTGGAGCTTTTGAGCGGATAGTTAAACCGTATATTGCAATGCGACTGCACGCCGACCGTAGAGATGATGCGCCTTTTGCTAAGAGCGCAGGACTGAATGTGCCTGGTCTTTCGGATGGTGATCGTCTTTTCTCTTCCATCCTTTATCTAGGTGACCCTCTTTCCTACGAGGAACAAACGCGCTGCTCCAAGAGGGAGAGATTAAGTGAGGCAGCATTACGATCGATGATGCTTTGTCTCAATGATCTTCGTCAAAAGTGGTACGAGAGTAAGTTGCAGAAAATTGAAAGTGATTATGAGAGCGATCTTGCTACTGGACCGGATAAAGATTTCGCACAACTCAGGAAAGAAGCTCGGATGGAGGAGCTGGAGCGCATCGTCACTCTTCACAGACGTTCTTATGGCATCTTTGGGCAGCACCCCGGTTCCATTCCAAAGAGCGAAGGAGGTGTGAGTTTTGCAGAGCGGATGGTGCAAGAGCACTATCAAACTGTCGAAGGTGGTCCGGCTGAATTACAGTACGAACGTTCGCGCTCAGGCTGGGGTATTGCGCCTAATGATGAAGCATCGATGAGTATCTGGAACTTCGAAAGGAGATATCTCAAACCCGATCGCTATAGTGCGCAGGCTGAACAGAGATTAAAAGGTCTCAACGAAGAGCTCTTCATGAAATACGAGAGTGTTACAAGTGATGAGGAGCTCATGACACAAATGCGGCGAGAGTTACTGCCGCTTAAGCGCTTCGCGCAGGAGGTACAGTCGGCGTCTACTGAGCAAGAACTCAAGTTTTTGTCTCAGGATGAAAGCTTGCAGCGTTATCTCGCATTCGATCGCCCCTTCCATCTGAGCTATCTCAATCGTTGGAGATATCTTGATGATGAGATTCTTCCCGCTAATGTTGATTCAATCGTGAAGGAAATGCAGTTATGGAAAGAAAAGGGGTATACAACGCTCATTGATGAAAATCGATTTGAGCAGATTCAGTTATTTGTAAAGCAACCAGAGCAAGGCCCTGTGGACTTCTTAAGGCCAGAAAAGCCAGATGCTCGATTGCGTCTTCCTGGTATTCACCTTGCAGGATATGATTCGAAGCCAGGGCGACTTCTTTTCTCACTCGAAGGGTACTTTGAATCTAGAAAAAGTGTGGTTCAGAGTCCTGCAGTGGGCACGGATCTACGGGGAGCATTTCAGTTGGAGCCTAGTCATCCTTTCCAGATGCCACTCCCTCTTACGAGGTCAGAGCCTGAGCGTCAACTGCCCTTGGACAATAGCTTTATTGATCGCAGTGGTAAGCCAAGGCCTCTTCTGGCGCTGAAGAATTTGCAACATTGTGTTGCAGTGCACGAAAAGCAGCTTTCAGAGTTTATGAAGAGTTGGACGAAAAATGATGAATTGGATGCCCTCAGGAATGAACTGCTTTCACGGCGCGTGTATGTAATTGTAGATGCTATACCTCAACCGCCTAGTATTCGTATCGAGAGATGATCAGGTAGAATACCTCCGTGCCCCTCTCGTATTCCCAACTCTCTCTGTACCGCCGCTGCCCAAGGCAGTTTGAGTATGCGATGGTGAAGAAGATTCCAAGGGGTATTAGTGAAGCGGAGAGCTTTGGAGCGAGTGTGCATAATGCTTTGAAACGATGGGGGGAACTCGAAATTAAAAATTCAAAATGTAAAATTCAAAATTCAGACAGTGAGCAGCTGGGTATGTTTGAAAAAGAGGAAAAAACAGAGGATCAAGCTCTAACAATCGTCACTCTGCTCGAACTTTGGCATCAATCTTTCATTATTAATACATACGCTTCGCGTATTGAGGCAGACTTTGCTCGGGAAAGAGGCGAAAAACTAATGGGAGAGTTTTTTGAATGGTGGAAAGTGGGAGTGCGAGAAGTGATTGCAGTAGAAAAGAGTTTTTCATTGCCTGTTGATGGGTCTGTTCTCAAAGGAAGATTTGATCGGGTCGAAACAGATGGCGATGCAATTCGAGTGATTGACTTCAAAACATCGACTCCCAGGTCTCAGGATGAAGTGGACGCAGACTTGCAGCTTTCCATTTATGCGCTTGCAGTTGAGGAAGTCTTTAAGAAGCCATGCAGTGAACTTCTGCTTCTCTTTTTAAGTGACGAGGGAGTAGTGGAACACAGTACGATTCGAAACGAAAGCCAACTTGAGGATGCGCGGAAGCAAATTAAGGCTATAGAAGGTCGTATTGAAGAAAAAGACTTTCATCCAACGCCTTCAGCACCCGTTTGCAGGTGTTGCTCTTATAAAGGAGTATGTGATGTGGCAGCGATTACCTCCACCCCTAGCCCCTCCTCCACAGGAGGAGGGGAACACTGTTAAACAAGAACAGAGCCATGTACTTCAATAACGAAGCTCCTCTTCCTCCCGCCTGCCGCGCCGTAGTCCCGCGCAGGCGGGACGAAGGCTGGTGGAGGAAGGGGTCGGGGCCTGCCTGCTGGCAGGCAGGGATGGAGGTCGATCGTGTACAATAATCACATGCCCTTCCTCCACTCTCTCCTCCGCACATATCTTTTTCTGATCCCACTCGTTGTTCTGGTCCTCACAGAACTCATGAAGGTGGTTGTTTATCGTTTGAACCATGGTGCGTGGCACCGGTTGCCATTCCAGCATGGCGGGTTCCCCAGCACTCATTCGGCGTTCGTGACGTCTCTCCTTATTATTGTTGGGCGAAAGATGGGGATTGATTCCGTGGAGTTTGCGATTGCCGCCGTTTTCGCAGCTGTTGTCTGGTACGACGCAGTCGCTATTCGCAGTGAGATCGATCAGCAGGCCAAAGCGTTAAACTTTCTACAGCATGTTTACAAATTCTCGGAGGAAGTGGGCCATTCTCTTGCAGAAGTACTGGTTGGGATTGGGTTTGGGGCGATGGTGACGATGGTGGGGATTTGGCTGAGTTAAAAATGTCTGAATCACGGATTACACCGATTACAATGATTTCGCGGATTTCTTAATATTTATTTAATTCCTCATCTGTGAAATCCGTAAAATCCGTGTAATCCGTGATTCAGACATGCTACAGTTCCCTCAACATGCCCCATTTAGCTGACCAACAGAAGGACTTTCCCCAGTGGTACCTCGATGTCATCGAGCAAGCCGAGTTATCTGAAAATTCGGAGGTGCGCGGGTGCATCGTCTTTAAACCCTACGGGTATGCGATCTGGGAACGGATGCAGCAGGATATGGACCGGCGCATCAAAGCGCTCGGAGTTGATAATGTGTACTTCCCGCTCTTCATACCGGAATCGGTGATGGCGAAGGAGGCGTCGCACGTTAAGGGATTCGCGCCGGAGTGCGCGGTGGTTACACATGGGGGAGGGAAGGAACTGACCGAAAAACTCTACGTTCGTCCCACGAGCGAGACGATTATCTATGCAACTTTTGCGAAGTGGATTCATTCACATCGTGATTTGCCTCTTAAGGTAAATCAGTGGGCGAACATCGTGCGATGGGAAATGCGTACACGTCCGTTCCTGAGGACACTCGAGTTTCTATGGCAGGAGGGTCATACGGCACATGCAACCAAAGAGGAAGCGGATGAGATGGCACAGGCTGCGTTGAAGATGTACAGCGATTTCGATCGTGAGATGCTGGCGATGCCGGTGATGTCGGGCCTCAAGCCGGAGCACGAGAAGTTTGCCGGAGCACTCTACACGCTCTCCACCGAAGCACTCGCGAAAGATGGCAAGGCCATTCAAGCGGGAACTTCTCATAATCTGGGTCAAGGCTTCTCCGAAGCTTATGACGTCTCTTTCCTGGATGAAGATGGAAAGGCACAGCGTCCGTGGATGACGAGCTGGGGGGTTTCCACGCGCTTGATAGGGACACTGATTGTTGTTCACGGAGATGAAAAGGGTCTTCGTATTCCACCTACTCTCGCACCGATTCAGGTTGTTATTATCCCAATCTATAAGTCTGAAGCAGAGAAGGGAAAAGTTTTGAAAGCATGTGAGGATCTTCAAAAGTCACTCAAAGGTGTGAGGGTAAAACTGGATGATCGCGATGAGAAGTCACCCGGTTTCAAATTCAACGAATGGGAGGTAAAAGGAATACCACTGCGCATTGAAATTGGTCCGAAAGATTTGGATAAGAAGCAAGTAGTCATTGTCCGGCGCGATACGGGCGAGAAGGAGTCCATGAAGATGACTGATTGCTCGGCGAAGTCGGTCAATGCACTTTTGGATCAGGTGCAGCAAGGACTCTACGATCAAGCGCAGAAGTTTATGGAAGACAATACGCACACGGTGGACTCTGTGGAAAAAATGGCGAAGATCATCGAGAAGGAAGGGGGATTCGTGTGGGCGCCGTGGGATGGAGAGCTGAAGAGTGCGGAGAAAATTCAAACCAAGACAAAAGCGACGATCCGATTACTTGGAGAAGGAGATAGGAAAGGTTTGGCCTTATTTGCGAAAGCGTACTAGTGCAGTAGTAAGTAGCGCAGTAGCTATAGGTGAAAAATTGTTTCACTATGTTTTGACCTACTGCGCTACTGCGCTACTACGCTCGTTATGATAGGATTCAAAAACTTTCCCCACTATCCTATGAAGAAAATTTCTCTCCTCATCGGCGCTCTCGGTGGTGCGACGGCAGGATATCTGCTGAGCAACAAAAAGTTGCGTGATGAATTAGCAAAAGCGAAGGACCCCGAAGCAGCTGCGAGGTTACTGGGTAAGCATCTGCAACGTGACGGGAAGAAACTCGCGAAGCATGTTCAGGAGTTTGTGGAGAGTGAAGACGTGCAAAAGAATATTCGGAAGGCAAAATCATTTACCAAGAAGAAAGTGGACGAAGCAAAGCAGGAGATCAAAGAATTGGTAGGTGAAGGAAAGACGAAGGCGAAGAAAGCCCTTCGGCGAGGCTCAGGACAGGCAGTGAATAAAGGTGCTGCGAAAGTGAAGAAGGTAGCGAAGAGGGGGGCAGTGAAGGCTCAGAAGACAGTGAAGAAGGGGGTGAAGAAGGTAACTGGTAAGCCGAAGAAGAAGGGTGCTAAGAAAAAGTAGTACTCCTTAAAGTCTGAATCACGGATTACACGGATTCTTGGATTACACGGATGACAGTCAGCAGGCTGTGAATGTTATCGACGATTCTCTGCGGAATCCGTTTAATCTGTGTAATCCGTGATTCTGACAATGGGGGACACCAAGAAAATTATGATTGAATACGGATCAAGTGAAAAACAGTCAAAATAAGTGAAAACTACCCATATAGTTTGGAAACACGAAAAAGAAAGAATTCCATATCTCTTACACCTCGCAATAGAGCTCGAAATCCTTTGATCTTTGCATTAAAGCTCTCTGCTG
>JBDRFD010000011.1:0-10969 GCA_043819035.1 Patescibacteria group bacterium | reverse complement strand
CACAATCACACCGGTTGCAGTCAGATTCGCACTTTGAAGAACCAAATCTCCCGTCATCGTATCCCCGGCAGTCCTTACATAACGATTGTCGAAGACACTCTGCAAAGCACCCGTTGAGGATTGTGTATCAGTATCCGTATCAGCCGCCCAGCTCAGAGTTCCTGCGCTATCCGTCTTAAGTACCCATCCGGAACTTACTCCATCTGAAGGCGGGAAGGTGTAGGTGACGTCATTAATAGCTATGGTTGATCCAAGAGTCACAGCACCCTGCAGGGATGAAGCGCCTTCCACGGAGAGGGTGCCCGAGGAGCTCAGGGTCGTCTCCGCATGCACTGTATGCCCCGAGGCCGTCTGGCGCACGTACAGTGAATCGTCTGTATAGAGCCTGTCTGCTGCAGATCTGTAGAGGTTTGCATCGAATGTTCCGTTGTACCCGAAGAGGATATGAGGGGTGGCGCCGGTAACGCCCTTCATGTCAATAGCGATACCCGGAGCGCTTGTAGCTTCGGAATCGAGCAGGATGCCCGTGCCGTTCACATCCACATCCACGAACACCGCTCCGGTCTCGCTCGCAATCGAAGGTGTAACGCTCAGGCGCCGGCCGGACATGGTGCCGTGTACTTCCAGTGAAGCATCTGCCGTATGTGTCTTGTCACCGCCGACTGTGATAAGCAGCGCCCCCGTCATCGTATCCCCGCTCACATTCACATACCTGTCATCAGCTTCTGTCTGCGAAACACTACTTGTCTCCGCAGCCCAGCTCAAAGTTCCTGCCGCATCGGTCTTAAGGACCCATCCCGACGTTGTCCCGTCTGAAGGTGGGAAGGTGTAGGTGACGCCGTTTATTCTTAATGTATTTCCTTCTTCAATTGTTACAGAGCCTGAGGAGGTGAGTTCGTCTTGGGCGTGGAGGATGCGGCCGGAGGCTGTGCCGATTACTTCGAGTTTGGTTTCTGGAGTTGTGTCCCCGATGCCAACGTTCCCGGAGCCTAAAATAGTAAACTTTTCGTCGGAATCAGCATTGCCTTTCATACGTACCCCAAACCGCGCTGCATTATTGTTATAACTACTTCCAACAATCCAACCAGTAGTTAGGCCCCCAGCGTTATAACCCAATGCTAAATAATTATTTGTGTCGTAACCAGCGCGAAGCAAATCTCCTTGAGTTGTATTTATTATTTGTAGATCAGTTTGTGGCCCCGCCGTCCCAATACCAACCCTCTCATTCGTCGTATCTACATTAAGGATAGGAGTACCTCCATCACTATCTAACACCTGGAATCCAGTGGTTGAATCTGTTGCAGTTCTAAATGTTGCTGCTCCTTCTACGGAGAGAGTACCGGAAGCAGTCATTTCATCCTGTGCATGAATGACCCAACCAGATGCAGTAGCACTCACATCCAGAGAACCAGTCATTGTATCTCCACTCGTATTTACATACCGTGCATCCAGGTCGGTTGTGGAGAGAGTCGTATCCGTATCCGCAGCCCAGCTCAAAGTTCCTGCCGCATCGGTCTTAAGGACCCATCCGGAGCTTGCTCCGTCTGAAGGCGGGAAGGTGTAGGTGACGTTGTTGAGTTCGATGGTGGATCCAAACTTGGCTGCACCTTCTACAGAAATACTCCCGCTCATCGTGGACTCGCCGCTCACGTGCAACGCCGCACCCGAGAGCGTCCCCTCCGCGATTACGGAACCGGACGCGGAGATGGCACCGGTCGCAGTCATATTTCCGGAAACTCTTAGGTCGCGTGTCAGATCAAAACGATTTATTGCGCGCACGTATCTCAGTTCCTCACCGATGGTGTCTCCGAAACGGATGGAGACATCGGAGTCGGTATCATCATCGTCAATGATCTGGAACGCCTCCGTATTTACCAGAAGTGTGGGATTCCACGCGGAGGCGGCGGCTGCCAGAGTAGGAAGGACGAAGAGGAGTACTCCTATGTTGATCAGGAGCAGTGCGAGGAGCATTGCCAGACTTGTATGCGGGCTGATTAAGAAATGTTTTTTCCCTTGAGCAGATATATCGTCACTGACTTTGGATTGTTCAATGGATTTATTTATATGTTTGTGTGCAGAAGAGAAGGGAGTAGTGGGATGATCTTCTAAACTGGAGAGATCATCGGGGTCGAAACGGCCATGCCATCTATAGAAGGTGGAACGTGCGATATTGAAGTGTCTGCACACCGCACTCACTGCCCTCTGTTCACTATAAAAGAGGAACCACTGCAGTCTCTCTGCAACTTCTTTGGGTCGTCCTTCATCGAGCGCGCGCTCAATGAGCTTAAGTAGGGTGCCTCTGGAAGGGGGGTGATCCGGCATGTGTGTCTTTATGTGTGTCGCGCAACATGCGCTTAATGAATCCCATTAGTATAGCAGAAAATCGGTTTCGGTTAAAGTCCTTTATGCCAAATAGTCAATTGCATTCAATTAAATGCGTTGCGCGATATGGATAGGAATGTGTAGCGAAACGGTGTCTGAACCGCAGATTACGCAGATAAAAGGGATAACGCAGATATCTGAACACGACTCTGTTGTTGTTTAACGAGTATCTGTGAAATCTGCGTAATCTGCGTAATCTGTGGTTCAGACAATGGCGGAGGGAGTGGGATTCGAACCCACGAGACCCTTGCGGGCCTAACGGTTTTCAAGACCGTCGCCATCGACCACTCGGCCATCCCTCCAATGTCTATTGTACGCTGAGTAGGGTGGTGGTGGTAGCACTCTCAAGCACTCTTTTTACTTTGAAAGTACTGAGTCTGGGAACTCCCTCGGGAACCCAATGTTAACGAGTTCAATTTCACCTGCATACCCTTTCGCACCTTCCACTGTTAAACCTTTTTTCATCACACCGAAGACAACAGTGTGCCTGGCGCGGATGCAGGGGTCGCGAGCTTCACCAGTGGTTGCGTCCAGACCGGAGGGAACATCGAGTGCGAGGATGGGGGACTGACTTTCGTTCGCCCATCGAATGAGGTCAGCACTTTTGCCTCTCGGGTCACCCTGCAGTGAGTATCCAAGCAGGCCGTCGATGATGCCGTCGAAACCTTGCGAGGACGAAGGTACACCCCCGATTTTCCCTCCAAAAGCTTTCCAAACTTTAAGTTGATCTAAAGTTACTGGCTTAAGCTTTTCTTCTTCGTGCGAAAGATACACAGTTGGTTCACGTCCCCAAAGCTTAAGCCACTTTGCACACACAAGTGCGTCTCCTCCATTGCCTCCGGGGCCTGCGAGAACTGCGATGTTCCTACCTTCTCCAAAGAGCTTTATAGCAGCTTCTGCGCTACGCATCCCTGCTACTTCCATCAGTTGCAGGATGTCCACTCCACATTCTTCGATGGTGTAGCGGTCAATGGCGGCGACCTGTTGGGCTGTATAAGTAGGTAGCATGTCTGAACCACAGATTACACGGATTACACAGATTTCACAGATGATTATATAAATAGACACAGAGCAAGTGCATGGAATCTGTGTAATCCCTTAATCTGTGTAATCTGTGGTTCAGACAGTGTACGATTGACTCATTAAGCCGCTATTCCAATCTTTTGTTCCACACGCTTCATACGCTTTGGTAGGTTTTCTGTTTCTATATCTTGTACGCGGTCATCCAGATCATCTACTCCATGTGCGAATTCATTGAATTCTTTTCTGAAGTTTTTTAAGTCTTTGCCTAAAGCTTTCAGTTCGTTTTTTAATTCACTGGAGAGATTGTCTATTCTATTGTCGAGTCTGATTGCATGATATTGCACGTGGCTAAGCACGATGCGTAGTGTGATCTTATTATCATCATCCGGTACCGGTGGTGGAGGGGGTATGGACATCGGAGGTTAAGAGATATACAAGATGGAAGGCCCGATAACAAGGTGTACAAACGTACACAGAGGGTTGGTTGCTGTCAATAGTTAATTTTGAGATTGCGATAATTTATGAATCATTTCCTTATTTGAAGGCAATTTGTCTTGAGGGCATTCTCTTCCCTTCCAGTATTCACGCAGATTCTCTAAATAACCTTTCTCATTAACAAGTTTATCAATAAATGGTTCAACAGTTTCACGGAAGCGACTTAAGTGTGCGTTTGTAACAAGTTCATGTATTGCGCTCACAAATGCATCCTCACCTCCGCACACCTCTGCTCGCACTTCATCCTCGCACGCATTCACGATACTCTCGCTGTCCAGTCCCGCGATGAACTTGAGGTCGCTTGATGGAGCGGAAGGGAAGTAGTGATTGAGCCCCAGCCTTCTTAGCGTACAAGGGAGCGCGAAGTCCGCGATGATGTCGGCCACAAGGGTCGCCAGTCCACCGTCAGAGTTGTGATCTTCGACGACGATCAGATGACCGGTTTCCAGCGCTGCCTGGAGGATGGCTGCGGAGTCAATCGGGCGAATGCAGCTGACGTTTAAGACGCGAGCCTGGATTGGTTGCTTAAGATCTTTGAGTTCTTCAGCTGCCTGAATTGCGTCATGAACGCCGATTCCTGTGGTGATGATGGTAACCTGATCCAGAGTATCTCCGCTTCCTCTTACAAGGTCAGCTTTACCGTCAAACACATAGTCACTTCCATATATGACCGCGCCATCGGGGGACTTGAGTTGTTCATGCCCTGTTCTCGGAGAAAATACATACACACTCTGATGCCCTTCCGCGATGAGTTCAAAAGCATGTTCAGCCATCGCAGCTGCTTGGTTACTATCGGCAGGCATCCAAACCTGTGTGTAGTAATAAGGAATGTTGAAGTAGTTTTGTTCCTGATGGGTCTCTCCATCTTCCCCAACACTCAAACCCGCATGCGTCCCGTCATTGATGATACCGCAGCGTGTGTGTCCGCAGTTGATATCAATCAGTCGCGCATTCGCACGCGCTTCGTTTGTGTTGAATGCTGCAAACGTGTAGGTAACCGGTAAAAGTCCCGTCTGGCGCATGCCCGCAGCCATCATCAGCATGTTAGCCTCGGCCACTCCTACGTTGATTACCCGATCCGGGAAATCTTTGGCGCATTCACTAAATCCTCCCGATCCTGCCAGGTCCGCATGTAGCACGATAATACGATCGTCCACCGCCATCAGGGCCTTGATATGAGTGGCTCCGAAGTCTTTGCGGGCGGCGCCGTGTTCTGAGGTGATGGTGCGCTTGTAAGTCGAACGTCTAACGTCTAACGTCTTCGACGTTGGACGTTGGACGTTGGACATCTTATTTGGATTGAATTCAAGTGGTATATCAGTTTGCATTGGCTCTCCTGATTCATACCGCTTTTTCTCTTTGTCTCGGAAGGGCTCAAACTCCTTCATGACTTCTTCGAGTGGTTGTAATTTTGCTAGTGCTTTCTCTGCTTCCTCTCCCGAAAGGGGAGCGCCGTGATAATTCTTCCCGCCTGTGTTACTCGCCTCCTCCATAAAGTCGATGCCGTATCCCATGGTCGTGTAATAACAGATGAAGGTCGGACGACCTGTCGAATGTCTAACGTCTAACGTCTTTGACGTTTGACGTTTGACGTTGGACATTTTCATCATCTCATCCGCCTTTTCCAAAGCAGCTACCACCTGCCCAGGATCATTCCCATTCTCCACCTCGATAACATTCCACCCTGTTGCATAGGCCATCTTCGCGAAGTCTGCCCAGACCGTTTCGGATGGCATATCGCCAAGCTGAATATCATTAAAGTCTCCGTGAACCACCAGATTGTCGGTTCCAAGGTGCGAAGCAAGCCTGAATGCCTCCATAACCTGTCCCTCTTGCCCATCGCCATCAGCGAGAAGGACATCCACAATTCCGGGTTTTTTGAGGTATTTAAGACCGAATGCTACTCCCAGTGCATTGCTCACGCCTTTTCCAAGCGGGCCTGTGCCAAATGGGATGTCACCTATGCCTGCCTCGATGTGCCCAGGCAGACCATCAGGAGTTCTGAACGTGTCTATGATAGCTTGTGGGCTCGCCAAGCGCTTATCGCCCTTATCACGCCCGAACATCCACTGCAGGCCGTAACTGAGTAGTGAGAGGTGCCCCGGGCTCATACGGTAAGGCTGATCCACCTGTGGGTTTCTATGCTTAAAGACAAAGTAGCTGGGAGTAAAAGCGGAGAGCGGCCCGCCGGGGTGGCCGGACTTGTGCTTAAGCGGTGCCTGGATGATTAAGTGACAGAGAATAGTGTGTGCCAGTTCATAAGCTTTTTGATCCCCTTCACTTAGCGGTATCGCATCTTTTGGGCCAATCCATATGTGTTCGCCTTCGATGCTTGATTGAAGGACGCGTTTGCAGGAAGCAGGGGCATCTTTGAGTGAAGAGAGTTCGGGTCTTTGAGATGTCATAGAGTATAGGAAGTGTAAGTTCCTTGTGGTTGTACGTAAAGCGAAGTGTGAGATTAAGCAGCTATCACCCCTGTGTGTCTTTCGAGATTCTGAATTCTATGTTCGTGATTCTTTTGTTTATCCCTTACTAGTTCGACTTCATCTCGATTCGCACCGATCACATCGTGATGAAGTTGTTCTGCAACTACATCAAAATGTCGAATTGTTTCTTCTTTCCATTGAGCCATCTTCCCTTCCAATAGTAGGATGTCGTTTTTTGTTGCTGATGCGGTGTTATCTTGGACCATGATACATTGGGGAATGAATATAAAATGTGGTCATGGCAGACAGAGAAATTACTGATAAATTACAGGAATTGCAAGCCCGAAATTATTGACCCTCAGAGTAGTCATAAGTAGGGTTCTCGGGCTACCAATTAATTCTTAACTTTTTAATGTATGAAACAGTCAAGAACACATTCAAAAGCACCGTTTCTAATCAATATATCCGCTATCGTTCTCCTTTCCCTGGTCATGTTGACCTTGGGGTGATCGAACCACTAACATCCTCTTTTCTCCTCGAAATATATCCTCTTTTGCCCCCGTCCAGTCATGGACTGCATTGAGGAGAATATCGTGTGCGTATTTATATCCTTCTCCGCGCTTCGTGCCCGGATCATTTGTAATGAAACGACCGGAATCGTAGCCTGTAATGACCAGCATGTGATACCAAGGCCCTTCTCCGGAGAAATAGGGGTTTAAAAGCGTTCTCCCTGCGGCAGGGACAATAATGGGATGCCCCTGTGCCAGTTGCTCTTTGATGGCTTCAACAGTGACTTTGTTGATCACATAATTTGTACAATCTTTGTAGTACTCGCATCCGATCAAGGCCAGCTGTGTAAGGGTTACATCTTCGCTGTATCCATGTTCTTTTTCCCACGCTACAAGGTCGAGTATTTCTTTGTCTGCAATCTCCGGTGTTAGCTCTTTTCCTTCCAAAAAGTAATGCGCCATGATCAGCGCCATCTCTTCACAAGCTTCCTGATACGGAGCATCCCAGTTGGCGTGTGGGGCCTGGGGGGAGAAGGGGACTTCTATAAGAACTCTTCTCGGGAGTTGATATGCATCTTCTGAAGTCACTTGTGTAGTGCATGCTGTGAGCAACAAGCTGATGATCAGAAATACGGAGAGTTTCATACGGTGCCATATCTTACATTTATTTCGGAAACAGGGTTGAGAGTTAATAGTGAAAAGTGAATAATGAACAGTGAATAATGCGGGTACAATAGTGCATGTAATGACAGGTTTCATTATTCATTCTTAATTTTTCATTATTCACTTCCTATGAAGCTCTTCCTCGACACCGCAAACGTAGACCAGGTTGCAGAGATCGCCGCATGGGGCGTCCTTGATGGCGTCACAACCAATCCTTCTCTTGTTGCAAAGGAAGGTAAAGATTTCAAAGAGACGGTACTCAAAATGTGCAAATACGTTCCCGAAGTTTCTGCACAAGTAACTGCAACAGATTTTGAAGGAATGAAGAAGCAGGCGGATGAATACTCAAGCTGGCACAAACACGTGGTTGTGAAAGTACCTATGACCACTGAGGGGCTTAAAGCTCTTAAGTACTGTAGAGGGAAGGGGATTCGAACGAACTGCACACTTGTGTTCTCAGCGAATCAAGCTGTGCTCGCAGCCAAAGCCGGTGCGAACATTATTAGCCCCTTCATAGGCCGTTTGGACGATGCGGGGCAGGATGGCATGGAGGTGATTGCAGAGATAATGACGATCTGGGATAACTACGACTTCGATACGGAAGTGCTCGTCGCATCCACGCGCCATCCGCGTCACATAGTAGAAGCGGCAGAACTGGGTGCGCACATTTGCACGATTCCATACGATGTATTTAAGAAACTACCAAAACATCAGCTCACGGATATCGGACTGAAGAAGTTTATGGAGGACTGGGAGAAGGTGGACCACAGATAACACAGATTAAAAGGATTACACAGATGGTCGTTAATAGTGCACAAATTTGCCTGTGATAAATCTGTGTAATCCGTGTAATCTGCGTAATCTGTGGTTCAGACAGTTAGAGAATGCTATCATCCAACCATGCCTCTACAACTTGGCGTCATCGGTCTCGGCACAATGGGAGCCAACCTCGCCCGCAATGCTCTGCGCAATGGAGCGGCAGTTTCTGTATACAATCGAACCGAGAAAGTCACCGATGAGTTTATGAAGGAGTTTGGAGCAGAAGGTGAGTTCACAGCTTGTAAGACGTACAAAGATTTAGTACAGAGCTTGTCCCCACCCAGAGCCATTCTTATGATGGTAAAGGCAGGAGAAGTGGTTGATCAGGTTATTGAGGATTTACTACCTGAGCTAGAAAGTGGCGATGTACTTATCGATGGTGGAAACAGTCTTTATATGGATACAGAGCGAAGACTTGAGGAACTGAACAAAAAATGTGTACGGTTTTTAGGGCTTGGTGTAAGTGGAGGAGAGGAGGGGGCGTTGAATGGTCCGAGTATGATGGCTGGTGGAGAAAAGGCTGCGTATGAGGTAGTTGAGAGTTTGTTGATTAAGATGGCAGCGAAAATTGAAGATCTGTCCAACGTCCAACGTCCAACGTCTGATGTTACAGAGTTTGATGTAGACGTTGGACGTGTGACGTTAGACAAAAAGAAATCGAGCTGTGTTGCGTATCTTGGAGAAGGCGGTGCGGGGCATTTCGTAAAAATGGTACATAACGGGATCGAGTACGGAGTGATGCAGCTCATTGCAGAAGCGTATGCGATTCTCAAAAACATCGGAGGGTTTAGTAACGCGCAGCTCAGCGAAACTTTTGCTGCATGGAATCAAGGTGATGATCTCCAATCATTTCTTATAGAAATCACAGCTGATATTTTTAAAAAGAAAGAAGGCAAGGGTGAGCTCATTGATTTGATCAAAGACGCAGCGGGACAGAAGGGGACCGGGAAGTGGATGACTCAGGCTGCGCATGATTTTGGAGTTGCGATCCCAACGATCAATGCAGCTGTGGATGCTCGAATACTTTCGGGAAGTGAAAGCGAGAGGAGGTCCGTGAAGAGTTTTTCTGTGAGCAGAGACGAGCAAGATCCGGTACCGCCTCCGGAGAAGTTACGATCCATTGTTCGCCATGCACTGGAACTCTCTGTCATTTGTACGTACATGCAGGGATTCAATCTCATCAAATATGCCAATGAAGAAAAGGGATGGGGAATGGATTTGAGTGAAGTAGCACGAATTTGGCGCGGAGGATGCATCATTCGATCTGTTCAACTCAAGCGATTCCAAAATGCACTAGGTTCCACTCAGTCAATAGCAAAGTCTGCAAAGGAAGCAATTCTAGAAAGATTTAAAGGAGAGAGGCAGCTGGATTGGCGCAGAGCTGTCACATTTGCCTCGAGCAGGGGAATAGCGGTACCTGCGTTGAGTGCCTCCTTGAGCTACTTCGATGCGCTTAGGGCAGAGAAACTGCCACAGAATCTGATTCAGGCTCAGCGAGACTTCTTTGGGGCTCATACGTTTGAGAGGACTGATATGAAAGGGGTTTTTCACAGTGAGTGGCAGTAGCACTCACAGGTTACTATCACTACTATCCTCTTTGATTTCTTGATCCTCATCGACTATCCGGAGCAGACTATCCCCAATGGAACCACAATCATTAATTGTATTAGGATTATATTCAGCTTCAATATTCCCCTGTCGTGTTGTGATGTTACCGTTTCTAAAACCGCGTTCATAAATGAAAATACGACCTCCTTCGAGCTTTATCATAATACTTATGCGAGAGAACCCGGGGTTTTCAATTTCTAGATCGCTCTGTATAAATATTCCTTGGTTGTTAGCGGGATTGATAATTGGCAGACCGTAGAGAGAATCAAGCGAGAGCGAGCGCCCAACAATGATTGATTCTCCATCATTCAGAGCATGACGTTTCCCCTCGGTAGTTACTATGCATCCTTCTACGTCTTCTCTTTGATTTGGACGGACATGTATATCAGTTCCGGCACCTTTTATTGTGCATGGCTTTGATGCGTCCCATGCAAGCGGTCCTATTTCTTCATCCAATGTGCGATTAATAACGTTTTTGCCGGTGGGATAAACAAGCCGAAGCAGAAGTACTGAATCTGTGCGGAAGTCCGGTGATCCCTGCAGTCGCTCAAGAAGAGAGAAGATTTCACTTAAACGTGGACTGCTTTCACTGTGCTGTGATGCCAGAGCACTCAGATAATGACGAGCGCCTTCGCGATTCTCTTTTGTAATAACATCTAAGATGTCGTACTCATCATTACTCATCTCACCAATCAAAGAGACGAGTTTCCTTATTACATCCAATCGTTCGTACATTTCTTTATTTTCTAGTACTGCATCCGGCCTTTGCATAAGCTCATTGATTGCATCATGTATAGAGCCCGATGCGTCATTTGGAACAGAAGCAGGAAAGTCAATTTCTGCTTCTTCATGTGGGAAATTACTTGAGGGTCTGTCATTTATGCTGGAGTCGGCAGAGGAGGAGGATCAAGTGAAAAACAGTCAAAATAAGTGAAAACTACCCATATAGTTTGGAAACACGAAAAAGAAAGAATTCCATATCTCTTACACCTCGCAATAGAGCTCGAAATCCTTTGATCTTTGCATTAAAGCTCTCTGCTGACG
>JBDRFD010000010.1:0-19056 GCA_043819035.1 Patescibacteria group bacterium | reverse complement strand
TTGTTACTTCTCAGCATGCAAAGATTCCTTCTATCACAGAAAAACCTCACAAAGATATGGTTCAAGAAGATAAGATAGAGGAATCCGGAGACATCACACCGGCAGATTCCAATAAGAGTGTTTATGTTGTGGAGGAAATAGGGAACAAAGATAAAAATGTTCAAGGCGAGACAGATGTGGTGGGGGAATTGGGTGGATAGTAAGAAAATCCCAAATACCAAAAAACAAATCACAACAAGAACTTGGGATTTTTACCTTAATTGTCCATATTTCCTTTCTTTCCATTGCACAATTGAGTACACTCAGCCTGTTTCCTGGCAATTCCCTCGAACATCATGCGCCTTGTGAAGGTGGCAAAAGCATTGGGCATGACCGGACAACAGCTCCGCCACGAGCTGGAGGAAGTTAATTTCGGCGTAAAACCGACGGACAGGGAGGTGCCGGATAACCTTGCACAGGGGATTGTTCGCTTTGTATCACAAAAGCACGGTATTCAGGTGGACATGGAAACACTCGGGTTTTCGGTGGATGGAGAGGAGGGGGCCAGAGAAGCATCTGCAGAAGAGACTTCCGGGGAAGCTGAGGAGGCGGCGGAAGAAAAAGATGAAGAGAAGGGTGCCGCTAAGCAGAAAACAGAGCCGGCAGAAGCCGAGTCTCTTCATGTACTAAGGAAGCTCACATTGGAAGACGTCTCGGTAGAAGCAATTGAACAACAACAGAAGATCGATCCGACATTGCTCAAACAGGAGAAGGAGGAGCGAAAAATTGCGGAAAAAGTGGCTTCAACTCCTCGCAAACGACAGTCTGCATCGCGGTCACATCAGGAACAGATTAAGAAGAAGGAAGGAGTGGTGATGTTGCCTGCCGAGGTTTCTGTGAAAGAGTTTGCGGAAAAGACAGGAGTACAGGTTCCGAAAGTTATCGAAGTTCTTATGAAAAATGGCATCATGGCTACCATAAACCAGACAATCGATTTCGATACCGCGGCGATCGTCGCATCTGATATTGGTGTCGCCGTGCAAAAGGCACAGGAATCTGCGACAGCGGAAGACCTCCTGAGCCGGAATCTGCAGGAATTACTTCGCGATGAGCCGGAATATCTGGTGCCACGTCCGCCAATCGTTGTCGTGATGGGGCATGTTGATCACGGGAAGACTTCAATCCTGGATGTCATTCGTGAAACGGAAGTCGCGGCGGGAGAAGCCGGGGGCATCACACAGCATATCGGAGCCTACCAGGTTGAACACACGCCAAAAGGATCCAAGGAAGCACACAAGATTACCTTCCTAGATACGCCAGGACATGAAGCATTCACTGCGATGCGCGCGCGCGGGGCGCAGGTAACGGATATTGCGATCATCGTAGTGGCGGCAGACGAGGGAGTTAAACCGACTACGATTGAGGCAATCAACCATGCAAAGGATGCGGGGGTCCCCATTCTAGTAGCGCTCAACAAGATGGATCGGGAAGGTGCTGATCCCGATCGTGTAAAAGGGGAGCTGGCGGCACAAGATCTTCAACCGGAAGATTGGGGTGGCAAGATTCCGGTGGTTCCGTGCAGTGCTAAAACCAAGCAGGGGATAGAAGATCTACTCGATTCGCTGGTGCTGCTCTCGGAAATGAACGAATTCAAGGCGAATCCGAATCGTACGGCAGTTGCGACCGTTATTGAGAGTCACTTGGATCCTTCGCACGGATCACTGGCAACAGTGGTGATTAATACGGGAACACTCAGGGCGGGAGATATCTATGTGTGCGGTATGACATCGGGGAAAGTTCGTTCGATGATCGATGCGCATGGCAAGCGCCTTGATTCGGTGTCCCCTTCCGGGGCGGTGCGTGTATCCGGCTTTACAAGAGTTCCTAAAGTCGGAGACATTCTGCAGGTTGTATCGTCTGAACAAGAAGCTCGTACATTGGTGGAGGCGGTAAAGGAGCAGCAGGAACAGAGCAAGAAACGTCGTTTCGTGGATTTGGTGAGCCGCTTATCGGAAGGAAAGCTCACACAGCTCAAAGTGGTTCTCAAAGCAGATACGCAAGGATCTCTGGAAGCCGTGAAAGACGCGCTCATCAAACAATCCAGTGCGGAAGTGAGTGTAAAAGTGATCCATGCGGCCGTAGGAGCTGTGTCTGAATCCGATGTTATGATGGCTGCCGCGAGTGAAGGAGTAGTAATTGCCTTTACTGTTCCTGTGCCGATTAGTGTACAGAAGACAGCGGAAAGAGAGGGTGTGGAAGTGCGCAAGTACGATGTTGTTTACACGCTTCTTGATGATGTGGAAGGACTGGTAAAAGGTCTGGTGGAACCGGTAGAAGAGGAAAAAATCTATGGGCACGTGGAGATCCGCGCGATTTTCCTCACCAAGAAGTCCGAGCAGATTGTGGGAGGCAAAGTCACCGACGGTATCATCAAGCGTCTCTCGTTCCGAGTGCAGCGCGATGGAACAGAGGTTGGCACCGGCCGCATCACATTTCTAAAGCATGGAGAAAAGGATATTAAGGAAGCCAAAGAGGGGACTGAGTGCGGCATGCGGGTAGAGACAACCATACCTATTCAGGAAGGCGATATAATAGAAGTCTACCTTCGGGAACTTAAGAGGAAGGAGGGGAAGTAAACAAAGAAACCATTTATCCTACGACTAAAGCTTAATAGATTGTCCCCTCAGGTTTTTTTACCAAGGTGTTTTTGGCTATTCGCGCAGCTTTTTGACAGCTTCTTCATTAAAACTAGCTCCATATCTGTTTGCGAATTCGGTGATAGTTTTTTCGTTGAGATTAACACTCGGATTTGCTTTTTTCATTTCCTTTTCTATTTCTTTGATCAGATCTCGTGCTCTGTTTACCTCAGCCAGGTCTATTTTCTCATGTGCTTCAACTTCGGCTGCATTCTTAAATTGATTTACGACGTTGAAATTGGGCCTAATATCATTTTCGATTTTAGTATTAATATTTTTATATTTAGGCTCACTCGAATTTTTGATTTTGTCAGCAAGTTGAACACCTTCTCCACTTCCTCCTAATCCTGAATCAGGGAATGCCTTATCCAATTGATCATTCCATTGCTGGTATGGATTTGCTAATTTCTTAAGCCCCTGTGCGGCAGCGCCGGCGGATATGAGACCTTTGCCTCCAGGAACGGGAATGAATGGTATGCGAGCCGGTAACATCGCCAGGCCCTTACCCAGAGCTTGACCATAGCTTTCAATCGAAGTTACGATAGTTTCAGCAATATGTGCAGCTTTGAGAGCCGCGAATGTTCCAATATAGAGTACCCCCAGAGTCATGCCGAGCCAGAGAAGATCCAGGAAATTATCGATGGAAAACAGCCCCGGTGTGGAACCTGCATCCGGCATAGCAATTATGTCTATTCCGGTGTTTAGTAACATGAAACCTATTGCGATGGGTATCGCTACAAACAACGGGACAAAAGCGGCGCCAAGAAACTTCTTCCATATTTTCATAGTGTCAAATTCCCCCATTTTATCTCCCAGAATCAGGCCAAGGAACATGAATGGCATGAATGCGATTGTCAGCCAGAGCCATGGGATGCGTACAATGAAGACAATCAGCATTGCGGCCAACGGAAAGAATAATGCCGCAATCAGAATGAATGAAAATAATGCGTAGATGACAAGTCTAATCTGCCTGCTTGCTCGATCAGTGCCAATCGGTACGCCTGCTATCCGATCATCCGGGATGTCCGGGATTGTTGAGAGATTAAAAAGACGAGCGTTATTGATTACGAGACCAAGCAGCAGAGCGGCAGGACTATTGGCGTTTCGATCCAACGTAACCCTTTTGTAGCAAATTGCAAAGTCCGGAGTACAGAAATTATCATTATCCAGTCTTATCCATGCTGACCGTGCTGATTCATTTAGATCGAATTGCGGATCTTCCCATATGTAACAGTCTCCACCATCCGGTCCTACGCAATTATAACCAATAGCTGCAGGAAGCGCATAGACTGTGGCGGTCAGAACATTTGCCGTATCAATTACGACGCGCGGAAAGAACCACGAAAAATTCACCAGAATTATCGCCACTAAAAATTGGACAATTTTGGTTTTGAAATAGTCACCCTTGGCGAAGACAATAGTCATAACTGCACCGCCGACCAGGATGAAAGCAAGTATAACATTGACGATATCGCGCGAATGCATCCATAGAGTTTGGAGCGGGCCTACCCCGCCGCCTTCGGGAGTCAGATAATCCGTGATAAACGCATTCGGATCAAAGAGCCTCTCCAAGAGATACAGAACTATGTAAAGGAGCCACAATAGTAGGGACTGAACGAATCCAATAAATTGAATCATTGTGTTATAGAATTGGTCGGGGTGCGGGGGTGCCGCTTGTGCTGCCACTTTTTCCACTACAAAAATCTCCCATCCGTTCATGCCAAAGATGCACCCAAGGAAGAGTGCTGCAAGACCTGCAGTTAAGAGTTTTCTGTGTGCATACATTCAAAGTATTATATCAGTATTTTTAAGTATGAACAATGTCCTTTGCATGAGTACAATATGAGCTCTGCAGGATTGGCAGGAAATGGAACATCTGCATCAGAATAGAACCAGAACACATTAGGTACTCGAAGATGAGTACAAATAGTATTCATGAATCAGTCAAATGACATGCTCCTATACAGCATATTTGGCTTAAAACTCAAAGAATATTAGAACAAAATAGTTGATCATTTGCTTGATCACTTTTCTTGCACTATTAGTATGTTCATGAGTACAGTTTGTGAACGTAATGTTAAGACCTCTAAGACCTCATGTCATCAACCATCCTTAAAGCACTTTTCAGTTCCCAGACGAGGGTCAAGCTACTCTCCACATTTCTATTGCATCCGGAGGAAGAGTACTACATCCGTGAGCTTACAAGGCTGCTTCATGAACAGATTAACTCCATACGAAGAGAGCTGGAAAACTTACGCAGGATCGGAATGGTGCGTGCGCGTCACCGCAACCGTAAAAAGTACTACCGGGTTGATCCGGAGTTTTCGCTCTATCCGGAGCTAAGGAATATCTTCTCCAAAGAGATTCAGGCAGAGAGCCCTATTGTTGCGAGCCTCAAGAAATTGCCCGATATCGATTTGGTGTTGCTTGCGGGAAATTTTGTGGGTACAGAGAGTAAAGTGGATCTGCTGGTGGTAGGGGAAGTAAAAAAGGAGATGCTCGAGGCATTGCTTATACAGGATCCGTCACTTAAAAATGTGAAGTACTCGATTTTCTCTCAAGGAGACTTCCTGTATCGACTTAGCCTTCGCGATCGTTTTATTACGACCATCCTCAATGACCCCAGACATCTGGTAGTGCACAATGCTATTCAGAAGCAGATTGAGGAGGCTCAAAAGAAGTAGTTTTGTAGCTGTTTTACTGGTTGCGCAAGAAAGCTGATTAGTTGATTAGCCGATTAGTTGATTAGCTGATTAGTTGATTCGAAAAATTAATAAGCCAATAAGCTAATCAGCTAATAACATTGATTTTTCCTTTACAGAGCCATTTTCAGTATGTAGTCTCCCCCAGCTCATGACTTCTCCGATTCTCCAACGGCAGTCGGCTTCTTACATTAAATCGCGGCCTGAAATAAGGCAGGGTTACACGGTGCGTGTGCATGAGAAAATCCAGGAAGGAGGCAAGGAGCGTGTTCAGGTTCTTGAAGGCCTCGTAATTGCGGTCCATAAGGGACTGGCACCAACAGATAGTACATTCACCGTAAGGCGTATAGCATCCGGCATTGGAGTGGAACGTGTTTTTTCTTTGCATTCCCCGACAATCGTTAAAATAGAAGTTAAAAAAGTAGCCAAAGTTCGCAGGGCCAAGCTCTTCTTCCTGCGCGGTCGAAGAGGCAAAGCGGCTCGTTTGAGTGAGAGGTTTACAACGGCGGAGGAGTTTGCAATTGCTGTGCAGTCTGAGGATCAAGGAGAGGATAAAAAAGAAGAACAAGAAGTTTTGGAAGAGAAACCCGGAGAGAGTAACGATGAGAGTGAAGATAACGCAGGCCTTGAAGAAAAAACATCCACCAAGGAGCAGTCGTCCCCGGCTGCGGACCCGAAGCCAGAAAAATCACAACAAGAAAATGATTCAAATGAGGAAGATGAGAAATCTCATGAAGAGGATGAGAAGAAGGAGGCGTAGATCGTCACTTCACGGTATAGTTCTCCTATGCGTGCTGTGCTCATAGGAAATTACGGCGTAGGAAATCTGGGAGATGAAGCTCTTAAGGAGTATTTCCTCAAGCGTTTTCCAGACGTGAAGTGGTCTGTTCTTTCAGCGAATCCTCAGGAAGGCGAATTCCATCGTTTGCCTGCAGGATTACGCTCACTTATGAGGCCATGGTGGAGGACGCTAAGAGTACTTAGGAAGTCAGAGGGGGTGGTCTTTGGAGGGGGCTCACTCTTTACTGATACAGAATCTGTGTACGCGTGTCTCCTCTGGTGGTGGCATGCATTCGTTGCACGGCTCTTTGGTAAGCAACTTCATTTAGCCTTTCAGGGGATAGGGCCTTTCCGGACGAGGCTTGGTGAAGCATGTGCGCGATGGGTGGTTAAAAGGGCAGCTTCAATTTCAGTGCGTGATACTCACTCCTTTAATAGGATTGCGGGATGGGAAAAGAACACAAAAGTAGTACGAACTAGTGACCCTGTAATATCGCTTATACAAGCTAAAAACATAGGTGACAGTTCAAAGAATGTGTTCGTAATAATACCGAGAAAGAACTCTACTGTACGCTTTATTGAGAGAGCGCGTGAGTTGTCCAAAGAGCGGGAGTGGGATTCGTTACGTATCATATCTATGCAATCGCAGGACACTGAAGAGCAGAAAACATGTCAGAAGATCAATGAAGTGTGTGGTGGCGGGGTCGAAGTACGGTCTGTGCTTACTCTTGATGATCTTTCTGTGGAGGTAATGCAGAGCAGTCTGGTTCTCACACAACGCTATCACGGAGCCCTCGCTGCGATTGCGCTTGGCAAGGAGTATGAGGTTTTAAAGCAGAAGGAAGGGGATAAGTTGTCTTCTTTGCGGGGAAGCAGGCGTGAAACCCTTGTGCAATTGGTTCAGGAGGGGAAAAAAAGCCTCAGAGGTGCAATCCTTGGATGAATTAAGGAATTCTGCTATAATAGGATGATTTTATAAACAAATATTTATTATGGTTGGTGTTGATGAAACATCAGGGGCTGCTCCAGCTGAGTCACAAGTGGCTGGCAATACTTCTGGTGGAACAGAAGAGGCGGCCCGACTGGCACAAGCTGCGAGAGAAAGGGAACAAGCGAGAAAGAGTAGTATGGCAGAAGGTCAAGAACAACGCGGCACCTTACGGGAAAATGCCCCAAAAGGTGTAGATCAACCTGTGCAGGAGAATGAACCAGCAAAACCGAGTGAAAAGCTGGATAGTATAGCGGAAAAAAACGCACCTGAAAAACCTGAAGCACAACCAAAACCTGAAACACCAGAAGTGCATGCTCAGGATAGTACAAAACCTGAGAGCAAAGAGAAAAAGGACAAGCCTGGGGCCATCGAAACAGCTACTGCCTCAGTAGGCAACTACTTTGAGAAAACTATGAAGAATGCGCAAAAGATTATGGAGCATTATGGAGATAAAGGACCTGTAATGAAAAATGTAATGCAGTATGGTGTTCCAGCTGCAGCGATAGCAGTTATTTTAATTCTGGCTACCGCGATGAAGAAGGGGGCAAATAAAATTGGGGTTTTGGCAGCAGCTGGGCTTCTGTCAGTGGGTGCTGCATTTGGTATCAATAAGTATGCAGAGACTATTGAGGATAAGAAACAAGTTGCTTCTAATAAGAATGCCAAACCTCAAGAAGCGGGAAAGGGAACAGCACCAGCACAAGTATCTGAAGAAGAGAAAGGTGCAGTAGGCTCAAAAGGTGAGGAAGGTACAGAAGGGACAAAAGGTGTAGAGACATTAAATCAATCAGTTGATCTTCTACAAGGATCTCATATAGTTGAGGTGTCCAATAAAAAGTACAATGTAGAAGTTTCCCTTCCTGCAAATCTTATTGTTGATGGAAAAAATTGGAAGTTGGAAGGGATGCCAGATTCTGATGCAGATGGAGCTACGCTACAAATTCTTCAAGCAGTGTGGAGTGGGGGATTTCTGGATTTTGTAGTAAATGGATCCAAGTGGTTAATATTCAGTAAGCAAGTACCTGCACGCTTGAACGAGTCGCAGGTTGCATCACTACTAAGCCACCTGTCGACATCAAGAAGTGAGTATATAGTCCCTCCAGAAAAAGCTGGCGAGGAGGAATTAATAAAAATAGTCCCCGTGTAAACCTTTTATTTAAACGAAACAGTCACTACAATAATTACACCATGATGACTACCCTCCATCTGACGGCCGATGAAAAGAAGCTCTTCGAGAAGCTTCCTGAAGAGCTACAGGAAGGATGGACGGTGGAGGAAGAGACTATCGATGCGTATGAAACACCGGAAGTCCTCACTATGCGTATGAAAATGGCAGACTTTAAGAAATATCCGGAAGTAGAGACACTGGTAGAACGGATGAAGGATGCCAAAGATATTCGTGAGGTTGATCTATCAGGAATCCAGGAGGGAGTGCTCAAGGAGTTTGCATTTACAATTGGAGCCAAAGGCCTAGAAGCTATCATTCTTTTTCTCCTTAAAGAGACTAAGACCGATGCAGATGTGCAGGGGCTTGCGGCTTTAAGTTTACTCAGGCATGAAATTCTTGATACAAATGCTTCCATTTCCAACACTTAACTATGGTTTCTGGTTCTTCATTAGAGGCACTTCCTAATACACCACAAGGTGGCCCCAAAGAGACATTCGAGTTTCCCGTTTTTCGTACACGTGAACAAATGCAGGAGTATTTAGAGGATGTTGGGTACGATATCGATCGCTTGCACACGCTGGGGGATTCTGTTGGTGAGCGTGAGGGACTATTAACTTCACTAAGGGAAAAACACCCGAATCTAAATGGGCAGGGTGAAGCACTTATTAACCATTTGCATCTGAATGCTCAAGAGCTAAATCGGAAGGAATCGTGGTATACCAAGCTTCTTAAACTTCCAGGTAAGGCACTGCGATATGGATGGGAAACCATGAAAGCACACCCTCGTATTTCCATTGCTGTAGCTGTAGGTTTGGGAGTTGCAGCTCTGTATTACTCAGGCGCAGCTGCGGCTGGATATGGTTGGTTGAAAGCAAAAGTGATGGAATCGATGGTTGGTGAAGGAGTTGCTGGAGCTGCGGAAGCAGTTGGAGAGGCTGCTGGTGCAGTTGGAGAGGCAGCGGGTGCGGCGGGAGAAGCTGCAGCTGAAGCTGCGGGGGGAGCTGCGGAGACGGTGGGAGAAATTATTGGTGGAGGTGCTGGTGAAGTACCAATTCCAGATGTTAGTCCTCTTCCAACTGATGCTCCGCCCGTAGAAATGTGGGATGAGGTGCTCAGGGGATTGCAACAGAACTAGAAATTAATATCAAAACTATATGGTAGGAACAGGGCCAGAAACGGCACCAGATGCTCCTCAAAATGAGGAAGCAAAAAATCTAGAACCATATTTAACAAAGGGGCCAAAGCTCATGGAAGCACTTGATATTCAGGAAGATGCTGAAAAGTGGAAGGAGATGCTCACTAAACTTCTTCAGCCACATCCAAAGAATCCTAATGAATCTCCACTCACTCGTAAGGTAAATAAGCAGAGACTTGGGACCTTATATTCCGATTTAGAAGAGCTTCGAGGTCTTACTTGGAGTGGTATGCTTATAGTTGAACAGCTGTCTAATCAGGTTGATCAGCTTAAAAAGCAGCCAGGGCAAGAACAGGAGATCCAAAAAAGAGAGAAAGAGCTCACTGCTTTTAAAAAAGAAGTCACCAGAAACTTCGCGATTTTTTATCGTGACTGGCAGGTGTATAACAATTTATGGGGTGGACCAACAAGTGATGTAGAGATGCCACCGTATCTGGCTAAAATGCTCAGATTGACGAGTGAGGAGTCGATGGCCATTAAAATGGCCAACCAAGTATTTCGTATGCAATATGACGTTGCCAGGGATGCCGGATTACAAGAGACACCACCAAAGCTTCGATCCTGTGCTCGTGAAATCTTGATAGTGGCAATGTCGTGGAATTTGCCATTAGAGTTAGTCATGCGTTGCCTGGAGGAAAAGACCGTGAAAGATAGTATTACAGAAAAAGATAAAATTAAATATGTCCTGAAACAGGAAAATTCACCCTTTAAAGAATTTTTGGACCAGATAGATTATATTGGTACCGAAAGAGAGTTAGAGGGTCTGAAGTTACTTGTTGGATATATTGCAAAAAATTTAGATACAGTTAATCAGTATGCAAAAAGTCAAAACAAAGATGTGAATGATCTCTCTATTGGAGAAGCCGTTGAATGCATGAGTTATATGGCATCAATGAGTAAGGTCAACGATATTGTTGTAGAAGCGGTACGTGCTTACGCTGATGGAGAAGCTCCAGATATGATTGGAGCTTTAAAAGAGTTGTTCGAAGATCCTGGGTTGTATCCTGAAAGGGCAGTACACACAGTTCTTGCACCGCTACTCGATCTGCAGAATTCAGAAGAAATCTCAGAAGATGAAGCAGGAAAAATCGGTGATTTTATGACGTTCATTCGTTCAACAGAAGCTACAATTAGTGTTGGCAATATCGACAAAGTTTCAGGGTCATTGGATGTACTAGAGGAGCCAATGCTTAATAATATGATAAATGAGGTATGTACAGAAGCAATGGCGGAGGAGTTGATGAGGAAACTATTAATGCCTCCTAAGGATCAACGAGATAATCTGGAGAACAAAGTGGGTGATGCGTTAACTGATTTGTTCGTCAATAAAAAGCTTACAGCGCGTGAGGTTTTTGAAGTGTATTACCTGTCTAAGATCGGAGGTGGCAATAGCTTTACGCTTGGTCTAAAAGCAATTGATATACTTAATAATCATGAATACGTTGAGCTAGCTGGAGATTTGCAAATACGAAAGATAAGTCAGTTTATTAATATTGCAGGTAGTAATATTGGTGAACTTAAGAACTTGTTTAAGGATCTTCAATTCAGTGATGAGTTCTTGGTAGAGCTAGAAAACTTTGCACAATTATCAGAGGAAGCCGGTATGAGTTTTGCACGGAGAGTGATACATAAGTATTTCACTCTCTGGCAAGAATTTCCGGGTTGGATGGCAGTTGGGCATTCTCCAATTGCATATGCAGGATACAAAGGGTATTTGAAAGTACGTATGAGCAATATTGCTCATTTTGCATCAATGGATGTAAAAGCACTGGAAGCATATGCTAGGCAACATAATCTCCCTGTATCACAGGCAAAACAATTCAAGCAGGCTCTTAGAGATGTACTAACTCAGCACCGTTGGGCAGAACATAGACTTGTTCCATGGCGGACAGCTGTAAACATAAAAGAGCGTGCCAGGAGTGTGGTTCTTGTACGCGCAGCACGTCAGACGGAATTAACAGAGATTGCAAAGAGTCTTAGAAATCCTGTCAAATATGGTGTTCCGCGTGTTCCAAGGCTTCAATTTGGCATCACAGCCTATAAAGATGCTCGTGACGTAGTAAATATGCTTTCTCCACTCGCTGAAGATACAGATCAACTTAGAGCTGCGTTAAAAGAAGCAGGATATACACATGTAGATGAAGCAATGTCAGATTTATGGAGAACACAGAATGTAGGTGGTCTGCAAAGAACTGTTGGTATGGCTCGCCGACCGGAATCTGTTGCCAGGCATGCTCGAGTCTTTGAGTCACCAAATGTCAGGATATCGGAAGCCAGGAAGGCTTTGATGGAAACATTAGATAATGGTGCTACACGGTTCAACGGGAGAACGATAAATTGGAATTCAATTAACGTAGCTCACGGAGTCGAGCCAACTGGCGATTTAGTTGAGGCTGGTTCGTATGGTGCCGTAAAGAATGCTAAGGGTGAATGGAGATTATGGTCAATAACTGATTTGAAGAGAAAAATTGCAATACTTGATTCAGCCGGTTTCCATCGGGATGAATATCGTTTCCTCCTAAAGGAAGGCTGGTGCGGCAGAGAGCTTGCTGAACTTATAGATACACCGGCTAGTTCAACTAGAGTATTCCCACGTCTTGCACAACTGGGAGATGAGGCTACCGAGGCAGTCGAAAGCATCACAGATCCAAAAGCCTTAGCCAGACGTATAGAGGTCGTGAGCGATATGGATGATCCTGTTGCGCGTTCACATCAACTTGAAGATTGTCTAAATCACAGACTATTTCGTGAGGCCGTTGAGCACAGTGATGAAGCGGCGAGACTTCAGAAAGCTGCAAAATTAGCACAGCGCAGCAAACTTCTTAAAATTGTTGGATTAACAGTTCTATTAGATGGGATTTTCATTGCTCTCAATGAAGCAAGAATATTGGAAATGACAAAGTTGGGGGAGCTCGAAGCTGCAAGAATTTTGAAAGGTAAAAGAGAAAGCCTCATTTGGACTGGATCAGGTGGATTATTACTCATAGCTTCGCCTACAGGATGGGTTGTAGTTCCATTAGTAGGAGGGGCTGCGTATGCAGATCACTTGTTTGAATTTGCAGTGTCTATGGATAAGGCATCGGATAATGAATTCATGAAGATGCATACTGGAGATTTGATTGCAGGAATTTCAAAACTATCAAAGGACAGCATTAGCTGGGTAGATCCTGCGTTACTTGGCACCGGTATTAGCGAAAACGATACAAAACTATGGAGAGCCAGATCCGCACTCGAAGCGTATCTGTTTAAAACATCCAAACCCGATCATTCTCCAAAAAAGTATAAGGAAGCTGAAGAGTGGTTCGATGGACTTGGTAAAAAGACACAGCAATCTCACATAGAAAAACACGGTTCACGTGAAGCTGTTATTGCAGATCATTATTTTGAGGGTTTGGCGCTTATAACAAAACTTTGGGTGGAGAAGAAGTTTGAATACTTTCAATACTCTTTAGGCAATAATGAGAAGCTGCAACCTTCGGAACACATTCGTCGTGCTGAAGCATATGCGAAGCTTTTGCAACTTAGAGAAGAGAAAGGGGATAGTAAGATTCCATGTGAAGTAACTCCAGGTAAAGTTGAATATATGGATCTTTCTGTACTATCGCTAGACAAAGATGATCCAACGTATTGGGAAAAGATTGATGAACTCATAGATACTTTTCATCGGTTCGAGCTTGCTACTGCTCGTGCGCGTTTTGCATCTTTGAAAGAAGCTCGTCCTGAAGAAGCAAAGAATACTGCCAGACAAATTCTCAAGGACAGACTCAAGCACGCCATGCTTCTGGCAGATGGGTTTACTACCGCACGATATAATGAAACCCTGGGAAACGTGATTCGTATAGAGCTTCGTCGTCAGTTCGAAGCAATGCTTGAACCTTTAATTGTAGAGCTGCAAGATGGAACTAGATCTCTTGATGAGATTGATCAGTATTTGAGAGAAAAAGTTAAAGAGATATTTCAGAAAAGCCCCGAAGAGCTATTTGCAGATGCAAAACCGCATAAAATGGTTAGTAGAAAAATTAATGAAAGAACGTACGTTGTACCTGTAGACAAAAATGGCAAATTAGTCTCCCTGGAAGATCCAGAATTTAACTGGGTTAAGGCGGCAATTCTCCATCCGAGTTATGAAAAGAAGAGGGTGACGTTGGTCGAAGACCCGGCCAAGGAACTTTGGAGATCTTTAAAAAATCGATCTAAACCGGATTTTCGCAGAAGCCAGAAAGAAGCTGATGAGATGGTAACGAGAGCGGAAGATATTCATAATGAAAAGTACGGGATTGACTCAAGTAGAAATGCGGTCTCGTCAATATTTGAAACGAGTTAGCAAGTAAATGCTTTTTTAGTATGAAAACTTACTTGAATTAAGGTAATTTCATTGTGAATGAACATCCGCAATTTCTGCATCACCCACCTACGCACTCCGCTATGCTCCGTGCTATTGTGGGCAAGTCGCCCACCACGCTAACCCATGGACATAAGAAACTTCTGCATCATCGCACACATCGACCACGGCAAATCCACGCTCGCGGATCGTATGATTGAGCAGACCGGAACACTCGACAAGCGCCAGATGAAGGAGCAGCTGCTGGATACCATGGATCTGGAGCGCGAGCGGGGGATTACGATCAAGCTGCAACCGGTTCGTATGCAGCACAAAGGTATCGAGTTGAATTTGATTGATACCCCTGGGCATACGGACTTTCGCTATGAAGTGAGCCGAAGCCTCGCGGCATGTGAAGGTGCGATTCTTTTGGTTGATGCATCCCAAGGTATTCAGGCACAGACTCTGGCAGTTCTATACATGGCTATGGAACATGACCTGACGATTATTCCGGTGCTCAATAAGATTGATCTTCCCGCGGCAGCACCTGAGCGCGTGAGTGTGGAAGTTATGAAGCTTTTGGGATGTAAGAAGGAAGACATTCTGCTTATTTCTGCAAAAGAGGGGAGTGGAGTGGAAGAAGTCTTGGACAGAGTTGTAGAGAGGATTCCTGAGCCGTCCGAACTAAAATCGAGTAGTAATGCACGCGCTCTGATCTTTGATGCCGTCATGGATCCGTATCGAGGAGCGGTTGCATATGTTCGAATAGTGGAAGGAGAATTCGAAAAAGGTCAAAAGGTTCATCTGCTTGGTACCAAGATGCAAGTAGAGGTGATGGATACGGGACACTTTGCACCGAGTTACGTTTCGGATAAGAAAATTACCGTTGGCGAGATCGGATATATTGTAACTGGAGCGAAAGATGTTACGTATGTTCGTACGGGAGATACTGTTGCATCATCTTCGGATCTCAATCCTCTCCCCGGATACAAGGAGTTGCAGCCGATGGTCTTTGCAGGGCTCTATCCTTCTCAGACGGATGAGTACCAGCAGCTCAGAGAAGCGCTCGAGAAACTTGCGCTCAATGATGCGGCTCTGAGTTTTCAACCGGAACGGAATGCAGCACTGGGGAATGGTTTTCGTTGTGGCTTCTTGGGCCTCCTTCACATGGATATTGTTCAAGAGAGACTAGAGCGTGAGCATGATTGCGATCTGATTATCACAGCACCGAGTGTGATGTACGAAGTTAAGTTAAATTCTAAAAGTCCTGCGGAAATTGTAAGGTCTAGTTTGCTTAAAAAAAATGAACCTGATGTGGCTCAAATAAGTAATCCTGCGGACTTTCCGGATCCAACGGTCATCGCAGAAGTACGTGAACCGTGGGTGAAGCTGGAGGTGGTGTGTCGCAAGGAGGATATCGGACCTGTCATGGATATCACGCAGAAACGGCGTGGCGTGTATGTGTCGCTTGAATATCTGGATGCGGAGCTGGCGCTGGTACACTTCGAAGTGCCGCTTGCCGGTATTGTTCTGGACTTCTTCGATCAGCTGAAGTCTTCCACGGCAGGCTACGGTTCCATGAGCTATGAACCGATCGGATACAGAGCAGGGGATTTGGTGAAGATGCAGATTCTGCTTCTGGGAGAACCTACGGAAGCACTCAGTACCATTGTCCACAAGAGCGAGGCACAACAGGCTGGAGCCGCAATCTGCAAGAAGCTCAAGAAGTCGATTCCAAAGGCGCAGTATCAGATCCCAATTCAAGCAGCGATCGGCGCAAAGATTATTGCGCGAGAGACATTACCGGCATTCAGGAAAGATGTGACGGAAAAGCTGTATGGAGGAGACGTCACGCGCAAGCAGAAGCTGCTTAAAAAGCAGAAGAAAGGAAAGAAGAGGATGAAGGCGATGGGAAGGGTGACGCTGACGCAGGAGGCGTTCCTTTCTGTGCTTAAAAGGTAAAAAAATTGATAATTGACAATTGATAATTGAAAATTATGAAGCTTATGGATGAATTATCATTCCCATTACGCGCAACGTTCTTAGCTCTTCCTCTGGAGCAAAACCCCAAGTGGCAGTTTCAGGCTCTGCAAGAAGAACTGAAACCCTTCGAAAGTGTTCTTAGATTCCAAAATCCACTATCACCACATATTACAATGCAGTATTGGCAAGAAGTAATGGAAATTGAATATAACCAGATAATGACGCAAGCCCAGAAGATTGCGGAGGGAGCTCAGCCTTTCACAATACATGTGGAAGAAGCAGAAACATTCGGATCACGAGGGGAGGATCGGGTTCTGTTTTTAAAAATCGGATTTAGCGATGAGCTAGCTCGACTTAAGAAATCTTGTCCGTGGCCATCAGGAAAGCCTTTTGAGCCACACATCACTCTTGCTCGTATCTCTCATCCACAGAAGTTTGCTGTGAATAAGAAGGAGATTATGAAGCGGTTAAAGGATTGTTTATTTGATATTCCTGTTGATCGGATTCGTTTGTATGCTGAAGTAGAAGGGAGAAAGCAGACACCGATACAAGATTTTGAGTTTGTGATGTAACGTAGCAGCGACGCCGCGTCGCTGCTACGGTTTTATTGTTCATCTTCTTTCTCAGTCTGATCAATCAACACTTTTCTAGCTGCTCCCATAAACGGCTGTAGCACCGTCTGTAGAATGCTTGCAGTAAGTGGTTGTATCTTCTCAAACGGTGTCTCGCGTCCACGATTCTGGAAGAATTCTTGGAGGACGAAGGTTGTGAGCTGCAGAACGGTCCCGTCAATATTCTTCTCATCGATCATGAGGCGCAGAAGTATCTTTTCGGGTGAAAGGGAGAGAACCATCTGCATACGTGTAATCCATGCAACAAGTGTGCGATTGGTTTCCGCATCCAGCTCACCGGTCTTGGTCAGTGCCAAACTCTCATCCACAGTTTGTTCAGCGGTTTTCTGAAGAGTTTCCTCCAGGTATTCCTGAACCGTATTTAAGCTCTCTTCATGAATGAGCGAGAGGATGGAGAGGATGAAGATGCTCGGGCAATCGCGTGCCACAAGGCGGGAAATGAGGACGAAGAGATGCGAATGTCCTTCGTCACCCAGGAATTGGATTATGACCTGTGCAACCTGGTCATCACGTTTCTTTGATTTTTTTTCCTCTCTCTTAATCTGCTGCATTGCCGCAGCAGCAGCAGCGAAACGCTGCTTGGCTTCTTCACTGAGTGTTTCGGATACACCACCGACTCCTTCATCGGGGCTGAACGATTCTGGTCCTCCAATATCTGACATCAAAAAAATTGTACCTGCAGTACACTGGTATTACAAAGAACTTAAAGCTCTGTTATGCAGAGGCTTCCACATGGACGAATGTACATCGTTCCTTGCGACCGTTGAATTTGGTCATATTCTTTTTACTAAAAGCCACCTTCCCGTCAACATTTGCATGGATAGTCCAATCTTTACCCAGATGTGTATTATCCCCTGGACGGAACTGGAAGCCCTTCTGGCGTATCAAAATCTCCCCGGCACTTACAATTTGCCCACCGAAGCGCTTAACGCCTCTGCGCTTTGCTTGAGAGTCTCTGCCGTTTTGGGTGGATCCACCTGCTTTTTTATGAGCCATAGTGTGTAGATTCTACGGCTTTTCGTTTCGCATTCAAGAAAAAACCGTATAATAAAGCACGAAATTGCCGCGGGGTGGAGCAGTCTGGTAGCTCGCGAGGCTCATAACCTCGAGGTCGCAGGTTCAAATCCTGCCCCCGCAACCAATTCAAAGCTTCTCTTTCAGCTCTAAAAGTTTCTCCTTTTCAAAGAGGTACAGTTTCCAGTGTTCAAGGATTGGCATCTGGCGCAAGAGTTCTAGGTACGCAGCTTCGCGCTGCTCGCTCCTCATTTCACTCTCTTCTTCATTAGGGTCGAGTGAGGCGGTGGTTTTCTGGATAATGAGTACCTTTTCGCCGGGGTTCACAAGCCCCAGATTCTCCTTGGCGTACTTATCCTTATACTGGCTGGAGCGAAAGTATTCCAAATCACGGTACCCCTGATCAATTCCTGCCCTAAGAATGTCATTCTGGGCGCGGATGTTGTCCAGTGTCTGTTCGAAGAGGACATTGCGGTAGTACGAGAGCGCGAGCCCAAATGCCATGAAGCCCACGACCGTCAGGCCGATGACGATCGTTAACTGTTTACTGACCGGTTCTAAGTTCTTGTAGGCCATGGGCGTAGGGTAGCATATTAGCAATTAGCTTATTAGCAGTTAGCTAATTGCTAAATGCTAATTGCTAATAAGCCCATAACATTTTGGTTTTACATCTTCTCTCTCTGTACAATCAAGCCATGAAGATTTACTGCAGCGGTATCGGCGGAATCGGCTTAAGTGCTTACGCTGCATTGGAAAATGCCAATGGGCACGAGGTTCTCGGAAGTGATAGGTCTGAGAGTGAGATTCTCAAAAAACTTCGAGATCAGGGGATTTCGGTTGCACTCAATCAGGATGGTACGTTCATTCCAAATGACATCGACCTCTTTGTGTATTCCGAAGCAATTCCAAAAGATGCTCCAGAGCGAAGGCGGGCTGAGGCTTTAGGTATAAAAATGCAGTCCTACTTTGAAGCCTTGGGAGAGCTTTCTCAGAATAATACAGTCATTGCAGTCTGCGGAACTCATGGGAAGTCTTCCACTGTTGCGATGGCAGCACGCGTTTTGATTGCAGCAGGCAAGGATCCAACGATTGTTGCCGGTACAAAGCTAAAGGAGCTTGATAAGTCCAACTGTAGAAAAGGTGAGAGTGATCTGTTTCTCCTTGAGGCGTGCGAATACCGTCGCTCATTTCTCGCATTGTCACCAAATATTATTCTGATGACAAATGTAGATGGAGATCACTTTGATGCTTTTGATTCTGTTGAGGATTATCAGGAGGCATTTGTAGAATTTCTTAAAAGTCTGTCTATGAACGGTCAAGTCATCACGCATATGGAAGATGCGGACTGTGAACGTGTTTCGAAGGAGTCGGGGAAAGAGATTATTGATGCTGATGAATTTCCTTTACCTAAACTTTCCGTTCCGGGAAAACACATGCAGCAGAATGCACAATTGGTCCTCGGGCTCGCTCAAGCCTTAGATATTCCTCAGGAGAAAGCACTCAAAGCGCTTTCTGGTTATGCAGGATGCTGGAGACGCATGGAAGTAAAAGGTGAGTATGGTGATGGAATAACAGTCATCGATGATTATGCGCAC
>JBDRFD010000009.1:0-52977 GCA_043819035.1 Patescibacteria group bacterium | reverse complement strand
GCCTCGTGTTCTCCTCAGTCATGACGCTGAAGCGTACGAGTGACTTCGTCGAACACTGGCTATCCGAAATCCCCGTCTCGCCTTTCCTGTGCCTGCGGGCACAGACGGCTCGACGGGCACTTCGGATCAGCCGCGCCGTTAAACGATATGTGACATCAATTTTCCCCTCATCTTATCTTTTATTGCTAATACTCTTCATGACGCTCCCTTGAGGATCTGAGGAATCATATTGTCAGGGATTTTCCTAACAAATATTGTCTTCATTCCTTCCATGACGGCACGGCAATATCTGTGAGTTCCATCAAGAATTTTCCAAGATCCTTTAAAGAAGTAAATCTCTATTGGAAATTGCATATCAACATGCTTAATTACAGCATAATGTTCCGGCTGTTGCTCTGGTGCATCTATCAATTCCTGTAGTGTTAAATTCCAATCATTAGTTCCATCCTTTTCGAGATACGCAATATCAAGATTGTGCTCAAGCTCATCAATAGAAATTTCTTCTGTGGGAATATTTAAATCCCATAACTTCTTATCATCATGGGTAAATCCAAAATCAATTTCATCAGGTCTTGTCATACGGTGTTTGAATGATTTAAGTAGACATATTTTATAGAAATGCTAGATTATCTAAATAGAGTATTTGTAAAAATAAAGTACAAAAAAATGGATATCTGAGCAATTGTTGTTTTACCAGAACCACCTGGCCCTGTTAAAAGTAGTATTTTGGCATATGCATTAAATCTTAAATCGAGGCATTACTCCAAGTTTCTTCTCTGGCCCCTGAAAAGTTAAGTCAAACTTTTCCAGACATTGATGATGCCCAAGTAATACCACAGGCTCATCTTCTGCAAAATATACTGTCCCTTTCCATTTGATCGGACGATATCCTTCCTGTTCAATGGCATACCCGATCTTCTTCTGAGATGGCATTGCAGTAAATCTTCCACCACCAGCGCAATCGACAGTAACCTTCTTTGTATCATCAAGTTCAATATGCAAATAATGAGCTATCTGTAATGGAACAATAGAAAGATCGGATCCTGTATCAACCAATGCATGTCCTATAGAAAGACTTTTATCGCCATACGAAAAAGTGATCGGTAATTGCGGTCTATATGAAAATCCATGACCGGCCTCACATTTAACGTATGAAAATTCCACTTGTACCTGCGAAGTATGAATTTGGCGGAACCAAGTCAAATCGAATCTCCTTCTTATCTTTCCTAGACTCCACCTTTTTTGCTACTGTGTCCAGCTTGCGACCTGTAGCGATTATTCTATCGCCTTTGCTCGCTACCCACTTGCCTGCATTTTTCCTTGAAAAAATCATATCGTCACTAATTTACTGTACATACTTAAATAAGTCACTTGAATTATTGATTTAGTCATATTTCTACTTACCAGTATAAAAAAAGGCTTGTATAAGTCATAAACTCAGTGGAGCTCCTTACTAGAGCTTATCACAGAAAAGTTCGAGCTTTCTAGTTAAGGGGGTGGTTCTTCTTGCTGCTAAGGAAAATGCAGAGGAAAAGAGCTATAATTGAGGTATGCGGAAGATTCTATCAAAAATAAGGGGGATATTTGTACACAAGAGGTCTCTTGACGAAGAATTTTATGAATGGACTAAGTCAGGAGTCAAAACAATATCCAAATTTTGGTTTCAGCTATTGGGGTGGCTAGCAATCATAGGCACCTTGGAATATCTGCGAGAGGAGACCGGACATATTGCAGCTTGGATATTTTTAGCCATATCTGTATTGATGATCGGTCTTCATGTTCAAATTCCTGTTACCATTTTCTTTGAAAGAATACTCAAGAAGCATTTTTCATATTGGTGGTATCAAATTATTGCCCTCTTCATTACTGTTATTATTTGTACGGCATTATTTCTTATGATGAGGTCTCTTGTAATCGATATTGCGAATCTGAATGTAATATAAGGCAATTGTTTGATGTTAAGTGGAGCAGGTGGCTGGATGTTATTACAACTCAATACTGGTGTACCTAGGAGTTTGTGTCCATGGGGACTTCATCAGTAACCTAATCAATAGAGTTGCCTTCAATATCAATGTTAAATTGGGAGTTCAGTTTGTAATACATCAATCAGTCGAAGCATCGAATCCAGCTTCCAACAGAAGAGGTACCATTGCATTCCATGCACGTACTGCATTTTTCTCCACTTCAGGAGGTTCCATTGAGTGATAGGAAAATGCGTGCAATTTCCCCAGGTGCTTGTCAGGGCGAAACTGCCAATCCAATGTGATATTCCAGGGCTGTAAGCCAAATTGCATTCGTACATCATGTTGAATACGTGCGAGTTCAATGAATCTCTTCATGGGATTGCATTCTGGGTTCTGCTTCATCTCTATTCCAAGTTCTCCTTCGAACAGCAATGCAAGATCGTCGAATGTCACTCGATTGGAAATCATCCTGAAGTGCTGTAGCTCGGAATCATTGAAACGAACGGGTACTTGGTCAAATGGATTTTGAATTGCATCCATTAGTTTTTCACGAAGTTGCTCCTGCAATCCCTTTGGTAAATCCTGTGTTTCTTGATTAAAAGTTGCAAGAAGTTGTTGCAACATTCTGCTTTCGAATACACGTATTCCCTTTGGCATTAACTGTCCTAATCCAGTCTCTCCTTGATGGAACATGAGATCTGTGTCTGGCGTACAATATCTGTTCTCCCTTGCAGGAAGAAGAGCAAGACTTGCCCCCCCACTGGCAGCATATTCCGAACAGACGATTCCGACCTTACCTTTTTTTTCTGACCAATGAGCTAATGCGCCTGCAAGTTGACGCACATGTCTACCAAGTCCACCGCGAGTGCGGAGCAGAGCAATCACACGTAGCCTTCCTTCTAGAATAAGCTGCGCTGTGTCGTGATCGATCTTTTCAAGAAGCGCTGTTTCAATATCTGAATGTCTTATCCAAGAAGTTAAACTATTATCTTGGATATGCCCAATGGTATCTTGCCAGCTATCTTGTAGTTCTTTTTCATACCTAGCCCATGCAAGCTGCACAGAACCAAGGCCTGGAATAATTGTTCCCGTATGTTTATTACCAACGAGAACACTTCGTTCATGCTTATATAGCTCATTGTCTTCCAGGAATGTATCCAGTGCGACTATTGCAAAGCCATCGTAATCCGCCAGTTTCGATTCGTCCCATGGCAGCTGTTCTTGATCCAGATGGTTATTCATAACTGCAAAATAATATTAAATTGTGTTTATGTCAATGGAGCGGGCGAGCGGAATCGAACCGCCATCACCAGCTTGGAAGGCTGGAGTAATAACCGTTATACGACGCCCGCGATGGAAAGAGCAAATCTTGAAGAAGGATACTTAGGTTTAGCCGTCTTGTGAAGATTTCAGAGAGGTTTTCAGAATCTTTTCTGAGCTCGGTTTCCTCCACGGGTGGCACGTCAACAGTCTCTTTGAAAGAAGCAGCACCCCAACAATCACTCCGCGATCCCGGATTGCTCTCTTCCCATACTCACTGCACGTCGGCTCATGACGGCAATAGCCGTACGCAAAGAGCTCTTTGAGCGGACCGTGATCGGGCGAGAGCGTGTGCTGGTAGCAGGTGATCAGGAATGCAATGCTATTGCGAGGGATATGCCATATGAAAAGAAGAAATTTGCGCATGGAAAAGGATAGCGGTAACATACATTCTACACTTCCTCGTTTGCACTATGACCATGGATCAAGTCCTCACTGTTCTGCAGATTGCAGCGGTTATTTTTCTGCTAATCATTTTGTATCACGGGTTATTTATCACAGTGGACCTCAGGAAAACTATGCGGAGGGTGAATGATGTCACCCGACAGATAGAGGATACGGTGATGAAGCCGATTTCGATGGCGGACCATATTTTGCAGTGGGTGATGGAGTACATCGAGAAAGACAATAAATCTTCCAAGAAGAAGTCTAAGAAGAAGTAATTCTCACCCCGGTTCCTTTCTCTGCCATGCCTTCTCAAGAAGAAAAGCTTATCAAATCCCTCGAATCACTCACTGATGCCTTTCACGATTTTTCTGAACGATCATTAATGGTTCGTTCGGGGAAGAATCTCAGTATCTTCTTTTTGCGCGGTGTGATGTATGGCTTGGGCATTCTTTTCGCCATTGCCATCGTCATTCCGGTAATCGTCTGGCTCTTTCAGTGGATAGAATGGGTTCCGCTCATTGGGGATTTTGTAACGCAAATTATTAAGCGCATAGAAGAAGTGTCACAGATGAATGGGTTTGGAAGGTGAAAACCTGAAGGTGTTAGGTGATTAGTATTTAAATGGTTATAGGTTTTAGGTGATTAGGTTTGGGTTACGAGGTTTTCAGGGAACAGGTCAGAAAAAGTTTGGAAATATTAACCTTTAACCTAGTAACCTATTCCCCAAACCTATTAAACCTAAAACCTATAACCTTTTTCTAAAGTATTGGTTGCTTATCAATAAACACTCGAATAAAGAGCCTCTTCACAACTTCGTACGATGCCTCCAGAATTGTCGCGAGGAGTGAGTTAAGTCTTCGAATGCGCGCGTAAAGGTCATTTAAATTATGCGCTGCTCCGGGTTTGGACACACGCCGTGTTGCGCGGCGGACTTCTTTCCTGAGTGTTTTTACTTCCTTTTCGATATGCCGAGCAAGTTGTTTGCGTAGCACAAGTTCTTTCGGGAGATTGGCAATCGCCTGATCACGTGCAGATTGCCCTGCTTGCGCTTGTGCGCCAGCAGCTACCGCACCTGCACCTGCGCCACCCAAATCACCGGATCGATCCTCACCACTGCGTTCGCTAATTTTATCGAGCAGCGTAATAGTCTCCAGAAGCCCCTCAAGCTTGTGTGGTTGTTCCACAATCAAAGCGCTTTGATGCTCGGTAGACTGCGAGAGTGATTTGCCTTTTTCAGGGGAGGGATTTGTTCCCATGTGTATATATTTTCTCTCTTTTTAGCTGAAAAGTCAATGGTTTGGATGGCTGGATGGTTGGATGGCTTGTCCTGAACGAAGTTGAAGGATTGGATGGTTCGCAAGCCACGTCATTCACGAATGACCGTGGCAAGCGATATTCAGATCTGCTGCCTCTTTAGAGCCATCTAACCATCCAATCCATAATCAAAAGTGATACAATGTGGTTTGTTATGCCCGAAGACACCATCTTCCACCCTTCGACTGCGCTCAGGGTGTATCTTATTATTGGTTTTCCAACATTATGTCATGAATGATGAAACTATCTTCCACAAAATCCTGCGGAAAGAGATACCAGCAGACACAGTCTACGAAGATGAGGATGTTTTTATTTTCAAAGACATAAATCCCAAGGCTCCGACTCACATACTTCTCATTGCAAAAAAGGAGGAAGACTTCGTACCTTCGATTGCAGACTTAACTGACGAGACTGAACATGTTCCGCTTATGCTTATCCGTAAAGCTCAGATGTTTGCAAAGGAGAAGGGGATTGACGGCTACAAACTCACGTTCCACGTTGGGAAAGGTGGGGGGCAAGAGGTCTTCTTTCTACATTTGCATTTGTTGAGTGAGCAAACGCTGAAAGATTAGCATGTTAGCAATTAGCAGTTAGCTAATTAGCTAACTGCTAACAAGCTAATTGCTATACCCACCCTTCTCTGCCTCCTTTTCATCTTTGAAGTAAACCCTGTTTTCCTCTTTGATCTTCTTTCCTTGAGCAGAGTCCACTGCGTAATACTTCTTACCGGTCTTAGAAGCGACGAAGGTTCCTTCTTTTGATGGAACTTCTTCAACTGGCTTTTCCTTGGTAGGTGGTTTCTTTTTCTCTGTTTTACTTTTCTCTGGTCCCACAGGCGTGGATACCTCTGGTTCCGCAGGCTGGAACGCCTGCTCTGCATCTGCTGCTGTTGGTTCTTCCTCGGCTTTCTCAGATTCCATTTTTTTCTTTTTTTCTTCTTCCTTTCCCTCGGATTCCTTCTTCTTGGCCTCCTCCTCTTCGCGATCCTTTTTAATACGCTCGAGTGTTTCTTTATCAATCGGTTTAAGAGCTTTTATGGATAGTCCGATACGACGTTCGTCCACATCTATATTGATCACCTGTGCATCCAATTTCTGCCCGATGGTTAGAACTTCAGACGGATCGGTGACTTTGTGGTGAGCAAGTTCCGTAAGGTGCACGAGTCCGTTGATATCCTTTTCGAGCTTGATGAAGGCTCCGTAGTCCGCGAAGCGCACCACCGTTCCGGAGACTTTCTTCCCAACCGGATAGTGCTCGGCGATTTCTTCCCAGGGATCCTTGGTAAGTTGCTTTATGGAGAGGGAAAGTTTGTTGCTATCGACGCCGATGATTTTTACCGTAACTTTATCTCCCACTTCGGCAAGTTCTGCGGGATTTTTTACATGGCCCCATGCAATTTCTGAAATATGGACAAGCCCCTCCAATCCTTCGAAGGCCACAAAGAGACCGAACTTCACGATACCTGTCACCACCCCTTCCTTCGCATCACCGATCTTGAGTTTCTCGAATGATTTCGCACGTTCCTCTGACATGGCTTCTCGTTCGGAAACGACTATTTTCCCCGCTTCCTCATCCATTGTGATAATTTTGACGGTGAACCTGTAACCGACGTACTTAAGGAGGCGATTAATGATCTCCGAGGCGTCTGCATTATTCACGCGCGGGTAGTGCACGGGAGCAAGTTGGCTGACGGGAAGGAATGTACGAATACCATCAATATTTGCCAGGAGTCCTCCTTTGTTTGCTTCCTGTGGCACAAACTCCATCGTCCTTTCGCCGTCCACCAAGTCATGGAAACGATCCCATGCTTTTTGCTGGCTGGCCATGCGCAGGCTCAGCACCACCATCCCCTCGCTGTTCTCTTCCTCGAGTACCATGGCGCTCACTTTGTCTCCCAATTGGAGATTTCTAAATGTATTGAAGGAATCTCGCAATTCACGACCGGAGACAATTCCTGTCGATCCGCCTTCAATATCCAATAGGAGCTTGTTCTTGCCACGGAAAACGACCACCCCCTCCACAAGTTCACCCGGTCGGACACGGATAATAGCAGGGGAAGCCTTCAGGAGGTCTTCCATGATTTTGTTCGTTGTTGCTGCAGTAACCATAGTAAAGAAATGGTGCAAGTGGGAAGAAATAAGATATTTTGAGAGCAGCGCCCTTGCACGAGCAGCAACTGATCGATTTGAGGATCGCAATTCTGATGAATAATGTCAAGAATTTGGAGAGATTCTTTTAGACTAGTTTGACAAGACGCATCGGCGACGCTGCGTCGCCGCTGCATTGGGGGCTAATCACCTAATACCAAATTAAGAAATGCTTTTTCGAATTGAATAATGGATGTAATCGATCACAGGTCGAAGGTCACAAGTCGCAGGTTTGGTCGCAGGTCACAGGTCACGGCGTTCGCGTACGCCGTGACAGGTCCTGCGACATGCGACCTGGGCCAAGACTTGTGCCCTGCCCGTCCGGCAGGCGGGCATGCGACCTGTGACTTGTCACCAACTAAATCACTTAGAATAAGCGAAAATGTAATAGTTAATCCGGTATAAAACCCATAACCCTATTGTTTCCATCTTTGAATTAGAATACTCATTCTTCGGTTTGAAGTTATAACACCAATTCTTCTGTATTGAGGTTGCTCGGTAATTTCTGCTCCTGACTTGTACGAGGATTATATAGCTGATAGTACGTTTCAATGAGCTCCTGGGTGTTCAAGCGACGAGATTGAATCCCAACATTATGAAGGCTTGATTGCACCAGGTTAACGCGGTCTCGCAGGAGCACACTTCGCTGGTGGAAGCGTTGATTGCGCTGGCTGATTTTGGCAGCTGTGTCTTCCGTTTTAAACCATCTCATGAATTGTAATATGGAGTTTCTTTTGGGGGGCTGGTCATCCTGAGGCACAACGACGTAAAAATCCTTCTGCATGATATCTGCCACTTCTACGAGTTTCTCCACAAATGTCGCGTACAGCAACGATTGCTGCCGCAAGAGTTCATTCTTCTGTGAACCCGCGCGCATGCGAATCTTATTGATGTACGGATCGATGTTTACCCGTGTGGATGCCACCACAATCTGAATGGGGAAAGTGAGCGTGTTGAGGAAGTTTTGGTAGCGTGCGATGATTCCTTCCTGTTCGGTTTCGCTCTTGAGGTTGAAATTAAGAGGTTCAACCGACAGAACCGCACGCAAGCCACCGTTTTTCAGAACCACCGTATCATTGCGGATTTCCGCGATTGGCAGATAGCGCTGTGTAGTTGCTTTTTCGTTCCTTTTCCGCTGACGTACCGTACATTTTATTTTTTCGATGAACGTTTTCTTCTTGGCCGGTTCTTCTTCCTCTTCGAATTTATCGTCTAATTCCTCTTCTTTGTAAGTGGAAGCGGTCATTTCTTCTTCTGCCTGTGGCAAAGGGTCATTTGGCATATTAGGGAACAGAAGGTGAAGATTCCTTGGTTACAGTAGTGTTTGATTGCATAGAAGAAGGACTCATCCCATCAATGTTTGGCTGTGACTTTGCGGAAGGTTCCACCGACACTCGCTTTGGATCAACCGGTGTGCTCTTTCCCGTTTCATCATGGAGTTCGCTTTTATCGGTTTCAGTATGTGATTCCTGAGCTTGAGCGGATTCTTTATCTAACACAGAACTCAAGTGTTGGAATTTATCCTCTGTAACTCTGGTTTGATCAATGGAATACTTCTGCTTCTGTTTTTCGGTGTGGAAATACGTGCGAACATTAATCGCAATTCCTTCACGGGGTCCGAATGTTCGCTTTGAAGGTTTTTGGCCTTTTTCTATCATCAGAAGAATGATCCGTAGAAGAGATAAGTTTTGGAATTTAATAAATGCAAATGCCGCTGCGATAACAAATGGAATCCATGAAAAGGCAAAGTGTATAATAGTCACCATTCCGACTGACTTCATCATATTCCAGATTACAAAACTCATACCTCCGCCAATGAGACAGATAATAACCTGTCTGAGAGTGATCGGCCCGATTAGCCGGTCCTCGATCTGGACATTCTGTGGAATTTTTACAGGTTCGATAGGCATAGAGTTTCAATAGTGTGATAAAAACTCACTACGAGGAAATCCTATTATTATAGCAGAAAAGCGGCTCTTTGGGGTGGGCATGTGGTTGTCAATTTATTAAGAATGTTGTGAAATTGACTTGGTCGGGATGTTGTTTGTTATGGATATTGGGGGGTGAAAAATGCGTTATAGAATGTGGTATTATAATTTGTTCTATAAATCAAAGTGGTCTTTTATCAATCTTGCAGTTTTGTCTGCACTTAACGATGTATTATCAATTTTAAGATAGTTGTTTCTTTGAAATTCATTCTCATTGGTATTGAGCCGATAATCTTTATCATCTTTTAGCAATCTTCTTTCTGAATCTTTGATATTTCTTTTAAATGGTTTGTGCTCAAGTCGATGTGGTGTTTTATTACGCTTCAATCTTTCATCAAGTTCTGCTTCAAGTTCAACGTAAAAAACTTCAGCACCTTCTTTTTTGAAAATTTCTGTTATTGTATCTACATACTTGTTATCAGATTCTTCATCGAGAGCCCAAACATAAGTAAAAATGAAACCCTTTAGATCACTTTTTGCTACTTCTTTGAACAATTCATTTCGGAATAGATTATTAAGCCTATGAAAGCTTGGTGTTCCGTGTTTAAAGAAGGGTAAAACCAAATCGATGCTCATATGATTGTGAAATAATTTGAAGTCAGTGAGTTTTTCTAACTCGTGACCAACAGTCATTTTTCCAACAGCCGGTGGACCAAATATGAGAATGAATTTCATAGACTTGTTAATTGTATAATTGCAATACCACATCATACAACTATTCACTCTTCACTTTTAACTTTTTTAAGATTTCACTCCAACAGTTTCAGTCTCTTTCTTCTTCGCAGCACGTTCCTTCTTCACGCCGGGCAAGAACTCCAGTTTATCTTTGTCCTTCATAATTATGTGTACAATGTCTCCTTTGGAGAAGATGCCCTTTAGAATGTGTTCTGCGATCTCATCTTCTATCAATTCCTGAATCACGCGCCGCACGGGGCGAGCACCGTATTCCGGATCGAAGCCTTTCTCCGCCAGCATATTGACCACTTTTTTATCTACGTCGAGAGTAAGGCCCTGATCTTTGATTCGTTCTTGGAGCTGATTCAAGTGTATCAAGACTATCTTGCGGATCTCTTCCTGTGTAAGTGCATTAAAGACGATGATGTTGTCTACACGATTGAGGAATTCCGGGCGCAGCTTTTCTTTGAGCTCTGCGATAACTTCCTCACACTTTTCTTCGTAATCCTTCTCCTCCTTTCCCAATTCACTTTCCAGGTGGAAGCCGATTTTAGCCGCCTGTTTTGTCAGTTTCTCCGCACCGATATTACTAGTCATCACAATGATTGTATTTGTGAAATCCACTTTCTTTCCCTGTCCGTCAGTCAGCGTCCCATCTTCCATAATCTGTAGAAGAATATTAAAGAATTCGGGGTGTGCCTTTTCGACCTCATCAAAGAGGACTACTGAATACGGTTTGCGTCGGACAGCTTCCGTCAGTTGACCTCCTTCTTCGTATCCGACGTATCCTGCCGTAGTCCCGATAAGGCGTGAAACGTTGTGGCGTTCCATAAACTCAGACATATCCATTTTGATTAGAGAATCTTCTTTGCCGAACACTTCTGATGCTATGGTGCGCACGAGCTCGGTTTTCCCAACTCCTGTCGGTCCTAGGAACAGGAACGAGCCAATGGGACGGCGACGGTCGGAAATCCCGACACGAGAGCGGCGAATGGCGCGTGCCACCTGCTTGATAGCCTTGTCTTGTCCTACTACACGTTTGCGCATAACGACTTCCAGGTTCTGCAGGCGTTTCTTCTCGGATCCAAGAAGCTTGGTTACCGGAATCCCTGTCATCCGTCCAATAACATCTGTGATGTCGTCATCGGTGATCTGTATTGGTGTGCGACGATCTCCGTCTTCTTCGCTTTTGAGTTGATCGTACTGTTCTTGCAGAGCTTGTTGCTCCTGCTTCAGTTTAAGAGCGATGTGATACTTCTGCTCGCGTACGGCCTCCTGCTGTTTGATGATTAGCTTTTCAAGTTTGTCATCCAGCTTCTTCAGTTCCGGCGAAACTCCTCCACGTTGCAAGTTCTTCTTAGCTGCTGCTTCATCCAGAACGTCAATCGCCTTGTCCGGCAGAAAACGTTCAGCGAGATATCGTTTGCTTAAGCGCACCGCAGCTTCGATCGCTTCGTCCGTAATAGAGAGGTTGTGGAATTCCTCATAACTTTGCCGTAACCCCTGCAATATGGTGATGGAGTCTTCGATATTGGGCTCTTCTATCATCATTGATTGCAAGCGCCTTTCCAGTGCGCGGTCTTTCTCTACTGTTCGAAATTCATCTGTCGTGGTGGCGCCGATAATTTGCAGCGCACCCCGGGATAGCGCCGGTTTTAGAATATTGGCGGCATCCAACGACCCTTCGGCGGATCCTGCCCCAACAACAGTGTGAATTTCGTCGATAAACAAAAGTATTTCATTATTACTCTGTAGTGCTTCCTTAATGAGGTCATCGAATCGCTGTTCGAACTCACCGCGGTACTTGGTTCCGGCAATAAGTGATCCCATGTTGAGGACGAGTAGACGCTTGTTCTTGAGTGTCGCAGGAACTTGCCCCGCAGTAATGCGCTGCGCTAGCCCTTCCACTACAGCGGTCTTTCCAACGCCGGGTTCCCCGATCAGTACGGGATTATTTTTAGTCTTGCGATTGAGGATGTGAATCATCCTCTCGATTTCCTCTTCGCGGCCGATAATTGGATCGATCTTCCCCTCCTTCACACGAGCAATAAGGTCATCTGTGAAGTAGTCGAGTACGGGAGTCTTGCTCTTGCCGTCTGCCTTTTGGCGTTTTAATCCTCCATCCGGTCCACCCATTAACATGTTTCCTGCTTCACCCTGCATGCCTACGATCGCACCTTGGAGCCCCTGAAAGAATGCTTCCAGTGACTGTTCCATGTTTCGGTTCTGTTGTTTGAACTGGCTGATTTGTCCGAACATTTCTTCCACATGCGATTTTAGATCTTCCGGGTCCACCTGCATCTCTTCCAAAATGGCAGTGGCGACATTCTTTCCTGTGGAAACCAGAGAGTGAAGCAGGTGTTCCGTTCCGACATTCGCATGACGAAATTTGTGTGCGGTGATCACGCTCTGTTCGATGACGTTATGTAAGTATGTAGAGAGCCCATGCTTCACTTGCTTCCCTTCAATATCTTTCGTCTTGAGAGCCTTCAAAAGAATGCGCACGTTCTCCTGTGTCACTCCCGCACCCGTGAAGAGAGAAAATCCAAGAGATTTGGGAATACTCAGTAATCCCAGCAGCAGATGTTCTGTTCCAATGTAGCTGCTCTTCATATTCTTCGCTTCCTGCTCTGCGATCTGCAGAGCAAGCTTTGCATTGGGAGTGAATCTGTCGAAGGGGTGCATTGTTCTAGGGGTTAGGGACTAGGGGCTAGGAGTTGGAGGAGAATAGAGCAATTAGCAGTTTAACATACAGAGTGCTAATTTGCAGTAATCATCAAAATATTTTACCTTCTTTTTATTGCGTATGAAAGTTACAGATTACCCAGAATAATGGTGTCATTATAGGATGTATATTAAACTTTTTGCTTTCAAAAAAGGTTATAGGTGATAGGTGATTAGCCTGCCTGCCGGCAGGCAGGGTTTGGGGAATGGGTATTTGGGTTGTAAGGTTCGTTTCCTGTTTCAGTTTTCTAACCTCTTCCCTAATTACCTTAAACCCAAACCTATTAAACCTAAAACCTATAACCTTAAATATAGATAATTGAGGCGTTCTTAGAGGGGATGGAACGTCATTCTTCTTATACTTTAGACAAAAAGTCGCTACCGGAAGAACATTTTTTTCTGGAGGGCTCCTTTTGGCTATTCAAAGCTCCTAAGCTGTGGACCTTTATTTTTATACCCCCATTCTCCCATGGCATCAGCACAGATTCGCTCGTACAGAGACCTCATCGTCTGGCAGCAGTCCGTTGAGCTCGTAACTATTCTGTATGAACTTACACAGAAGTTTCCTAAAGAAGAACTCTACGGTCTCACGAGTCAGTTGAGACGATCGGCGGTTTCCATTCCCTCCAACATTGCAGAGGGGAAGTCTCGGAAGACCAAAAAGGATTACATCAAGTTTCTGAATATTGCATATTCTTCAGGCGCAGAATTGGAGACGCAGATTGAAATTGCTAAGAGACTTCCACAAACAAAGGACTTCGATTACAGAAAGATCAGCAGTCTTTTGTTTGGAGTTATGAAAATGTTGAATTCCCTTATCAGGAAGCTCCAGGCTTCTAAGAAATCATAGAATGCATAGATAGACCTTAAAAGGCTATAGGTTTTAGGTGATTAGCCTGCCTGCCGGCAGGCAGGGTTTGGGGAAGAGGTGTTTAGGGAAAAGGTTTTCTTGGTATCAAAATACACAACCTCTTCCCTTTTAACCTATAACCCAAACCTATTAAACCTATCACCTATAACCTTTTTGGGAACAGGTTTACCGATGAATCTTCTGCCAATCCTCCAAAAACAACGCCAGTATCGTCGTAATCGGAATCGCCAACATTACTCCTACAAGCGGATGAATCGTATTCGGGAAGCTGATGCCGACCATCATGGCGAAAAGAATCGCTACGGGGGATAGGCCCACGGCTCGCCGCATGATGAGGGGAACCAGGAGATTATTTTCGCACCACTGGATGATGTAGTACACACCGGCGACGATAAGTGCATAGACCAACCCTTTGTCAGACAGTGCGATCATGACAGCAGGAATAGCGGCGATGAGCGGACCGACTGCCGGGATGAATTCACAAAAACCGGCGAGTACGGCCAAAGTCAGTGCGTATGGCATGCCGAGTATGATCAATGCTATAAATGTAAGAATGGCAATGGAAAGCATCAACAGGAGCTCTCCTCTGGCCCACTGGCCGATCTTGGTGTGCATCGCTTCGGACTTCGAGTGGAGATATGTTCGGTATCTCTCGGGCATGAAACTCACTATCCACTTGAGAATGCGTTCCTTCTCTAGTTGAATAAAGAATCCAAGAACGAGAACAATAATCAGGTTAATGAGAAACTTAGCGACGGAACCTGCAAGTTTCGCAACAAAAAGAATAGATCCTTGTGCTGCGGTTGAAAGTGTCTGTCCCATTTGCTGGAGCGCATCGCTGAATTCATTAATAGACAGACTCTGCAAAGTTGTTTGTGTCAGCATGGTCAGGCGATGATTGAGTTCACCTGAGAGCAGAGGGACAGAGATCTGAGGATTTGATAAGAAAACGTCTACCTCCGTACTTATGAATGTTGAAATGTCTTGCAGCTGTTTGGCGATAATCGGGATGAAGGAGAAGAGGAGAAAGAAAATGACGAGAAGTGCGACAACGTAGTGAACGAGAACCGCTATTCCTCTTGGCATGCCAAAGTGCTGTAACTTCTCAACTCCGGGATCAATAACTGCTGCGACAAAGACACCAAGGAACAGCAAGATCAACTTATCACGCAGGTGATATACGGCGAACACGCCAATGGCAATCAGAAGAATTGAAAATGCTGCTTTTACGGCACTCTGGATGGAAATGTGCACTACGAAGGCATCATGTTCAGTCTGGCTGGGTAGTGGGATGGATTTCCCTTTCTTTGCCTTTGTGCCTTTGCGGGCACGTTCGATAATCCTCTGTGCTTTTTCGCCAACAATGCGGAGGGAAGTAAAAGCCGTTTGGGATTTTTTGGGAGTCATAGTTAAGTACCGAAACCGAGAGCGGAAATAAAGAAAGCTATAATGAAGAAAGAAAACGCGCTGATCATGAACCCAAGTATAGCCCATTTTAACCTCTGAAGTCCCGATGACAATCCTTCACCGCCGGCCAGACTTCCTACAGCGATTTGATATCCCGATAAGAGGATCATGATAAAAAAGAATGCGCCGATGAGCATGAAGAGTATTTCAATCAAATAACCGATGTATACTGGTACGCAATCGGCATGAATTGTTCCTGTACGAAAATTGCAGGTTCCAAGTGTCCCTGATGAAGGAATTAACGTAGAAGCTTGCGCACTAACAAAAACGGGAATCGTCAGCAGCCACAGAATTAACGGTGTACTCAGAGCGCTTAAATAATCTGAACGACCATGAAGCATATTGTATTGTATTGTGCTTCAAAAGCTTCGAAGTGTTGAGGGCAGTTCGATAAGAATCAGCTCGTCAGGGAATGAAAAATATGGTCTACTGGACAACACGTCTCGCTTACGCGAGACTCTTAACAGTTAACTATTAACATTTAACACTATCAACAAAGTAGTTGATTTTTGATAGTCTCTTCACTCATGTTTGCTTGGAGTACAACAGACCGGCCCATTGTTGCACTGGCTCCCATGGCGGGAGTAACGGACGCGGCGTACCGCCAGCTCATCAAAAAGCTAGCGCCAGAGGTGATTGTCTATTCCGAATTCTTGAGTACCGATGCTATTCATTATGGAGCGAAGAAGACGATGGGTATGATGAACTTCGATCCAAAACTAGAGCACCCCTTCATTGTGCAGGTCTTTGGGAAGAAGCCGGAGAATTTCCTCTCGGCTGCTAAAATTGTCGAGGAAATGGGTGCGGATGGAATAGATATAAATATGGGATGCCCCGCAGCACGTGTCACGTCATCGTGTCACGGTTCTGCATTGATGCGTGAGCCGCAACTTGCGGCAGAATTAGTTCAGGCAACAAAAGAGGCGGTGAAGATCCCTGTAAGCGTGAAGACACGTTTAGGGTGGGAATCTCCGGATCAACTCATAACGTTCTGCTCGAAGCTCATAGAAGCCGGTGCTGATGCGCTGGCGATTCATGGCAGAACTTATGCTCAAAAGTATGGAGGAGAAGCAGATTGGAAACCGATTTATGAACTGAAGAAGGAAGTTTCAGTGCCGGTGATCGGAAATGGCGATGTGACTTCAGCAGAAGTTGCAGTCGAAAAACTCGGAAACCTAGATGGTGTAATGATCGGGCGCGCCACATTCGGAAATCCATGGATAATGAAAGATGTGTGTGAGGCGCTGAGAAGTCCAAAGTCTAACGTCAAACGTCTAGTATCTCGCGTCGTTAGACGTTGGACGTTAGACGATTCTTCGAAGTTCATTCCAACCATCGAACAACTAAGCTTCGAGGAAAAAATTCCTCTGATCATCGAACACTGCGAACTCGCGGTTAAATTAAAAGGAGAGAGAAGGGGAATGCTCGAAATGCGTAAACATCTGGCCAGTTACGTCAAAGGAATTGACGGGGCGAAGGAGCTGAGATCGAGATTGGTGAGGGTTGAAACGTTTAATGATGTGAAAAATATCCTCATGTAACACGCTCGTTCCGTCTGAAGAATCGCCGCAGCCCGGAGGGCTGCTGCTGGGGTGGAAAAAGATTAAGAACCCAGCAGCGGCCGTCCTCGGCCGCGGCGATCTTTCAACAGTCAACAGTCGATTGTTGAAAGCGAAGCGTGTCGAAAGGACGCGAAGCGTCCGTGTAGAGAGCGTCCAGGTCTACACTTCAATCTTAATCCCCGGTCCCATACTCGGAGCAATGGTCGCAGATGCAATATATGTACTCTTGATTCCGGCGGGCTTGGCATCTTTGACCGCTTTGATAATCGCTTCGAGGTTCTCCTTAAGTTTTTCTTCTCCAAACGACATCTTTCCAAAAATGGTGTGGATGATGCCTTGGTTATCCATCTTACATTCGATACGGCCTTTGTTGAGCTCATCAATTGCCTTCTCGATGTTTGGAGTGACTGTTCCTGCTTTGGGATTGGGCATCATGCCGCGCTGGCCGAGGATCTTTGCAACCTTACCGAGATCTTTCATGAGAGTGGGATGTGCTACGGCGATATCAAAATCGATCTTCTCAGCGGCAACTTCCTTAATTAAATCTTCATTACCAGCTTTGGTAGCACCGGCTTTCTTGGCTTTGTCGATCATGTCATCCGGCACAAATGCAGCAACGCGCACTTTCTTACCTGTTCCATGTGGAAGTGAGACGGTCGTGCGGACAAGCTGATCTGCCTGGGTGGTATCGGCATTGATGCGAATGTGGAGTTCTGCAGTAGCATCAAAAGAGGTAGTCGAGAGTTTTGGAAGCAGCGCAACCGCTTCTTCAATGGAATACTTCTTCATTTCAACAAGCGCACTTTTTTCTGCATATTTCTTTCCGTGCTTCCGCGCAACAGGGGATTTCTGTGAAGGCATGTGAATTGGGGGTATGTGGTACAAATGCTCGATCACCGTCATTTCATTATTTCGAGATACCCTCGAAACGAGACAGCGCGTCTAGCTCCCACAAAGGGAAGTCAATTCTGTCCGATGATGGAAGTGTTTGCAACGAAATATCTCCTTATTTATTCTTCTTTCGTGCCTTTTTCTTCTTAGTTGCGGTCTTCCTTGGTGAAGATGCCGTGATAACCTTAGGAAGTTTTGGCTTGAAGCAGGTTTTACACAGAGGGGCGCAATTAAACTTTTTTGCAGCAGGAGACTTTACTGTTCCTGTGCTGATGAAGAGAACCGCACCATAGAGGAAGAGCGTCAGTGGCATGATCCACCATCCATATTCAGCGCCACCAAGAGTAAAAGTAAGAATGATGGAGAGACCAGCAAGGAGCGTTGTGAGTGTTCCTATGGTTTTGATCGTGAATAGGAAGATGAGAGAGGGGACCAAGCGTGAAGCAGGATCCAGCGTGCGCATCCAGTGATCATGCCAAAGGAAGAGGCATCCTCCGGTGGCGAAGACTATCAGGAGCCCCAAGTATGTCTCGCTTGCGTACGATTCACCGGCGAGCACACTTGTGACTGTTGGGATTGCTGCGATCGTCATTAAGAGCACACCTATCGCCATCATGACGGTGCAATACATTGCTTGCGCAGTACCGCGCGCCTTTGCGCCGGGACTGAGCGAACTTGCAATCAGGAACAATGCAAAAAGTAAAATCAGAACGACCGGCATAATGAGTCCGTAGACTACGCCAACAGAACCAAACACAGTGGAGAGTGGATTTTCGATCATGATGAGGGGAAGGGAAGGATCTGGGTAAGACTACGGATTTGGGCTTGAGTCTGCACGTTTTTAATATTGCCAACACCACTTTCGCGTGTTCTAACTATTGTTATGTCTTCGTAGAGGGAAAAAAGATAAAAAGGCAAAAAAAGAAAAAAAGGATTCTATTTCTCTCCAAATCTTTCCTCTTTTTCTTTTTTTTTCTTCTTTATCTTTTTACTCTACTGTCACGCCCATATTTTTAGCAGTTCCCTCAATGATCTTCATAGCCTGTTCAACGTTTGTAGTATTAAGGTCGGACATTTTTGTTTCCGCAATTTCTTTGAGCTGTGCCTTTGTGATCTTCCCCACTTTGGTCTTGTTAGGTTCGCCACTTCCTTTCTGAATTTTCGCTTTTTCCATGATCAAGTTGGCAGCAGGAGGTTGCTTGAGTTCGAAGCTGAAGCTGCGATCATCGTAGACTTTGATAACCACCGGAATCACCTGGCCCATGCGATCCTTCGTCTTCTCATTAAATTGAGTACAAAACGCATTGATATCGATCCCTGCTTGTCCAAGTACAGGCCCCAGAGGAGGAGCTGGATTTGCCTGCCCGCCGCGTGCTTGAGCCTTGATAACTTTGGAGACAGGTTTTGCCACTTGTACTGAGGAAATCGAAGTATAAAGTGGCAGTACTTTAAGGACTGGCGGATGTATCGTCAAACGTTAAAGTGGAATTTTACTCCTTTTATTGGGATAAATGGTAGATGTTGTAGCAATGAAAAGGTTATAGGTGATAGGTTTAATCCACTTTCGTCCTACATCTTTAGGAGAATAGTGGGACTACGGCGGACAAGCAGGTTTGGGTTGAAGGTGATTAGGGAAGGGGTTAGAAAACTGAAACAGAATACAAACCTTATAACCCAAAAACCTATTCCCCAAACCCTGCCTGCCGGCAGGCAGGCTAATCACCTAAAACCTATCACCTTTTAAGGTCTATCTATGCATCCTACTTTGTCAGCTCCTCAATCAACCCAAACAACACATCGTCCTTATCCTTGGCGATATGGAACTCAAAGAGCCTCTCTCGGACACGGATGAAAACGAGACGGTCTTCACTAATCGCGGGGTCGAAGAAGGTGAGAAGGTTCTGAATCGGGCGTCCGGGTTCCCGCTGAGTTTCATCGATGAGATCTTGCACCTGAGGCGAGAAAGACGTGTGCAGTGCCTCCTTTAATGCTAGGAAGTACACCTTTACACGCGGAGAATCCGTCCAGGCAATCAAGCCGCTGCGGTCTCCATCTTTGATGAGCGTGCGGGATTCCACTTTCGTTCCATCAGTGATGATGCGCTCGATCAAACCGGACTCACCGGTGTTACTGAATGTGAAGCGCTGAGAGACGATTGTTTCCAGTACGTTGGGACCATACGATTTTTGAGTCACCGTTGGTTGGCTGGGAGGCCTGATGACAGGCTCTTGATCCGCAGGCTCTATCGAAGGAAGTCTTGCTTCCGTAAAGATGGCATCGGCGGTGCCAAGTCCCACGAGGACGACGATGAGGCCGAGGGTGACGAGCGTCTTGCTCACGGGGGGATTGTACCGCAATGGGCAAGGAATCCAAGGAAACCAAAGAAACCTAAGAAACCAATGGGCACTGTTTCACTTCTCCTTTGGTTTCTTTGGATTCCTTGGTTTCTTTGGTTTCTTTTTTATTATTTCAAAACACCCAAAAAATATGATTCTGCTACAATGATTACCTATGGCAGTCCAACGAACCTCAAGGCACGAGCACGTGATCCAACCGACGAAGACGCTCCGTGACAATGATGCGTTTGAGCAGACGCTCCGTCCGAAGCGTCTGAGTGAATATGTTGGTCAGAGCGAAATCAAAGGACACCTCCTTGTGCACATAGAGGCAGCGAAGAAGCGCTCTGAGCCACTCGGGCACACGCTTCTGCACGGGCCCCCGGGGCTGGGGAAGACAACACTTGCGCATATCATCGCGCACGAGATGGAATCACAGGTGCGTATCACATCCGGTCCGGCGATCGAGAAGCCCGGTGACCTCGCCTCCTTATTAACGAATCTTTCGGCAGGGGATGTCCTCTTCATTGATGAGATTCATCGCTTACGTCCTGTAATCGAAGAAGTGCTCTACAGTGCAATGGAAGATTATGCTTTGGATTTGGTCATCGGCAAAGGGCCAACTGCACGTTCGATGCGATTGGACCTCAAGCCTTTCACGCTCGTTGGTGCTACAACCAAAGCCGGATCCATCAGTGCACCGCTCAGGGATCGTTTCGTTCAGACGTTTAAGCTGCAGTTCTATTCTCACATTGAGATGCAGCAAATTGTGGAACGCAGCGCCGGAATTCTGGAGATCAAAATAGATAAGGATGCTGCCGAGCGTATTGCGAAAAGTTGCAGAGCGACACCGCGAGTTGGCAATCGCCTCGTTCGCGCTGTCCGGGATTTCGCACAGGTGAATGGGGAATCGTGCGTCACCGTGAAGCGAGTTTGCGAAACACTCGATTCTCTTGGGGTAGATGATCGGGGACTTGATCGAACGGATCGTGCGATTTTAATGGCGATTATCGAAAAATTTGACGGAGGGCCTGTTGGGCTTTCCACATTAGCGGCTGCTACATCTGAGGAAGAGCAGACTTTGGAAGACATGTATGAGCCGTATCTTCTGCAGGAAGGTTTTCTTCAAAGGACACCAAAGGGCAGAACAGCTACCAGGCTTGCGTATGAACTTCTGGGGATGGCGATTCCGGATAGCGTGCAGGGGCAATTGTTCCAGAATTAAGAATTTAAAACCTACGGGAATTAAGAATTACAATTCTCAATTCTACATTCCCGTAGATTCTATATTTTCTCGATAGCCCTACGGATTCCCTCCTCAAATCGTTCCCGTGAAAACTTCTTCGCCTGTACGTTCAATGTATGTGCTTCGAAATTCCTCTGTTCAACTTTTCCTATAGCTTCCAAAAGAGAATCAGAAGTTTGTTCTCCAAAGAACACACCTGTCTCTTCCGTGATTGTTTCCAGTGCTCCTCCTTTTCCGAAGGCGACCACCGGTGTCCCGCATGCCATGGATTCAACGGGGACAAGGCCAAAGTCCTCCAGACCTGGGAAGATTGTTGCTTTTGCGTTTGTGTAGAGATCTTTAAGTTCTTCATGTGGAACGTATCCGAGGAATTCGACTGTAGGTCCGGCGAGATTCTGAAGTCTCTTCTTGTCCGGTCCATCGCCAACGATCATCAATATTTTTTTCCCTTTATTACATGCTTCAATGGCTAACTCGATTTTCTTATAAGGTACTAACGTTGAGGCTATTAGAAAATACGATTGGGTTTTGGGTTTTGTTTTCTGTGTTTTGATTGTGAGCCAAGAGTCATCAATCGGCGGATATACAACGTCACTCTCCCGTCTCCAATAAAGCTCGATTCTCCTTTGTACTTCTTTTGATGCCGCTAAGAGTTTATCCGGTCGCGCGGCTGCTTCGCTATCCCAAATGCGAAGTTTGTGGAATGTGCGTTCAAGATATCGTCTTTTGATCGGTCCGAATATTCCTTTACCTGCTCGATCTAAAACATCATGCGTCCGGTCCCACAGGTAGCGGGCAGGGGAGTGGATGTAGCTTAGGTGTTTGGGTTTCCCGTTGGTGATGATTCCGTGAACAAATGCGGAGGAAGTAGAAAGCACAAGATCGTATTCAAAGAAATCCCAGCTTTCGACAGCTTTCGGGAAAAACGGAAGATAGAGGTGGTGGTTAAGGGGAAATTGGAAAGGGGTAAGGGGAAAACTTTTTTGAAGGGAACTCATGTATATACGTTCTTTTGGAAACCAATCACCCAACTTCTTCTCGTCATAGAGGAGTGTGTAGATAGGAGCATCCGGGAACATATCTGCAATGATCCGCAGAACGCGCTCAGCGCCGCCTCTCATAGTCAATAATTCATGGACGAGGGCTACTTTCATGTCTTGTTGATTATAGAGAATAAAGAGTATATTTACTGCATGGAACAGAGAGTAACAAAAGCGGCCAGAGATTATATGCGTCCAGTAGAAATAGGAATTTCTAATGCACACAGGCCGCATAGCGACCTTCTTGCACTGTGCGCAAGGCAGGGGACTTTTCGCCATACGTGCGATGATGTTCAGAAATGTCTTAGTTCTGATGCCAGTGAAAAATCTTCCTAAGAATGGTGGGTCAGGTTAGGCTCCTCTAAAAAACCCTGTCAGAATCGCGGGGGCTTGCCCCCGTGTAGGTCAAACCGGCTACGCCTTTGACTAGCCCACCTTCGCCTCTGGTTGGCTTGCCAGCCGTAGCCGCAGCGACTTTGCAAATAGTATAATCCCCGAAGCCCAGAGGGCTACAGCGGGCAGCCTTCGCTGCGCGAAGGCTGGTGGGTCAGGTGGGGTCGTATTCGTTCCTTGGCTTGACTTTAGTAGCCCACCTTCGCCTCTGGTTGGCTTGCCAGCCGTAGCCGCAGCGACTTTGCAAATAGTATAATCCCCGAAGCCCAGAGGGCTACAGCGGGCAGCCTTCGCTGCGCGAAGGCTGGTGGGTCAGGTGGGGATCGAACCCACGGCCAAAGGCTTAAAAGGCCTCTGCTCTACCACTGAGCTACTGACCCGAGAAACAAATGAAAGAACAAGTGAAGGAAAGAAGCATATCTCGCCCGCCGTACCCTGCACCAGAGCGCATAGCGCGATCGGTGCAAGGGAAGGTGGGAGCTACTGACCCTTGTAATAAGCATTGTACGTTATTTGTAGTGTGTAGAGAACTCTATGTTTTTTGTGTACGCACCTTCTTCAAATCCAGATTATAAAGTCTCCTTTCCACTTCAGTATTATACTGACAATCAACACAGGACATGCAAAGATCATGTTGTTCCTTTCTCAGTGCTTCGGGGACGCCGGGTATGGGGAGGAAACGTACGGAATTCACATGCAGTGCCTGTGCAATTCTTTCTAAAGCCCGCTGTGGTAGGCAGCCATCTTTATCAAATGGTGGTACTTGGTAATTGAAGAGCTTGGGAATAAAGAGTTCATTACTGGAGCGGATGTCGATTCCTTTGTAGCAGGGTCCAAGGAAGGGTGGCGAACAAAAACGAAGGTGAATTTCTTTTGGGTGAGCTCTGAGCAGGTCCTCAATGAGGTCTATGATTGTATCGCCACGTACAAAACTATCCTCAACCACGATAAGCGTTTTTCCGTGTATCTCTTCTTCATGAATCATGTGTTTCTTCCCTTCACTGCTCTGATCGATAAATTTACGACCAAGGAAAGCGGGATTCCTTGTTATCGCATCGGTATTGGTGGGGATTTTCAGCTCATCGGCATAGCCTGCAGCTCCGGCTTTCGCTGAATCGGGTACTGGTACTACATATACGCCTTGCTTATTTGCAGTGAATTCTGCACCCCGATCTCCTTGTGCTAGAATCCTTCCGAAGTGATTACGAGCTTCTGCAACACCGATACCATCAAATCGTGATGTCACATGTGCAAAGTATGTCCATTCGAAGAAGCAATGGCACTTGTCTGCTGGTATCACTTCTTGAGGTTCTGGATAAGGAGTGAGTGAGTTAATCATGTGCCCTGGGGGAATGTCTCTCCAAACGGCATCGGGGTAAGGACATGCGCGATTTTCGGAAGCGACGAGTAGTTGACCGTTGTACATGGTGTATCCAAAAGGTCTGGTTCCCCTTCGGTCTCGGTATGCAAAAAGAGAGGCAAGTATGTGGTTTTCGGGATCCCCCTTATGCACCACGGCGATATTGAATGCTCCAATCGCCACTTGCTCTATGCTCCGGAATGTGCCGCTCATTACTTCCGTCATATCTTGTCGCTGAGATTGACATACACTTTCTTCGATAAGGCGAAGAAGTGTCTGCGTGTCTACGGACTCATCTTTTCTCCTGATGTCGGGATCGGGGAGATTGCCATTCCAAAGGATGGCAAGTGAACCATCTTTGCTCGCCATGGGTTGCGCTGAACATGGATCGGGTACAGTTAAATCAACCTCTGTCTCATGTGGACCACTCGTGCGGTATTGCGTGTGCCCAGCGGTGATGCGTGTATAAGGTACTCGTTGAGCTTCATGCAGTTTCTTTTCAAGTCCCTCTATTGATCCATTGTGAGTGACTACCGTAAGGGTATTTTCCCTAGTTCCCTCCTGGACATACAGATGCCCGCACGCATGCTGCCCGCGGTGTTTAAGTTTGCGTGTATATTCGTAAGTATCAGTTACGTTATTGCGCACTCGATAGTCGTGAATCGCAACAATGCCGCATTTGCCCTGAATTTCGCGCATAATGAAAGTTGCTAATTATACATGGGAATTGGGGATTTCAGAAGAATTAACAAGAATTGACAGGGAGTGAAATATTGCTATAATTTAAATGTTATGTACAGGGAATCCCTCCCAGAAATACCTGATAAGGCTGGTGCGAAGCGCGAGCACCTCACACGTCAGCAGGCTGTGGAGAAGTATGGTCACAGAATAGCTCGAACACTTGGATATTTTGGAGAGACCGGAGCGGATGTCACAGATTCTGATGAGGATAATTCAACTAGTGCGGAATGTCATGGAGAAGACCTTAGAGATAAGTAGTTATTCTTTTTTCCCAAATTTGTAATATGGAAGTTAACTGTGGCCGATCAGACGAGTGTCTTGTAACTACTGATTCAATTCTATGCCGGAGGTGTCAGAGAGAAGCACCATCACCGGGTGATTTTCGAGGTTTCATTCAACAATGTACTCGTAATCATTTTGCAGATGTTGTTGATGCAGAAGAAACTCAAGCAAGAACTAACAGTGAATAGTTAAAAGTTAATAGTGTGTAATATAAGAGGGGCATTTTTCACTATTCACTATTCACTATTCACTTTCCTATGATCGACTCCCACTGTCATTTAGCCGACCGAAAATTCACCCATGATCTAGATCAGGTTCTTAAACGAGCACATGAAGCCGGAGTCGAGAAGATAGTGACCATTGCAGATACCCTCAAGGAGAGTGGGCAGTGCATACAAATTGCTGAAAAATATCCAAATGTTTTTGCGACAGCCGGAGTTCATCCACATGCAGCGAAGAATTGGCAAGAATTAGATTCAGAAAAGCTTAAGTCGATGATGAAGTTATCACCAAAAGTGAGAGCAATAGGAGAGATCGGGCTCGACTACTACTACGACCAGCCTTCGCAGAAGCTACGGCCGGTGGGCAACTCTCCGCGCGATGCTCAGCGGGATGTATTCAAAGTTCAACTGCAGCTAGCAAAAGAATTGGATGTTCCGGTTGTGATCCACTGTCGCAATGCGATTGGTGATCTAAGAAGTATTATCGAGGAGGTGGATCATCAAAAAATTGTACTGCACTGTTGCACAGAAAAATGGGAAGACGTTGAGTGGTTGGTGGACAGGAGAGCCATGATTGGGTTCACCGGGATAGCAACGTATCCAAAAGCGAAAGAGATCCGAGAAGTGATTGAGAACTGTCCTTTAGAGCAAATAATGATTGAGACCGATGCTCCATATTTAAGTCCTGAACCTCATCGTGGGAAACGAAATGAACCTGCGTTTGTTGTCGAGGTCGCGAAACTCATTGCAAGATTCAAGAATGTTCCTATTGAAGAAGTGGGCGAGGTGACGACTAAGAATACGGTGGCGTTTTACAGATTACCTTCCTAGAATTAAGAATATGCACCTGTAGCTCAACTGGATAGAGCGTCAGCTTCCGGAGCTGAAGGTTGTGGGTTCGAGTCCCTCCAGGTGTACCAATTTGAATAAAGCAGGCTTGCCCTGAGCGAGTCGAAGGGTTCGATTCCTGCCCGCCCTGCCGTAGTCCCGCTTCAGCTGGGTGAAGGAGGGTCGGGGGTACCAATTCTAAACCTTTTCTTCTTGTGCCAGTTTTTTCAGATCCTCCTGAAGATTTGCAAGTGCTTTGAACGACTCTTCCTTCTTGCCCCCTGGCGCAAACACATTGTTCACCCTCCACTCAAGAGACTGGCTATGGAGATTTAAGCTGTTTGCAACTACTTTTGGTTTGCTCTTAAAATCTTCAACGAAATTCACATAGACCAATTCGTAAGGAACTGAAGCTCCGAAGAACGCCACTGTGTTGGCATAGAGCGATCCATCTTTTGCCAGGCGCAAATACTTTCCATACTTTTCGACAGCTTTCCTTGCTCCTTCATCAAGGTTCTTCTTTTCATTTTCCGTAAGTGGCTTCTCGGTGCTAGGAATACTAGTCACTTTATCAACCCTCTCTAATGCATCGAATACTTTCTTTGATGGCTCCATCCCCATGCTTAGTTGCCAATCGTGGGTGTTTTTTTCAACCACTGCACTCAGGCCACTCATGGCACTGATTTGAGAAGGATGTTCTCTGAGCATTGTTTCGAAGTCGGTACACACGAGTGTTTGAGGATGCTCAGCCCGCGATTCCCACTTGTCCTTCCAGTAGCACTCTGCAAACAGGTTTCCTTCATCCAGATAGAGACCCAATTTGTTTTTCTTGCTTTTAAGGCCTTCTATCAATTTTTCGGTCGCTTGTGCAATCTTGAGTGTGAGAGCCCGATTTGGATCTCCTTCGATACCTTCATCTACCGGATCAATTACAAGGCCTTTTGATCGTATGACATCTGTAAAACCTACAAGGGCACCCAGAAGACGTTGCTTCTCTTCTGTATTCATTTCAAGTACTTCCGGTGCGACATCGGGCATCTGCCCCCTGAGATTCTCGAGTCTTCTTTCTGCGTCGGGCACTTCGGGTGCAGCGAACTCTTCATCCGGATTTGGTACTCCGCGTGGATGCTCAATGCGTCGGAAGACAGGCCTTCTTTCTGAGAAATTGTGATCCATAAGATTAAATGGGAATAATGTGTATATCACCATTATTATACCTCAATTTAGTGATAAACGCCATATTCAGATATTGGGTTTATACAGCAAGAAGCCTTCTTAATTCTGGCAAATTATCCTTCACAGCCTCACGCCCGGCTTCCACAAATTCTTCCCCCTTATCAAACCGCAGTGCGCCTTTAGGGAACTTCGGTTCAATGATGAGGTCGCAGGCAGCTCTGCTTTCATCCCTGCTATTGGCTGCCTCTTCAATGAACCGGCGCACACCCGGAGGGCCGTACTTCCGGAGGAGGGGATAGGAGGGTGTGGTGTCTGTTGCGATGACGATGTCCGGGTGGAATATTTCGTGCATCGTGCGCGCGGGTATGGCGCCGAAGTTGCACAGGTCCACGAATGTATCGCCGTTTATTTCATAGGGAGAGAAAATGACAGGGAGAGAGCTTGAGGCCATGATGGCATCCAAGATCTTTGTTTCTGGAGGAAAAACATGTTTCTCCACAATCGATGTAACGTGATCAGAAAATCCTTTCTGCACAATGCGTTCCCAGCGGATAGGCTCTTTGACTCTGCATGCAATACAAATGAAGGGGATACTGCAGTCAGATATCTTTGCGTCTCCTATGAGTGGTTCCATATGTTCTTTAATGTTTTGGCGAAGTATTCCACCATGAAGTCCGTGCTCAAGTGGTTTCTCACTTAATGAAGCAAGCCTAGAAATCTTCAACTCTTTAAGTAGATCATGGAAGACTGCAGGCGGATTGCCAAGCGCATAGATTGCTCCAACAATTGCGCCCATACTGGAGCCCGCAATGTAATCCGGTTTCAGATGTTCTTCTTCCAGTCGTTCAAGAACCCCGGCATTCGCCATGCCAAGCGCGGAACCGCCGGAGAGAACCAATCCCCATTTCATGGTAACAGTTAACAATTAACAAATCAAGCAATGAAGTGGTTACTCTTTTAATTTAAGTGTTAGAAGTTCATTGTTCATCGTTGAAAGGCCAACCTGCGCTCGCCTGCGGGTGGAAATTTGCTGCGTAGATTAAAGTTGGCCTGCCAGCCGTAGCGAAGCGAGCTAGTTTGAGTTGAGCCAACCTACGCGCTTCGCGCTTCGGTTGGCAGCCTACGCTTCGCGTAGGCTGGAGCGGGATAGTGGAGCTTATTCGGAACTGGTTCGAACACTCTCGTTAGGTGTATAGATAGATCGGGTAAATGAAAATGAGCAAATTTCTCATTGAAATAATCCGAATGTCATGTAGCATGACGCCCCCTTATGGCAGATGAGATCACCAACAAAGTCCTTTTGGAGCACATGCAGGGCATGAAGCATGAGCTTCAGCAACAAATAACCGGTCTGGGTATGCGAATGGAAAGAGTGGAAGTGAATTTGAAGCAACTCTCGCAACAGGCGGAAGATGGATTTGAAGAAGCAAGGCAACACAGGCAAGCATTACAAGAAGATCTGGAAGCCACAATTGCGATGCAAGTGAAACATCAACAGAAACTTGAGAAGATATCTGTCTGAAATGGGATGAACTTTGACCGAATGGCCTGCCGAAGCGAAGCGACCTCATGAGAGTGAAGTGTCCGCCTCCGCCAAGGCTTCGGCGGACAGCCTTCGCTTCGTAAATATCACAGTAAATTGGTTGGCCCGCCAGCCGTAGCCCCGTCTCAGTGTATGCAAAAACTTCTACGAACTTGTTTCTTGTAGCACTCCCTCCAGGGGCGAAGGCTGGAGCGAGATAGTGGAGCTTATTCGGAAAGCAAATGCTTATCTCTAAAACTGCGACCCGAACCTGATTTGAGATATTTTTCAAAGCGCAGAGCGGTTTTCTTCATGCGAAAGCCACAGAACCATTCTATAGACCACGGCCTGCCTCCCTTAGTGGCTACTACAGATCCTTCATTATGTTCACGCAATCTGCCATTTAGATCAGTAGTCTGGCCGACGTATTGTCTGCCGTGTGGATTGCGTAGTAAATATACAAAATGAGGCATAGCAAGTTATTGTATATGGTTTTGTTGATGGTTGTTAAGTCCGCCTGCGCCCTTTTATAAGCAATTGGCGAATTGAGTTACCCGATTGCTGAGCATGAACAGTATCGGGCTACGGCGGACAGCCTTCGCTTCGTAAATATCACAGTAAATTGGTTGGCCCGCCAGCCGTAGCCCCGTCTCTGTGTATGCAAAAACTTCTACGAACTTGTTTCTTGTAACACTCCCTCCAGGGGCGAAGGCTGGAGCGGGATACGGGAATCGAACCCGCGTTACAAGCTTGGGAAGCTCGCGTACTACCACTGTACTAATCCCGCATGGCTTGACAACCGTAGCAGCAGGTCTTCGTTGAAGAGCCAACCTGCGCTCGCCTTCGGGCGAGCTTCGGTCGGCAACCTGCTGCGCAGGTTGGAGCGGATGACGGGGGTCGAACCCGCGACCTTCGCCATGGCAAGGCGACGCTCTAGCCAACTGAGCTACATCCGCATGATTGAAATGAACGGTATATCGCATCCATCTCCCGCAGAGAACCTGTCAACCGTAGTCCCGCGCATACGGGACGAAGGTGGAAGCGCTGTCCGTGTGTGAAGGAGCCCGAGAATGCTACGTAGAATTGAACCTCGATGCAAGATTCTTTGTCATTCTCTTGCCTTATAGATGCCCATTTTCAGCTCGAAATAAAGCCAAATTTAAGGTATAATACTTTGATGTCTTTGCGTCTAATCATCACCGGCGTATTGCTGGGGATACTCGTTAGCTTCACAAGTTCTGAAATGGCTTTTGCTTGTGCTCATCCTGATGGAATTTGTCCAGAAGGAGTATCAAAAGAACAATGTGAAATTGAAGGATGTATATATTTTAATAGACATCATGTCGAACAAAAACAGAATGCTGTTCCACTCATCGAGCCGATTGCAGGTGATGCCAATGTTCCTGTAGCTGTAGGGGGCGTCTTGCCATTTTTAGTATATGTACAAAGAGCGTGGAATTGGCTTGTTCTTGTTGCAGTAGGTCTTGTAACGCTGTGGGTACTGGTGAGCGGCGGCATGATTATTGTTTTTGGAGGAGACCAGAGCGGACGAAGCAAATGGATCGAGCACATCAAGTGGGCGATTATCGGGCTGATTGCACTGGTTTTTGTTGGTGTGATACTTAACTTCCTCAATGCAAGTTTCTTTGTATGAAAAAACTTATCCCGCTCCAGATCGGTTTCACGGTTGGTGTTTTTCCTCTCTCCGCTTCTGCGATGGCTAATCCGTGCGCGTATGTCGGCGGGTGCGGACCTGCTAATGTTCTTGCAATCGCAGTCGGCCCCGTTGCGAACTTACTGGTTTCCGTTGCCGCAGGATTGTCTGTTGTTTTCGTGGTTGTTGGCGGTGCGCTAATGCTTACGAGCCTGGGAGAAGAAGGCCAGATACAAAAGGGGAAGATGTCCATTGTTTATGCGCTTGTGGGATTGGGTATCACACTCCTCGCGCAAAGCATTGCGGCTTTTGTTGGTGCGCAATTCGGTGGTTTGATGGGAAGCAGTGATCCCGTCTTCCACCTTATGGGATATGCAGTGAATGCGATGGTGGTCCTCTTCAACGCGGTTTTTGCGCTTATGATGGTTGCGTCCGGTTTTCGCATGGCTTTTGCCCGCGGCAGCAGTGACGAATTCACCAAAGCCCGTGGCATTATCATCTGGGCGGTGATTGGCGCGATTGTTGTTAATGTCGCTCAGGCGCTGGTGGTTTCTGTTATGAATCTTCCTTTATGATGATTGCTTTCTCTGCTCTTGTCGGCCTGATAATCGAAAAAGCGCATGCAAATGCTTTTGATGTGTATTGCGAAAAGCTTCATCCGGACTGTTCGGCGGGAAGCGCTTTTGCAGTGGTACTTGCGGCCCGCATCGGAAACTTCTTTGCCATTGTGATAGCCGGAGCTGCGGTGATTGCAATCGTTTATGGAGCTATCAAACTTATTGCATCCGGAGGGAACGATCAGGGCAAAGAAGATGCCAAGAAGATCATTATTGCAGCACTCGTCGGGCTCGTTCTGGCTATTGCTGCGGAAGCGATTATCACGTTTATTGGCGCATTTGTGGGTGGTATCGGATAAGTAAGCCCTGAAAAACAATCCAAATTGTCATGGTGTGCTTGGCGAATCAAGCGGGACTGCATTGGCATAATTCGAAGACAGAGCCAGATATAAGTTTGTATACTGCTTTTAGTTAATAATTCCGAAACCTTCTTTAGTTCTTTATAATGCAATCTTGTAATCCGTAGCCATTAGAAGTAGTTTTGTTTGATCAATATAGCTAAACTACCATAAATATTCATAACCCGAATTAACAAGATTGACTTAAATATAAGATTTAAGGATCAGGAGAAAATTTGCCGGAGAAAACATTTAGTCTTGCTTATTCTTTCTTTTTTTCTTGATAAAAAAAGAAAGAAACAAAGAAAAAAATCAAGGCAAACGCAACTCACTCGTCGCGCCACACAAGCTGCTTGGATTGGCTCGCAGAGACGAGTCGAGTCCTTCGCTTACTCAGGACTCGCTCGCCATCTGCTCGCATAATTAAAGTACCAAAGTTTGGCTCCTCGTTCGGGTGCGTTTGCCATTCCCAGTTAATAGCCAACTGGACTATACATTTCTCCACCAAATTTTCTCCTTATCCAGATTTAATCCTATTTATCCTGTGCAGAATTACGCTTGCTTAGCTATAGAATCTCCATAAATCGAAATTATTTTGGTGAAGGAGTATATCATGCATTATGCAATTTGGCATAAGGGGTATCTTAAGCTTCGTGCTCTAATCAGGTGACTTTTGGTTAATCTGTACGTATTCTATAAACAGTGTCCCGCCAGTACGTAACCACAGCGATCGATTACCCCAATGCCGCTCCGCACATGGGGCATGTATTGGAAAAAGTGCTCGCAGATGTAGTAGCGCGCTGGTTTCGCTTGCGAGGAGATGATGTCCGATTCCAGATTGGAACGGATGAACATGGAGTAAAGGTGCAGCGGACGGCGGAAGCAGAGGGTCTCACTCCTCAGCAACTTGTAGATCGGAATGTTCCGCTATATCAAGATCTTTATATGCGTCTTAATATCTCTGATGACAAATTCATCCGCACGTCCGATCAGAAGGATCACTGGCCTACGGTAATTGAGCTTTGGAAAAAGCTGGATAAAGCCGGGAAGCTTAAGAAACAAAGTTACACGGGTCTCTATTGTTCCGGATGTGAGCGGTTTATGACCAAAAAAGATTTGGAAGACGGGAAGTGTGTCAATCATAAGAAAGAACCGGAGGAGGTCACGGAGGAAAACTATTTTTTTTCACTCAGTAAAGATGGAGAAAACCTAAAGAAGCTTTTGACCAAAGATTTGGATGGAGAGGAGTACCGCATTGTTCCGCAATTTCGCGAAAATGAGACACTATCTTTGATCGATCAGGGGTTGGAGGATGTTTCTTTCTCGCGCCCCAAAACAAGTCTTGCGTGGGGCATTCCCGTTCCTGGGGACAGTGAGCATACGATGTATGTTTGGTGTGATGCGCTTACGAACTATATCTCTGGGCTCGATTATTTTGGTAAGAGTGGAATAAGCGAGGTGGCCTGCCATGAGCGAGCAGGCGGCGCAAGCCGCCTGGGAGTCGAATGGTGGGATGATGCAGAAGTTACACATGTGATTGGAAAGGACATCGCACGGTTCCATGCGCTAATTTGGCCTGCAATGCTTAAACATTCCGGTGTTCGCACGCCAGACAAGCTTTTGATCCATGGGTTTCTGACTAGTGAGGGTGAGAAGATGAGTAAAACCACAGGAAACGTTGTTGATCCTAAGGAAGTTTTAAAAAAGTTTGGCGATAACCCAGATCCACTTCGATTTTATTTGAGTCATGAAGTTCCGGTCGGTCGTGATGGAGATTTCTCGTGGGATCGGATTGAGAAATTGTATGATTCCAAGCTTAGGAATGATTTGGGGAATCTATTAAACAGAGTTCTTGTGTTGTTACAGAAGGAAGGTGGAGACCTTGGAAATGTCGGGAGTGATCCTCTTGAAGTTTCTAAAACTTGGGAGATGTACAAAGAAAAAATGAATGAGTTTGCTCTGGAAAATGCGCTTCAGGGAGCGATGGAAGTAGTAGTTCGGTGCAATCAATTGATAGACGACCGCAAGCCGTGGGGGCTTGAGGGAAAGGAAAAGGTGAATATTCTTACGCAACTTGTGGAGGCGTTACGACACATTGCTCTGATGCTTTTGCCGTTTACTCCGGGTACGTCAAAAAAGATACTCACACAGCTTGGACTCAAAGTTCCTGAGACAATTGAGGGCAAGACGGAGTGGGGGAGTGAGAAAGGCTGGAAGAAGGTTGGAGAGCCGGAGATATTGTTTGAGCCGCTAGGGTAGTAAAAATCCCCGCAGCCGCGGTTCGGGTACCGCGGCAAGGGGCAGCTGAGGTACCGAACCTAATCTGCGTAAGTTTTTCCTTGAAAACCAAAAAACGCTTGCTACACTACTCCTGCTCTCACAAGTCAAACCATTCAGCGAAAAGCTGAGGATTGTGGTGAAGGGGGCTTGAGTTCTTATTTCTTTCCAATTATTAGTATGTTTGATCCTATGTCTGATCTTGCCGGTGACGGTGGTATCTCGGAAGATGAGGGTACTCCGGCTTCTTCGGCACCTGCAGGTGCTCAAGGTGGCAATCGTAAATTTGCCGACGAGATACACTCGGTAACCATTCACGCAGCACAACGCACGTTTTACATCGATCTCAAAAAGTCTGCGAACGGCAAGTTCTTCAAAGTTTCCGAGAAGTCCCGTGGTGGCCAGAAGACGACCATCATGTTCGATGCGGAGGATTTGGATAAGTTCATCGAAGCATTCCAGGAGATGAAAAATCATCTATAAAGAATCCGAGGCCATTCGGCCCTGAGCCTCAGGCCGAAGGGAAACCAAAGAAACCAAAGAAAACGAAGGAGTTGTTTTACATCCCTTCGGATTCCTTGGTTTCTTCGGATTCTTAGGTTTCCTTTCTATGCATTCCTCGTTTCCATTCCCTCCCCATCATCAGTTTTTTTCCGGGTGGTTGGAGCCGGACAAGATGAAGTATCGAACCTCCTGCACAGTGGACAGAAATAGAGTCAGCAGTTTCCTTCAGTGATGTCTCAATGAGTTTGAGTTCAGTTCCATTAAAAAATCCTCGAACCCCGGGCCAAGGAACAAGCGCACGAACGTGCCGATCAATTTCTTCAGCAGTCATCGCATATAGATCAACTTCGCCATCTTTACGCGTGAGCTTCTGGCAAAACGTGACCTGCGATTCATCTTGAGGTTTTGGATCAAGAGGTTTCTTCAGAGTGTCTATAAGGAGTTGAGCACTGAGCGTGCTTAAGCGATCGTGGAGGGATGTTGCAGTCTCTCGTTCTTCGATCACAGTTGTTACTTGTGCGAGAATCGGACCGGCATCAAGTTCGTCGGTCATCTCTTGAAGAGTTACACCTGTCTCATGATCACCGGCAAGTATCGCATGCTGAATGGGTGAGGCACCCCGCCAGTGGGGGAGGAGGGATGGATGGATATTCACGCTCGCAATGTTTGGAAGATCCAGGATTGGTTCTTTTAGAATTTGACCGTAAGCAACCGTAACTAGAAAGTCAGGATTATGGCTTTCTAGAGCGGATAAATCGGAGTTGAGATTATCAGGTTGTGCCACAAAAATTCCATGTGATTGCGCGCATTTTTTTACGGGTGGGGATGTTAGTTCTTGCTTGCGACCGACAGGCTTATCCGGCTGAGTGATTACGAGGTCAACTGAGAATGCAGAGTCTGCAATGAGCGCTTCAAGTGATGGGACCGCAAACTTCGGTGTGTCGCAGAAGATGATACTTTTCGTAGTGGGCATGTGCAGTAGTGTACACTGTCTTGCGAGTGTGCACGGCGGGAGAACTTGATTATTGATAGAATGATAATGCTGATAAATCTGCAAGTGGAACTTGTTGAGACCTATGCAAAAACTTAATTTCATTTCCGGAAGATAGATTGTTTCTCTCACATAAGGATATTCGAAGGTTGTGATAAAACTATGCAATGTTACGAGAAATATTCACTTCACTACCAGAGGATACCTACTTCTTTCACGCAATCTCTTTGGAGTTGATGGGGGAAGGATAATAACCGTAGACTCAGTCCCTTTATAGGAAATCACTGTGCACTATGTCTATAACAAAGCAGGAAGCTGACCTGGCATTCGCGCATATGAATCAAGCCAAGCGTGTGGTCTGCGCATGCCATCGCAATCCCGATGGTGATGCAATTGGGGCGCTTTTGGGGGTGGGACTTTTATTGGATAAAACGTTGAAGGATGTGCCTGTAGTACTGCATTGTCTTGATTCTGTGCCGGAAACCTTCAGGTTTTTGCCAAATGTGCTCAAAGTGCAAGAAGAGTGCAGCTTTATAGAAGGGGATACGGTCATATTCCTTGATGCTGCGGAACCAAAACTCACTGGTCTGGATAGTTTGTGTCCGCAACTATTCGACGGGTCATTTTTTACAATCAATATTGATCATCACCCGACGAATACTAAGTATGCGAATGTGAATCTCGTTGATTCCGATGCGGCTTCCAGTTGTGAAATTGTAGTAGCACTGGCCGATTTTCTTGGGTGGGAAATGAACAGCGATATCGCGACGTGTTTGCTCACCGGTGTGTTCACCGACACCGGTGGTTTGCTGCATAGCAACACCACAGCAGGGGTGTATCGGACCGTTGCACGTTTGCTTAGGGCAGGTGCGCGTCAGCAGGAGATTGTGAAGGCGGTATTTCGCACGGCATCCTTAAGCACGTTGAGATTATGGGGGAGAGTTCTGGAAAATATTACCCTGACGGAAGAGGGTTGTGCGATTTCTGCGGTGAGGGAGAGCGATTTCAAAGCATCCGGTGCGAAGACTTCACAACTAACCGGCGCAATCGATTATGTCAACGCCGTACCAGGCATGCGTTTTTCTCTGATTCTGTCTGAACGTGAGGGGATGGTGAAAGGATCATTGCGCACGCTTCGTGATGATGTGGATGTCGCTGCAATGGCGGGGAAATTCAGCGGTGGAGGGCACAAGAAAGCAGCAGGGTTTTCTCTTCCCGGATCGCTTAAATCTGAGGTGCGGTGGAAGGTGGTGGAACCCGCTGATGGTGATGTCGATGTGAGTGCCGTGGAGCAAGTACTTGCGTGAATTAAGAATTAAGAATTCAGAATTAATTCTTAATTCTGCATTTTCAATTCTGAATTACTCTTCGTCTTCACTTTTCTCTTCTTCAGCCTCCAATAGTTCTTCTTCTTTCTTTTTCCTCCCGGGAGGTGGTGCAGTTGCTTGTTTTAGCGTGATATTTTTATTGAGCTTTCGGATACCTTCTTTTTTAGTTTTCTTCTGTGTCTTTTCCGTTTCTTCCACCGGAAGTTCCTTGATGGGCTCATGTTCCTTGAGTGAATCTTGAAGCGGGAGCACTTTATCTTCGATTGATGCTTCTTTGGTTTCAGATTCTTGATGTTGCTCATTCTGTTCCGGTTGTGGTTCATGTTTATTTTCCGTTTTTGCTTCTGCATCGCCTGTACTTTGTGCGGTTTCTTTCTTTGGTGGAGCGGGCGTGCGATCGGAAGATCCACCCTTGTTCTTTTCATCAGTTATTGCAGCAAGTCTCTTGGATTCCTTCTTTGCCAAGATATCTTCGGGATTTGTGGTTATGATCCGGGCCTCCTGCGGACTCGCGATGATTTGAATTGCCACGTGCCTGTTTCCGGCGAAGAAAAGCCCTTGACCCACTTCGGATCCCAGTAACAGATACTTTTCACCCTCCGTAAGATAGAAGATCTTCTGGAGATTATCGATCGCGCTAGGGGATTGCTTGAAAAGAATCTGGAGCGATGCATTTGTGATAATCGGTTTTCCATACGGAGAATTCACGAAGTCTTCCACATCTTGAGTAATAGTCGTGACACCAAGGTAGTACTTACGCGCACGTTTGATCAAGCCATAGAGGAATCGCGCAGAGTCTTCATGCTGAATCAGACTCCATGCTTCATCGATCACGAGCATGCGCTTCTTGAAGTCTGCTCTGATGCGGTTCCAAATTAGGTTGATAACCACATACATCGCGATGGGTCGGAGTTGATCTTCCAAATCACGAATCTGGAAGACAACCATCTGGTTTTCAATCTGCACATTTGTCGGTTTATCGAAGAGTCCTGCGTAACTTCCTTCTGTGTACTTCGAAAGTGTCTTCGCCATGTTTTCACCTCCATCCGTTGTAAGTAGAACATCGACAAGGTCCGATAGAGTCGGAACTTCTTTTTCAGCATGATTATCTGTTGTGAGTGAAATACCTTTCAGCGCATACGTGTCTAAGATTGCCTTATCAAGAATACCGTCTTCAGAAGGAGTAAGTGTTCCCAGCATCAGCTTAAAGAGTCCGTGCAGGTTGATGACCGATGCGCGGAGTGTTTCACCAACGGATGCTTCCTCTCCTCGGACTGCTTTAGGAAGGTCGAACGGATTAATACGGTTGGAACTCTCCAAAGAAATCGGAATGTATGTTCCATCCACCGTTTCACACAGCTCGCGGTACTCATTTTCCGGGTCTATTACGTACATATCGGTGTCAAACATTAACGATCGTAGGATTTCTAGCTTCACCGCGAAGGATTTACCTGCTCCGGATGTAGCGAACACAGTTGCATTTGCATTTGGCAGATCGAAGCGGTCAAAGATCACGAGACTGTCGTTGTGCCGGTTAATACCGTAAAGGATACCGTGATCGTCGGTTAGGTCGGAGCTGGAGAAAGGGAAGCATGCAGCTGCAGGCGATGTATTCATATTGCGGTTTACTTCCAGTTCATCGATACCGAATGGGAGTGTGGAAATCCAGCCATGTTCCATTTGCATAAAAGCAGGTTTGGTAATGACCAGCTTTCCGCCGAGAAGCGATTCAATATCTGTCTGGAGTTTCTTGAGCTTCTCCTGATCATCTGAGTAAATCGTCACATAGAGTCCGATTTGGAAGAGCTTTTCACGTCCACGTGTGAGAAGGTCTCTGAGCTCCTCCGCATCTTGCAGTGCCGCTTCCAGCGATGGATCACGAACAATACCTCGTTGTTCCAGCATGTGAATAGATGAACGCATTTGCGTCACCTTTTTCCTGAGCATCCGCATTATCGTCTTATTGTCTGCAGGATAGATAAACTGACTGATATTCATGTGTGCATCGAAGTTGATTTCCTCCGAGAGCCAGTTTGGATAGATGTAATGCGGCCAGTTCAGTGCATAGAGGACTCGACCATGCAGATCGTTGAGAATGAATTCATCCGGTTTAATCTCCATTCCCGCAGGCGCAATAATATCGAGCGTTTTCTGCAGTCCTTCTTCGTAACGTTTCAGTTCCTCCTGATCCTCAGTGGTCAATTTTTGCCTCTTCGCAAGTTTTGCCGCCTTCAGCGTATTTTCAACCCTGCGTTGCAGCCCAAGAAGGTCATCAATCGCGGCAACGAGCACACGGCTGAGCCTAATCTGTTGTGCCGGCAGAGTATTGGCGCTTTTTTGAGCCATAGGTTCAATAAATCCTTTTATTATAGCGGAAAAGTGCAAATTCTTCTATTGAGCGAAGTTGCATTATTGTTAGTACTGTTTAGTAATAATAATAATGGCTAAATGGCTAAATGGCTGGATGGTTCGCAAGCGAATGGCAAGTTTAGGACCATCCAGCCATCCAACCATTTAGCCATATGCTTTATTCCTCAATCACAATGCCCAGCTCCTCAATCCCGGGAACATCAATCACCTGCAGTCCTGCGATCAAAATTTCACGATTCTTAATGATGGCCTGTAGACGCTCTTCTCCCACTTCGAGCAGATCCTTGACAATATCTAGTACTTTATCTGTCTGTTTCTCCAGGGATTCGGTTCCGGCCAGCTTCGCTTCCTTCAAAGCAAGTCCCTTCTGTATAGGACCTGCGGCGACATAATCCTTTTCACGAAGAGCATCCTTGATCATCCGCTCCATATCACGTACTTCTTTCCGTTCGACCTTTCTCTTCTCCCCAATATCATCTAGTTTCTGCTTAAGCTCGGTCTGCTTTTGTACAATACGAGTATTCATTTGTGTCAGTGAGAGTGTGTACTTATCGAGCGTCTTCTCACGATCTACGGATCGATTGAGCGTATCGATTATATTTACCTGAAGGACGGTTCCGTACTCCTGCAGGAGAGTGAATGTTTCATCTTCAATGATCGAATCTGCACGGGCAAGGTGGATTTGCGTATCAATACCTTCCAGAGCGCTTGCGGTTCCCATCATCATTCTTTGTGTCAGGTAGATACTCACATACATTCCAAGAGATGCCCCCGGCCTTGTCTGAGAAACAGAAGTTGGTTTGGCCGTGAGCAGTGTTGCAAAGACAGAACTCTTAGCTCCGCTTACTTTCAAAACGGAAGAGGCGGGTGTTTCACCATTTTTATGACAACTAATGAGTGGAAGACCCAGGGTGAAGACTATGCAGAATAGAAAGTGTCTGTATTTCACCCCCTTATTGTACATTTTCTGGCGTTTTTTCGCAATATAGAGCAAACTTTGCGACTTCTCTGATCAACTTTTTTGCCCGCATTCCCCCGATAGAATGTATGCATACAATTTGTGTTCAAAACATGAGGATAATATTTGAGCAAGATCAAATTTTGTTTTCAGGTGGAAAGGGTACTTTTTAGTGGTACATTTCCCTTAATCTCTGAGTAGCAGATTTGTTCAATGTATGATGCACTTACAACGATGGCCCAGAGTATCCTCAAGAAGCATTTTGATGCACCATCGGTCAATGTTGAGTGGAAGCATGCCGGAGCAAAAGGACATGGTGACCTATCAACGGCAGTTGCTCTTCAATGCGCCAAGGATCTCAAAAAAAATCCTTTGGAGATTGCCAAGGTTCTTGCGGAGGAATTAAGAAAGGAAAAAGGCATCGAAAACGCAGAAGTAGCGGGTGCGGGGTACGTCAATGTGTGGCTCTCGCCTGAATACTTGATAAAGCAGCTCAACAACACACGCGAAGCTTGTACTGCGAAAGTGAAGAGGAAGGAGCCGCCGGTCATTCTCGATTATTGTGGACCGAATATCGCCAAGCCCCTTGGTATTCACCACATTCTTCCGCATGTCATAGGTCAGGCACTCATCAATATATATAAGCACAATGGAGATAATGTGATCGGGTGGAGTTATCCCGGTGATTGGGGGACGCAATTTGGAAAGCTCGCGGTTGCATTCTCCAGGTGGGGAGAGGGCAAACAGGCAGGAAATTGTTCCATCGATGAACTACTCACGTTATATGTTAAGTTTCACGCAGAATCTCAGAACGATCCTTCGTTGGAGGATGAAGCGCGGGATGCATTTCGCAGGCTTGAGGAAGGAGATAAAGAAATGCGCAAATTCTGGGAAGATGTTGTCGGTGTCAGCAGAGAGCATCTCACGCGGCTCTACGAGAGGTTGCATATAGAACTCGATGAAGAAACAGGGGAGAGCTTTTATGAGGACAAAATGCAACCGATTATCGAAGAAGGTCTGGAGAAGGGAGTATTTATTGAAGGTGAAGAGGGTGCGCTCATTGTTGAGTTTCCCCAAGAGCTGAACCTGCCTCCGTATTTGGTGCGTAAAAGCGACAGGTCCACGCTCTACTCCACACGCGATCTGGCGATGATCCGTTATCGGATAGATAAGTACCATCCGCAAGCGATCTACTATGTTGTCGATCGTGCACAGAGCCTGCATTTCGAGCAGCTATTCGAAGTATGCCGGCAACTTGAGTGGGAACTTCCTGAGCTTGAGCATACGGTGTTTGGCCGTATGAGTTTCCGTGACAAGAAAATGAGTACGCGTTCTGGAACGGTTTTGAAGCTCGAAGACGTTCTCGATGAAGCGGTTAAACGTGCAGACAGTGTGATAGAGGAACATGGGGATGACATTCAGACAGATGATCGGGAGGATTTGGCGGAAATGATGGGTATCGGGGCACTGACATATGGAGTATTGAGCCAGAATCGAAAAATGGACATTGTCTTCGATTGGGACAAGTTTTTAAGTTTTGACGGAAACTCGGCGCCATACCTGCAGTACACGCACGCGCGTGCGAAGTCTGTTCTTAGAAAAGCGGACAAAGAGGAAGTGGAGGTTCCTGATGAGGTCGAAAATCTCACAGACAAAGAACGAAGTTTGGTGAATGTGCTATTGCAGTTCGAAAAGGTTTTGGCAGAAGCTCGTGAATCTCGCATGCCACACATTCTCACAAATTATCTCTTCGCCCTCTGTCAGGAATACAACGCGTTCTACAATGCAGAGCCCATTCTCAAATCAGAGGAGCCGGCTCGTACTCTTCGTCTTTGTCTGACATCTCTCACTGCGTCTGTCCTTAAGTCGGGTGCGGAGATTTTGACTATCCGCGTTCCCGATCGCATGTGATTACATTTTCTCCAATGATGAATTCCAATTCTCCAACAACTTTCTCCTCCCGCTCCGCATCAAGCGTGTAAGCGCTTATGTGCACAATAGCTTCCCTTTCTTTCCCATGGCACCACACACTCGCCGCCGCCGCTCCTCTGTGAGCTCCACACGTCCACTTGTGGCGTTTTTACTCATCGCTTCCTTTGGCATTCTATTCGTGGGATGTTCTGAGAATAAGGAAGAACGTCCTGCGGAAGACTTCACATTCACTGAAGATGATGTCGCACGTTTTAAGGAGCTTTCACAACAGGCGGAGGATGGAATAGCCGCATTGGACGAAGAAGGAGGGCCTCCGCTATACCTTGAGGGACAAGATATGGGTGATGTGCCGGTGATTGATCTTTCAATGATCTCTGCGTTTAATGCGATTCGATCCGGTCCTGCAGCTACTGGTGATAATCTCTTTGCTGTGACGAACGAATTTTTAAACGTGCGCGATGGTCCGAGTATTACAGCCGAATCGATTGAACGATTGAATCGAGGTGCCGTATTGACTGTTCTGGAATTCAAAGATGCTGCATGGGCGAAGGTGGAGCTCTCCGGGGGGCGTGAAGGGTATGTAGCACAGCGTTATATTGCCAAGCTTACGTCAGAAGCACGGTTGGCTGAGGCAAAAGAAAAATATAAGGATCTCTACTTCGTGGACTTCGGGTTTCTGAATGTCCGTAAGACGGCGGATACACGCAGCGAAAAAATCGGCGAACTTCCGGGCCAATCATTTGTCACAGTGCTGAGCAAAGATGATGTGTGGGCACGGATTCCATTTGAAGGAAAAGAAGGATATGTGGCGGCGGAATACCTCACGCCCTTCTTGCCAAACTTCCTGGTTCGTCAGGAAGAATTCACGTTCCCGGTGGTGCATTATCGCCTGAGTCAAGATGATGTACTGAGTATAATGCCGGGGCATATCAGTCGCTTAAAGGAGGCGGGTCTGACGTTTATTCCGCTAAGAAAATTCAAGGATCTCCTCCTGACACAAGAGGATCGCGATGTTCGTTTGGTACCAAATTCAATAACACTCATGGTTTCCGATGTGACACCGGGAAATATCGATGATGTTTCAGATGTTTTACGTGCCAGTAATGTGCAGGCAACAATCTTCATTGCTACCAAGCATCTGGGGCTTGATGGGATCACCCAGAAAAAGGTGCTAACTCTGATTGCCAATGGTCATGATGTGCAGTCGGGTGGCCATACGGGTGATGACTTGCGGTCACTGACGAATGCACAGGTGGAACTTGAGCTTAAGCAGAGCCGCAAGCTTTTGGAGGAGTACACGGGAAAAGAAGTGTTTGCACTCGCGTATCCGCTTGGCGGTGTTAATACTCGGATCACAGCCAAGGTGGCAGAAGCAGGGTATCTGCTCGGTGTCGGCACCGGCCAGGAACGCACGTTTATGCGCGAGCAATTACTCAGAATCCCAAGTTTCGTCATTTCCGCATCAGCGAGTGCGGATGAAGTGGTGGGGTTGGTGAAAGGGGAATGAATTTCTAGCTTGTAGCTTGTAAGGAATATCTGAACAACACGCAGTGCAGGTTCGGTTACCTGCACGATCCGCGCGGATAGCTGTTTCGGCATTGCTCACCACAGGCGAATCCGCGCCGCTGCTGCGGATGATTCGTAGACTATTCCTGAATGTTGGCATGCATTGCTGCTTGCAAGAAGTTTATCTCCATTTCTCTGTTTTCAGCATGGAGTCTTTCCATGGCGTCTTCAGTAAAAACAACAGAAATTCTCTTATCAGGATATTTTCCCTTAAGAACTCGTAATAAGTCTGCACGCACTGCATTTACTCCAAATACGTACGCGCCAGCAGTTTCTGTTTGTCGTACAGCAAAGAATTCCGATGGCTGATCTGGAAGTGTAATCCTGATGCCAGCATGTGCAAGTTTCCAATCAATAATATGCTGGAGGTTCCAGTCTGGTGTGTGACTGAGTAAGACCGAAGGCCCACTCGTGATTCTCTTCACCTGTGTGCCTCCTTGAGTTTCTTGGCCAGCTCGTTCTGTAAGAAGTACTCGAGTAATTTCTTCTCTCGCATCATCTACGAGTAGTAAAGCTCTTTGAAAAACAATGAGGTTTCTATATTCAGTTTTTGAACTAAAACTTCTCAATACAGGCTCAATTGTGACGCCCTTTTTCTCTACTCCTTCTCGACGTGCTACTCGATCATGTCCACCAGCAACTTCCAATATTGCTTCTGCTTGAGCAGGTGATTCCAGAATGAATTTCTTAATATCTGCCATAGGAAAGCAGACTTTACACACCGTATCCAAAAATGCAAGTTATCTCCCAATCAAATCCTGAAACTGTTGTATCACAGCGCTACCCTGCTGCTCGGTGACAATGGCTGCTTGTTTGGCTGCCTGCTGTGCGATTTTTTCGAGTAATTGATCTCCGTACTTATAGGCATACCACACACTCGCAACCAAGATGATTACAGGAATAATGGTAATAATGCTTTTAATAAATCCTCCGATAGTGCGAAGCCGATCACGTCGATCCATTGCTGCGAGATGTCCAAGAATGGCATCAAGTTTCTCTTCGGTGTTCTTTGGTGGGGCTTCTGCTTTGGACATGATGGAAGTGTATAGAAAGGAAGCCGAGGAGTCCAAGGAAGCTGATAGTATTCGATTAATGGATCAGTAGATAATTTAGGATTATTAAAGACCTCACCCCTGCCCCTCTCCTTCGCTGAGCTGCTTTTCGAGTGAATTACTTTGCCTATGGTAATGCTGAAATGTTGGCGAAAGAGAGGGGAGCTACCATTACACAGATTTCGATATGTGTGCAGCGAAGCTCCCCTCTCTTTTTCCCACGAAAAAAGGATATGTTTGAACTCAATTGGGAACACTTATAATGAGTGAGAAAAGGAGAGGGGTAGGGGGTGAGGTCATTGGGGGGGTCGGGGGTGAGGTCAGACAGCAAGCTAAAATCCCCGTCTCCACTTCCTCCACATCTCAAACGCACGTGTTGCGTGGTAAGAAGGTTTGAGCGGCAGGTCGCTGCAGTGCTGAAGCTCCAGGAGTTCTCCACCGAATCCGGTTTTGAATAGTGTTACCCCACGGAAAGGGTGCTTCTTTTCTTCCTCAGGTGCGATGCCCCAGAAGTTGTACATATGATCACCTCGCTTCATTGCATCTGTGATTGCAGTCCACTGAAGCAGATAACTTGCGGGAATTTTCGGATACTTATGTGTACTTGCACCGTGGTGGTAGCTCGTCTCGCTACCAAAGTGCATGTGTAGCGAGGATGCGATGACTTCGCCCTGATATTTTGCGAGGTAAAGCGTACATTCGTTGCGAGTTGAGAAGTGCTTAAGCTGTGAAGTAATGAAGTTGTTTGGATAGGGGACGAAGTGGTGGCGCTTTCTTGTTTCATCATAAAGTCGGAAGAATTCATTTATGTCTTGGGTTGGATTAGTTGATGCAATTACTTCCACGCCTTCCTTTTGTGCTCGGCGAATGAGGTTTCTGTGATTTTGACGCATGTTCTTCATAAGATCGTCTTCGGTTTTTCCTTTTAAATCCAAGTACCAAATATGTTCAGCAAGTAGATGGAGTGGGGAAGGTTTGGTTCCCTCAATGTGTGAAGTAGTTACTGTCCAAAAAGGACTGAGGCGGATAAAAGCGCAGTTATGATTGGATGCGATTTTTTTTAGTTCCTCTAAGAGGTAATTGACAATTGATAATTGACAATTGACATCTAAGACAGGTCCGTAGGGGACAGCGAGGTGTCTGCCGCGCTTCGCCGGAACCACAATCGCCTGACAAATTCCTACTAATTCATTTCCTTCTCTCATCTCAAGTCGCAACGGTTCTTCACCGATGTCTCTGTACACTTCGCCCATCGTCCAGCTCTGGAGGAAGGGGGAATACTTCTGGGAAGCGAGGAAGGAATCCCACTGATCTTGATTAGCGGCTTGGGAAATTGTCATTGGAAGTATCTTACCTTATGGATACCTCAAGTAAGGAAGGTGATTCTAAAGCTTCTAATGCGTGCATTAGATAACAGATAGCCTCTGCCTGATCTACGTCTCTACTTAAGCCTAGTTTGGATACTAAGCACTTTCTTAATTGGTTTATGGCTAGCTTCTGACCCATTTGTATTGTTCGATTCACTGTTCCACTAGGTTCTCGCATACAATCTTTGTTTAATATTGCCATTCCATCAACAATAGCAGCAATTTCAGCCAAAGATGGTTGATTTGGAATTAGCATTGATGCGTCTTTAAGAACCTAGATTCTACAAGAGCTTGTTAAGTTGTCTAGACATTTCTCGAGCTTGTCTCAGAGTCATCGTCGGATGTGTAGGCAGCGACAGTATCAGCTCACAAGCAGCTTCTGCTTCTGGGTCACTCCCAGGAACGTAATTCGTCGGATCGAGGTCGATAGTTGCAGGGCAGACCACGCAGCCGGTCCAGCCATCGTCAAGATGAATATTTTTTTTCTTGAGCTGCCTGCGAATGTCTCCTGCATTGCGGACGAAGAGAGGGAACTTCTGGAGCGGAAGGTCGGATGTGATTCCGGCAAGAAGTGGCCAGTTGTGTTTTGTTCCTTCTTCTAAGTAGAATTTCGTCAGCTTTCGTCGATGATCATTAATAATATTTAAACGTTTAAATTGCCCGATCACCAAAAATGCTAAAGCGTTAGGAAGTTGATGAGTAATGGGGGACTGATGCCCCTCTTTTTCTTGTATGGTCAGCACCGGAACCATCCATTTAAGCTTCTTTAAGAGATACAAAAATGCTTTTCCGAGGAAGAGCCCATAGAATGGTCGTGCAATGAAGTACACGAGCGGATAGGTGAGATATCGCAGAATGGTGAAGTGACTGAAAGGAACTGCTCGTTTGATTTCCTCGTTGAGTTTCAGGGAAATATCGCTCTTTCTGGAGAGGAGGACACCACCGGTAATACCGGAAACGGCTTTATCACGCCCGAAACTGTAGAAGACGAAGTCACCGTGCTGTCCGATCGATTCAGGTCCTTGTTGATCAGGGATTATGTGCGCACAGTCTTCAATCAGAAGGAGACCGTGTCTGTCACAAAGCTCTCTGAGCTCACTGGTTGGAGAGGGAATGCCGAATGTGTGCTGGCAGATGACTGCCTTGGTATGCTGGGTAATTTTTTCTTCAACAGTCTCTGAGGTTAGGTTCAACGTTTCACGATCAATGTCGGCGTAGATCGGCACACCGCCTGCGGAATGGATTGCATTGGGTACAGCTACACAGGTATAGCTTTGTACGACTACTTCTTCGCCGTTATTGAGCTTAAGTGCGCGCAATAGTGTGCATAGCGCTTCACGTCCGGAGGAAAAGAGATAGACATCTGCACTGAGTCTTTGCTTCAGTTCTTGCGAAAGGATTTTCTTACTCTTTCCCGAACGCCATTTACATGGTGCGAGGAGGATTGTGAGTGTTCGTAGCACATATCGTGCATCGATGTGCGGGGCGAAAGTGTGGTGGATGGGAAGGATAGGCATTGTAATGATTAGTGATCCATTTGTTGTCTGAACCATGATTTACATGATTACTGGATGGACAGGATTCATCAAGTAATCTTTTTAATCGTGTGAATCAAGGTTCAGAAATTTTGGGAAGTAGTTTCTCGATAATGCTCGTGGACATTCTTCCAACGCAGACCAAAAGTGAATCCGGATCTACTTTTTCTGAGTACTTTGTAAAGATTTCGATGTCCTGGCCATAGCCACGTGCGAAACTGCGAGCACTTTTTCTGTGTGTAAAAACGACACGGTCAAAGATTCCCGCCGAGAGTGTACCGAGTTCTGTGTGTGTGCGATCCTGAGCATCGCCGAGCTCTATTAAGCCACTCGTCAGAAGAATCTTATTCTCTGCAGGTTGAGATTTGGCCCACGCGAGTGCCGCCTTGAAACTCGCCTGACTTGCGTTGTTCGTATCGTCGAGAATCGTCACTCCTCTCTCTTCACGCACGGAGAAGGTATGGAGGGCGGGACGGTAACTTTTCAACTTCTGTGCAATAGCTGATCGATCCATGCCAAGTTTTTCTGCAACAGCGATGGCCAAGAGGACGTTTGTTACGTTATGGGTTCCGTGGAGAGGAACAAAAAAGGAGGTAGAACTGAGGCGGAATTGAATACCGTTTGGAGTTTCTTCAATATCAAACGCCTCGATGTCTGAAACGCCGCCAGTTCCGATAGTGGTGATCGGACACGCACAGAGTTCTTTGAGATCATTGCATAACGCGCTGTCACTATTAAGAAATGCGGAGCCATTATCCGGTAGGGCAGCGACCAGCTCACCTTTTGCCTGGCATAGTTCCTCCTGTGAACCAAAGAGGGCAATGTGTTGTGTACCAATGAAGGTCACCACACCCATGGTTGGCTGAGTGATAGAGCAGAGGAGTGCGATTTCACCCGATTGATAGGCGCCCATTTCTACAATGAGTATTTCTGCTTCAGGATTTTTTGGTAATGTGCTGAGTAACCACTGTGATACACCCATTTCTGTGTTCACGTGATCGGGTGTGGTGAGTGGGTGCTTCTCTTCCAAAATGTGCGCCAGGAGCTCTTTGGTTGTACTCTTTCCCACACTTCCTGTGATTCCGATGACATTCAATTCGGGGCGATCCATGCGAAGTTTTTGTGCCCGGTACATTATGCGTGCTTTGAGGTACTTATCAGTTGGTGACCACAAGATCCAAGCTATAAAAAGATAGAAGGGTTGAAGAAGAGGAGTCACAACTAATTGAAAACTTGCAGCTTGCAGCTTGTAGGAGATCGTTGTGAGGAATGTGAGTAATAGTGCCGTTGTGACAAGCGTCATTGCTTTCTTCGTCCAGACAGGTTTGGGATGTCGATGGAGGATGATTTGGATTGCGCTGAGAGCGAGGTAACCGGCAAGTGTTGCGATGGGCCACAAGTCCCTGGAAAGGAATCCAAGGAAACCAAGGAATCCAAAGAAACCAAGGGTGGCAGGTCTCAGAATTCCGAATAGTTGTCTGAGTAGTCCTTCACTTCTTAGATGTTCACGCAAACGATCGGTGCGCCACTCCTTGATCTGCCAGAGTGAGGCAAATGTAATGAGTGGAGAAAGAGAGGCCGCAGTAGTGAGGAGGGCGAGGAAGGTGGGGTTCATGTGGGATATTGTAGCTTATGATTTCTGAACCGCAGATAGCGCAGATGACGCCCTCCTTTGCCTCCCCACTTCGCCTCTTGGTTACGAGGGGCAGGCTGGACTTCAAAAGGGCAGGCAGATATCGAAGATGATAGATAAATTAGAACAACCGTATGTTCAAGAAATCTGCGGTTCAGATTTTCTAATAACCTCAGCAATCTCTCTGGCCTTACCCCTGTGGACACGATGACATACTAAAGGACAAATTTATAATATTGCAAGTGGTTGGTTATTGTAATATGTGGGGAATTAAGGCATAATAATAAGATTTATTTTCTTATCCAATTCCAAATGGAAAAAGATTTCAATCTTAGGGATGTCGTTTCAGGGTTTATCCTTGCATCGATGTTTTTCGTATATGTGATGATGTTCATGCCTCTTTTATAATCTTCATTTAGGAGGTAGCAAACTCGATATGAGACAATATAATCTCATAGGGTATTCTGAATAACTCGCGCAATCTCTTTTGCTCTATCCCTATGCACACGGTGACGTACTCCTGGATAGGTATGCAGGGAGCTTCCTTGAATTTCTTCTTGCATGATGTGTGCATCTTCAATCGGCGTCATCGTGTCTTCTTCTCCCCAGAAGATGTCGGTTGGAACGGTAATGTTTGATAGCAAGGGACGCAAGTCTTCCTTCGTCACGTTCTGCATTGTCTGCTGCATGAGCGGGGAGGCGTGTTCGTAGTCGTGCACGCGTAATGCCTTGTAAAGAACTTTTCTTCCGATTGGTTTGAGTAGATGTAATCCAGGGATGGAGAGGATTGAATTTCCGACTTTGGCGAATGTTAGTCCTATTGATCGTTTAACAGTTTTCTTGCTCTTGATGCCAGCTGCTGCGCAGAGATAGAGATGATCAATTTTCATATTTCCTCTGGTTGCTAGTTTGATGGCGATGCGGCCGCCATGAGAATGGCCTAAAAGCAACAGTTGACAGTTAACATTTAACATTTGACTTGATTTATTCTTGGTCCATTCCTCTACCCACTGTGCATAATCATCAACTGTCCAAGGGCGATCGGGTTCTGGTTCAGTTCCGAAACCTGGAAGGTCTGGGGTGAGTATTTGAATGTCAGTTCCTTCGAGCTCACGAAGCAGCTCTGTGAACGATTCTTTTGAGCCGCCCCAGCCGTGTAAACAAAGGAGAATCGTATTCACTGTAAAGAATAGGGGAGAGGTAGAGCATGTACATTATTTCCAAAGCCTATTCTTTTTTTGTAACCAAAAAAAGAATCAAAAAAAGTTTCGCTCCGTGATTTTGAGCGAATCAGCCTTATCAAATGCTTCGCTGCAAAAATGACCCCCTCCGCCTGCCCCTCCACATTTTTGCGACGCTCCGCATTTGAAGGCTGAAATCGCGCAAAATCAATGTCGTGATTCCCACCATTTTCTCTGCACACATTGGTGTTGAAACGATCTGACATAGCACAAGTATATCAGCCTCTTCCTATTTCAAGTTTCTTTCTTGCGAGTATTTTGCTTTAATAGAGGACAATATGCTTCGTTCACTCCGAGCACACCCCATTGCTGTTGTCATGATCGGTCTTAGCATTATTTCTCTGGCCGCTTTTTTTGCATCCAACAAAACAACATCCACTCCCGATGCACCGTCTTCGCAAGAGGCACACTCGAGTGCGTCTTTGTTCCAAAGAGTGGGAGAAGATACGATTCCTTATGAGGATAAGCAACTCATGATGCAGCACGCGTATGCCACTCTGGAATCACACTTCGGCAGACCGTTTGTTTCCCCCAAGAATGTTCCTGAGGTCGAAGGGTACGACAAGATTTATATTACACTCCTTTCTGACAACACAATTCGTTGCTGTCAGAGCGGATCTGCAGATGAGGATGATACTGCACGAACCCGTCTGGATATCGGGGAAGCTGTGGAAGACTGTATCGATGATGAGCGCTTCGGTGGTGTATTCAAAAAGGCAGAAGTTGAAGATGCGGACATCAGTTTTAGTATTTTCTTCCGAAAACAACCGGTACAAGGTACAACAATTGAAGAACTCGGGAGTCAGATCGAACTTGGCATCCATGCCATTGAAGTTTCCAAGGGGAGCAAACGTGCGTACTTCAAAGAATCGGTACCTATCAGCAAAAATTATTCACTAAAGAAGACATTGGAACGATTGTGCCTAAAGGCAAAACTGGATGAAGACTGTTACAGGGATCCTTCGGTAGAGATTTCGAAGTACGATACGCTTTCGTTTACGGGAGATCGGGAAGGGGACGTGGTGGATCTCTACCGATACAACACACTTCTGAACGCGGATGCGATTGATAATGTTCTTCTGCGTGACAGGATCGAGTTGGCAGCCGATTGGTTCAGAAACAATACGGACGAGAATGGGATGCTTGAGTATCAGTATGAGCCAAGTGATGATAAGTACTCTTCTGATAACAATCACGTCCGGCAGATTGCTACGGTGTGGTCTGTGGCAGTCTTGCGCAACGTTATTAACGATGAGTCTCTCACTCCCTTAGTTCATGCAACACTGGATAGATACGTAAAGGAAATGGAATGCAATGACAGTTACTGTTTCATTAATGTTGATGGTGACGCAAAGTTGGCATACAACGCTTTCATGATCCTTACGCTTTTGCACGCACCCGAGTATCCGCTTGCTGACAAATGGATGCGCATTTTGGCGGATGGTATATTGTCGCAACAACAAAAGGACGGGTCCTACAACACATACTTCGAATCTGATCGCAATTCGGGGACAGATTTCTATCCCGGTGAGGCAATGTACGCGCTTATGCAGCTTTATGATGCAACTGGTGACGAGCGCTACTTACAATCGGTTCAGAAAGCCTTCCCGTACTACATGAAATACTGGAGAGGGAACAAGAATACGGCTTTTATCCCGTGGCATTCGCAAGCGTACCTTCTGTTGTATCGAGCCACGCGCGATCCGCGCGTGGCAGACTTTGTCTTCGAGATGAATGACTGGCTTATCGATAACAATCAGATTCAAAAGAGTTCACATTTGGATTACATCGGAGGCTTCCCCAAAAATGAGCCGCGCTATTCCACTGCTTCTTACATGGAAGGGATCAACGATGCCTATTCCATTGCGAAGATTATGGGTGATGAGGAGCATATCCGAAAATACCGCGATTCAATTCGGATTGGTACGCGCTTCGTACTCCTCACACAATTAATCCCCGAGAACGCGTTTTACATCAAGAATCAAAAGCGCGCAATTGGAGGATTCCGTGGAAAAATCACTGACAATGCACAGCGTATCGACTACACGCAGCATGCGATCTTTGCGATCATGAAGGCGATCGAGAATGGGGTGTTTGTTAACAATTAACAGTTAACAATTAACAGTTAACAGTTAACAGTTAACTAACCTTCACCCAGCCATTGCCAAGGCTTTGGCCGGCAAGCAAGGTTTTGGCCGCCATCGTGCAGCTGGGTCCTTTTTTATGCCAATATATTTGTAAATATCTGGAATGCAGATAGTATTCCTCGCCACTGAGTTTTTATGCCTTTGCCAAATAAACCATCGGCTCCGTCCAAGGGTGTCAAAACAAGAGCAGCACACCTACAGGTAATTCAAAAACGGCTCATTAATAGAAGAGATGCCATCAGGAAAGCTTTTGCTGGTGGTGAAAAGGAATTTCAAGAAATGCGCGCTGCTGAGGGAGGTGATGATTTGCTGGAAGAACAAGTTGATGTGGCATCAAGACTTGTGGAAATTGAAGATCGTGAATTAAGAAAAGTCGAGGAAGCCATTAAGCTTATACAGGATGGAACTTATGGAGAGTGTGTTGCGTGTGGTGTAGTCATCCCACTTGCCAGGCTCAATGCACTTCCATATGCAGAGAGGTGCATCACGTGCCAGCGGGAATTTGAGCTGGAGGAGGGGTGAGTAGTGGGAGTTCCGGTTGTGATATAGTGCACAAAATCATTGAATTTATGTGGCTTTCGATGACAAGGAGATTTACCATTACCGCATCTCTTCCCACAACATTATGATGTTTAAACGTTCTCTCGTTGCTGTTGCATCGTTTGCAGCAGTGATTGCTAGTACTCCATTCGCTTCGGCGTACTTCATCGAAGATGTCACGGGCGGGTACAGAGTTCCCACAAAAGTCATGCCGATGCTTCTGGAAAAAGAAGAGTGGCCTGCATGGATTGGACGCTTAGATGGGAAGAGGTCAGTAACTCCTCAGCGCGCGATGTATGTTCCCACACTTGCGAACCATGAGTGGCCGAGCTGGATTGGGAGGATTGAGTGATGAGTGGAGATTAGAGTTTTTGTTGGAGTATATGGGTGGGGGATTTGTCACAGGTCACAGGTCGAAGGTCGCAAGTCACCGGTCTGCTTATAAAGATTTATCTTACAAATAATCTGATAA
>JBDRFD010000008.1:0-18914 GCA_043819035.1 Patescibacteria group bacterium | reverse complement strand
CGTACAAGCGTATCTACAAATGAACTCATGAATATCGCCATGGATTTTGCCATGGTGGCATGCGTGTGGCCCTCCAAGGACATAAATAACTCACCACCAACGTTATATCCATCACGACGCAGCTCGTCTACAAGTGTTCCATAGGCGGGCAACATCATCATATTTGTGACACATACTTCATAATCAATATTTTGATCACGACAGAGATCGGCAACAGGTTGAGAGTAGCCCCATTCGGCGCGTGTGCCTGTAAGAAATAAGAGCTTCATACGGCAGAAGGAGTTTCAATCCTATCACACGTCACCTCAAACTGTTCCCAGAACAATGGAGAATTAGGTGGAATATCCTTAAGTACTTTTGCTCCGATGAGCTTTGGTACTTCATGTGATTTGATTCCATCCGCGTGACCTGTACGTTTGGTCCAAATATCACCTGGCATGATCATTTCTTCCTTAATCACTTGGCCGGCTTTAAGTCCCTTTTCGGAAACGGCGTAATGAAACGCCCAAGAACGAATTTGCTCTTCACGACCATGCACTTTGCGATCCACCCCACGCGCAGCTTCTATCTTACGGATGCCATCCACAAGCTCCTTAAATTCCACGAAGTCCAGCGAGACCATTTGATCACAGCTTTTGTGTGCCTTATCCAAAATCACATGTTTTTCGATCATATGTGCTCCAAGTACCACTGCAGCATAACTTGTAACGTCATCCGGTGTATGATCGGAATGCCCAATGACTGCTTTGGGGTAGCGCTGTCTCATAATAGTAATAAAATCGAGATTCATATCCTCATAATTTGGCGGATATTCACTTACACAATTAAAAAGTGCCAAGCCAATGTTCTTTTTGATTAATGCATCATACGTCCTATCAATTTCTTCAATGGTACTCATTCCTGTAGACACCATCATGGGTTTTCCCAGTTCTGCAATTCTCTCGAGAGAGAGCAAATCTGTCATTTCTCCAGAGCCAATTTTGAAAGCTTCTAATCCTATTTCATCAAGCTGAAGGGCAGCCTGTGTGCTGAATGGAGTACAGAGATATGTAATACCAACTTCTTCCGCAAACTGCTTCAATTCCCCGTGTTGCTCAAAAGTAAGTGCATTCTTCTTCAGAAACTCGTACAAGGGCTCGTCGAAGTTATCCGACATTTTGATCCCCGGCAGCATTTCACTGTCGGGAATGTGATACTGGAATTTAATTGCATCCGCCCCAGCCTCCTTTGACCGAGTAACAAGATCTTTTGCTAGATCAAAACGACCCAAGTGATTTACACAGGCCTCAGCAATAATAAAGCACGGATTTCCTTCGCCGATTTTGTGGTGCCGGATTTCAATCTGAGGACCCATACAAAAAGAGGAATTTTCACAGCAATGGTAGAACGGAGGGCACAATGTAGCAATCGAAGAAAGAAGAAAATTACAGTGATTTTGCTCTTCTTGAATGCTTTTTTGAGGGTATGATCTGCTTAATGAAATTACTCGTAACCGGCGGCGCCGGCTTTATCGGAAGCCACATTGTTGAGTCGCTCATTGAACGCGAGGATGAAGTTGTAGTACTCGATCTTATGATGCACGGGAACAAAATCCCTGAACATATTATGCATAAGATCACTCTTGTTGAGGGGGATGTGTGTGACAGAGAACTTGTGTTCAAATTGACAAATGGGTGCGAAAGAGTCTTCCACCTGGCAGCACTACTTGGTGTGGAAGTTGTTTCGAACAACGAGAAGAAGGCAATGGATATCGAAATGGAAGGAATCATTAACGTATGTAATGCTGCCATTGCTTCGGGAACCAAGAAGGTGATATATACATCCACCAGCGCTGTGTATGGTGACATTTGTGAAAATGAAAATGTCTCCGAAGATATTCCAAGCAACCCAAAATCCAGTTATGCCATCTCCAAACGGCATAACGAATTCTATCTTGCAACTGTCCTAAAGGAACATGGCATTGAAAGTCTGAGTCTGCGAATTTTCAACGTATACGGACCAAGGCAGGACGAGAGGATGGTCATTCCACGTTTCTTAAAAAACGCCCTCGAAGGAAACCCCATCGTTGTGTTTGGTGACGGGTCACAGACGCGTGATTTTACGTACGTAAAAGATGTCGTGCACTCAATGATGCTACTGGCAGATAAAGTGCCTGGTGCGGAAATCTTTAACATTGCACTCGGCAAGGACACTACCGTTATACAGCTTGCAGAAGACATAAAGAAGATTACACAATCCAACTCACCGATTATCCTTCAGGATAATCCAAAGGAGCGAAAATCTTATGAGGTACAACGCCGCATAGGAAGTGCAGATAAGCTGAAAAAGTTCACGGGATACAGACCCAAGACAACACTTGAGGAAGGACTTAAGTTTTGTTATGAGGAACTTAAGGAAAACAAATATGTTGCATCTGCGAAATAGATAACAAAAGAAACAAATTCCAAAACTCAAGCAAATTCCAAGTTTTAATTCTAAAATTAGGGCTTATAGGGAATAAAGGCTTATAGGGAACAAATGAACCCTAAAAATGTGGTCTCATAGATCTTCAAGGAGAAAATCAATCATCTTCTTTTTTCGTTGTTTCTGCATTCCACGATGAAGTATTACCTTGTTCTTCCAGTGACTGAATGAGCCGTCACAGGAGTTTGTGGTGTTGGGGATGTTGAGCTCGGGATAATCGAGGTAGGTGAAGAGCCATGGAAGATTCCTTCGCAGGGAAAAATATGCACTGCGGAGTCTCTCATGCTTCCATCTCCACTTGCGTTTTAAGTCAGGACTTTCTGTGCGTTCTTTGATGAACTCTCCCCATTGTACATACCATGCATCGAGTGCCTCTGTGAATTCCGCTCTTGTTGTTCTGGAAAGAGTGAGTGAGATCGTACGTAGTTCTTTCCCTGCCTCAAGATTCGGACGCTGCGTAAGCTTCTGGGTAATTGTCTGTAACTGATGATACTGGCAGTGTTGTATGGGTATATGTGGATACCGCTTCTCCAAGAGCTTTCTCACGCCACGCCTACCATCAATGGTGAATGATTTAAAGGTAAACCCAGCAGATTCGAGGGTGTTGAGACATCGTTCATAGTATTCCACCTTTTCTGTCTCGATGGGAAACCAATGAAGGTTTCTACTGTTTGCACGTGCCACCATGTAGCCATCACCTCGTTTAAAGAAGGTGGCATCCATGACAATATTTGCCGGATCATCTTCAGGAATGATTTCTCCTGTGGTTGGGTAGTAGTTATCAAATGCCTTGCGAATGGTTTTGGGGTCTTTGCCATATCGTTCAGAGAGATCGTCGAAGGTCTGACGACGCTTTGTGTAGTCGTTGTATGCCTGTACTACCCACAGTTCCTTATTTCCATATCGACGTACGAAAATGTGTTTGCAATCTTTACATTGGTATCGCTGACGGCCTGATTGTCATCCATTTTTCCAAAGGCGTTCGGAGCCACATGAAGGACACTTTTTTTAGGCATGAAAAATTGGGGAAAGAATTGTTCTTACACTAGCGTAAAAACCTGAGATTCATCTCTTATAGATTCCCTATTTGCCGAAGAAATTTACCATGCTCATAACCCATTGCTAAAGTTATTCCATGCTTCGAAGGACATTCGATTGGAGGAACATATTGCTGCTTCTCGCAACAATCCTATGCTTCTTCCAGAGGAATCTTATCTTCCTTTACCCCAAGAAACGGCCCCTGCTTCACACTCACACACTGGTAATCCTCCACCGCCCGCATGGAGTGAGCACCATCAACAAGCAGAATGGCATCACCGGGATGCAGAAGCGCTTCCTGAAACTTTTCACCCCCCTGAGTATAGAAATCAAAGACCACAATCCCATCTTGCACAACAACCATCTGTTGACAATCCGTTACATTGCGATCAACAGTGGGATGCGTGTGCGGAACTTCTATAAACCCTTTCTTGCGGGCTAGTAATCCAAACTGCATAGAAGATTCTGGCGGTGAGAAGAACGTCGACTCGCCCACACACAAATCGGACCGAATGATTTCTGCATAGCGCACCCCGTTATGTTCTATGATTTCAAGTGGCATGCAGTAAGAATACCTTAGCAAACCTATGTTATAAACACTTCTTTGACATCAAGTGTCGCACTTCGCAGGGGTTTCTCGTGTTCCAAATACCAGGACACAGTCGGTTTTAGCCCTTCTGCAAGCGTAAAACTCTGCTCAAACCCCAGCGCTTTGATTTTAGCGTTATCCGCGCACCGCCGCGGTGTGCCTCCCTCCACTTCCGGACCTGGTACTACCTCAATGATGAGTCCTGCTGCCTTCGCAACCTCTTGGGCAAGCTTGTGTATGGCCACTTCCTCCATTGTCCCTATATGATAGATATTCAAGTGTTCCCCTTTTTCAAGGACCTTCATCAACCCGTCAGTAAAGTCATCGATGTAGATAAACGCTCGCGTCTGAGAACCATCACCCTGAATAGGAAACTTGATTGGCTCATTCTCGCTTCCACGAAGTTCTTTCAAGCGACATACAAACTGCGGAATGACATGTTCCCATCCCATCGCAGGACCATACACATTGTGGGGACGGAAAATGAGAATGCGTTTAAAGTGATTACGACCGTAATTGACTGCCATTAGCTCAGAAATAATTTTTCCCCCTCCATAGGAATACCGCGGATTGAGCGGATCGGGAACTGACAGGGGAGCTGTTTCATCAGTTGGAATAATCAATGGAGTCTGATAGACCTCAGAGCTAGAAGCGAGGATAAATTCTTTCACGCCGTGTCGAACGCAACTGTCAATGATATTCACCATTCCCTTTACCCCGACATCCATAACATACGCCGGACGCTGATAGAAGAATTCCGTCCCATTAACAAACGCAAGGTGGATAACGCTTTCGACACCCTCAACTGACCGAGAGACAAGTACGGGATCCCTGATATCTCCCTCAACAATTTCAACCTCCCCTACAACATCCCCTAGTTTCTCAACTGACCCACGCGAAGAGTTATCAAGAACCCGAACGGTATTTCCTTTTCGAACAAGCGCCTGAACAAGGGGGGCACCAATGAAACCAAGTCCGCCTGTTACTAGATACGTTCGAGCCATTCGAATACCATTATCTCCGATTATCGATGGATTGCGAAAGGCACTTCTCGAGTTTTCTGGTAACAATAGCAGGTGTAAAGTATGCCTCGTACGTTTCCCTTCCCTTCCTGCGCAATTGCATATTGAGTTCAAGATCAAGAGCAGCGCGCGCAATGCTCTGAGCAACTTCCCTCCCCGTCGAGCCTAATAATGCATTCTCCTCATGCGCTATTTCTGGAATCGCCAGCGTACTCTTCTGATGTGCAACCAAGCAGAGCCCAAGGGACCATCCAACCATATGGCGTGTGAAAGCCGCTTGATAAGGACCCGCATTATTCAAGACGCAGAAGACATCACACGAACGTAATTCGGGGTTAAGGTCTTTTACAAAACCTTGCATATATACTTTTGGATGTTTTGTGTGAGGCTTAAGAATCTCCGGAAGTTTCCCTCCTCCAATGATGTGCAGCTCATAAGAGCAATCCCCAAAAACCTCGTCGAGGTGTGGCAATACTTCCTGCAAGAGAAATTTCAGGCCAAAGGCGCTCCCCGTATTCCCCAGACTTCCCATGTGCCCAATGATCTTGAATGTCTCATTATTGAAAGATGGAGTAACGGCTTCTTCTGGATCTACCCAAAGGTTCCCGACATATATTGAGTTTGGATGGCCATGTTTAGTGTAAAACTTTGCATTTCGATCCGTTATATTGGCAACAAAGTCGACACCGCGCATGAGAGCAACATGTGTTCGTTTATACATCACATTGCGCATTCTCTGATCAAGCAGATCAACAAATCTCATAAACCCTCTCCTTGGATTTGGATTGAAGAGATCCTGATTCTTGAGAACACATAGCTGCGACTCAAAGTCGAGATCCCCGTGGTATGCAACCTTTGGAATGTCTATTTGCTGTGTTGCTGCCAGCGCATCGTTTGTCCAAAGGGACAGTATCGCATCGACATTGAAGCCTTTCATGCGCTCCTGAATCTCTCGCTCCAGGCAAATCGAAGGGTAGAATTGGAGCATTCGAAGCTTGCGGTCCCACAACATGCGAAACGTACGCAGCCGCACAGGGGCATAGGAAACATAGTCTTTGGGAAAGAGGGGCTCAAACACATGCACACCACCTTTCTTAAGCTCCTGAAGAGCTTCTGCCTCCGAGGACGTAAGTTCTGATCTCGTAAGTGAACGATCCATAATGCACTGGTATGCAATTTCATGCCCGCGCGATATAAGCTCACGTATGATTTCATGCATCACAATGTTGATGGCAGTCACATTCTCATGTCGATAACTGCTCGTTGGAATACCGCCGCCGAAGACGAGTAACTTCATAGCTGTCTCTACTCTATGAAAATCATGATGAGATGTCTATCCACTTCTTTTCTCGACACGACAAGCGTATAGCATCCAGAACACGCTGTGCACGAAGTCCATCAAGAAATGATGGAGAAGCATCGGTTCTTCCATCCCGCACAGCATCAAGGAATTTCTCGCAAAGCCTCTGACAGACGGGAATGCGGCTATCTGGATGCTCATCAACTTCTCGTGCGAACACACCAAGTTCGCACACCTGGAATTCCATCTCACCACGCTTGGCAACTCGCATGGTGAATCCCTTCGCATAGTGCACAGAGTGACTCTCAACGAGAGCTGTTACATCGGAGCCATGGACAGCAATTCGATGTCCTGTACCGCGTGGAGCAACTTGTGAGATTGTGAGCGTAACATGTGCTCCGCTTGAAAGCTCCATAATGCACTGGAAGTGATCCTCTGCAGTAACATCTTTCATATTTCCTTCTCTATCTGGACGCTTGGGAACCGAAATGCCAGAAGTGGCACTGACTCGTGCAATCGGACCAAAAAACCACTGTATGTAATCGCATGCATGGATTCCCAGTGCCGTGAGTGTCCCCCCTCCCTGCTTTTGATCTGCCTGCCATGACCAGGAACGCATGGGATCGGACCATCCACCCGTGCTCCACAAGATTTCCGCATGACGAAGTGATCCTGCTTCTCCATCCTGAAGCAACTGCCTGAGACTCGCAAACGCAGGAATCTCTCTGAACTCAAAATCCACCATGTGTACAACTCCTGCCTTCTTAGCTGCATGGAGTAACTCTTCTGCCTCAGATGCATCCATAGCAAGTGGTTTTTCGCTGAACACAGCTTTCCCGTTACTTAAAGCCGCCATGATAATCTCTTTGCGGACAGAAGGTGGTGTTGCAATACACACGGCTTGAATATCCGGGCAAGAAACGAGCTCTTTCCAAGACTCAAATGTTTGCATGAGGGAATACTTCCGCGCCATCTCTTCTGATTGTTCTTTGGATCGAGATGCAACACCAACAACTTGTACAGCATCAAAGCTCTGAAACGCCGGAAGAAGAACAGAGGTTCCAAATCCCGTTCCAACAATCCCGACTCCAATAGTCTTCTTAGACACTTTGGCCGGAGAATAGGCAGACGATGGAACCATAGATTCTACAATACTTATGAAGAGGCTGATTGAATTTCTTCTTTCTTTTTAATCTGCTCCAGCATTTTTTTCACGATCCTCTTGGGTTTCTGTTTACGGGGCCCTTTCGGGAAGAACCCCCAAATATCCACAAGGTGCACATGCTCAGGAATATGAAGGTTGTTATATGCGCTATGAGGCGTTGCAAGAATGATAATGGAACACTTCTCACAAAGCTCCTCTTTTAAGACAAAGGATGGATCTTTAATAAATTCGTCAGAACAAAAAACATTCGCACCACGAAATCTGAGAATCTTCGCAAGCTTGTAGGAGAGCGAATCGCGTGGATCATCGTTATCCCCCTTGAATGCCATACCCAGAACTCCGACAACCTCTTGGGTAAGATCACGCTCTTGCGAAAGTTGATCAACAATAAACTGCGGCAATCCTTCGTTGATAAGCATGGAATCATGACCAAGCGGGAAATTATTGGGCGCAAACGCTGCAAGTTGCATGGTGTCTTTTAGTAAGCACGGACCTGCAGCGAATCCTGCCTTCGCAAAGTCCTTTGCGCGATCATACTTGTGCGTCATGGCGTGATAGATTTCTTCGAAGTCCGCACCATCCTGCTGCGCAATTACAAAGAACTGGTTCGCTGTCGCAAACTGTATGTAACGCCACGCATTGAGGAAAAGCTTCGTGAACTCCGCTTCCCGCATGCCAACCACAATCGGCTCTGAACCAATTCTTTCGAAAAGTGCGCTCGCACGCTTAATCGCTGATTCCGTGAAACCTGCGATCACTTGCGGCAGCGTCATCAGCTCCCTCACCGCGCACCCTTGAATAATACGCTCGGAACAGTACGAAATATCACAATACTTCTCGTTCTTCTGCAGAAAGTTGTGCAATTGATCCATGGTCCCCGGGTAAACCGTACTGCGCAGAATGAGGAGATGCTCGTCTGTAAGAAGAGGGAGGAGACTCTTGAATAGATCAAGAACCGGCATGAGCTTCGGATTGAGATATTCATCCAGCGGCGTGCCTATTGTAACAACAATAATCTCCGAGTTCTTAACCTCAGCAATGTCGTTTGTCACATGAAGCGTCTTGCCAATCACTTTCCGAAGAAGCGGCTCAGCCCCTTCATCCACAAAAGGCATTGTTCCCGAAAGGATAGTGTCATTCATTGAGGCATTGATGTCATATAGCATGACATTAAGCCCCGCATCCGCAATCACAATGCCTAGCGGCAGGCCTACATGGCCGAATCCGCCAACAACGAGGACATCATATTTCACGGGAGCATTATGAGCCCTCATGTTATTAAGGGGAAGTAAATGCTGAATGAAATGGGGTAATGGGGGGTTAAATTGTGAAGCTCTCCGACCTTATCCATCCTCCGTAGGAGTAGCCCACACTCTACTTGAATCTTTCCAAAGATGCGGTACGCATACGTAACAGGCAGTAATGCGCAATGGCTTTTCCGGTATTGTTCAGTGAGATAGCATGCTCCTGTATTTCTATGATGCACGGAATCATTACGTACTGATAAGGCTTTATTGTCCTCGTAGTCAGGTACCGACCTTTTTAGAAGCAATTTGATTGAGTTCTCCAATCAACTTTATTGTAGCCACATCCGAACGGTAGTTCGAGTTATAAAATTCACGAGCTCGCTTTACTATTTCCAGTGAGTCATCAGGACATTCGAATGCATATTTCATACGCTCTGCAAATTCATGCGAATTACCAGCCAAGTAACATGTTTTTCCGTCTACAAGCCCCGGATTTCCCAGTGCCGTATTTTTATGAGCAATTACAAGTGATCCAAGGGCCATAGCGTGATGAATACGCGTTCGATTCCCAACGGGGACACTGATAGGAACCAAAACTGCATGACAATGGCGCATGAGTGCCGGCAAATCTTCTACGAATCCTTTAAATAGTATCTCGGGTTTTGACACGACCTTTTCCCGAACCCAATCGGGTAATTCATAAGCTCCACACATGATGATGTCGAAACCTTTTGAACCCCAGATGGTAATTAGGCGCTTGTAAACTTTGTCCAAAAGGAAATGAAGCGCAGAGCGCGAACCAAGACCACGCAGATTCCCGAAAAATAGAAATGTGGGTTTTGCCGGAAGCGTTAAAGAATTTATTGGTTCTTTTTGGCCCTCAACCGCCCAAGCGTAAGGCACATATGTCGCATGGATCCCCATACGTTCAAATACCCGTTCGGAAGATTTGCATATGACTAGAACCCTGTCCATGGTAGAAAGAACACGCCTATAAAATGACCTGATACAATTGCTACGAACCCAAGCAAAAGGAAGCCCGAGGAGACGACGTGGATGCTCCAATGCAAAATACCACGAATGGTACCATATGGTGTGGAATCGCAGGTCGTGAACCTGAACTAGTTTTAGAACTGGAACATCTTTCATAAGCCCGGCACCGTAGATATCAAAACAAAAGGCCATGTCCGGTTTATATTCAAGAATTTTTTCATTTATCTCCCCGGGCAGAGCAGACGGATGCATAGCACTATAGATATGCTTTCGCGGCTTCATGAGTTCTTCCGTTTCCCAAACTAAAACTGTAAAAGCACCATCACACATCTCATTCTTATATGATTCAAGATACTCCTTATTGGCACCTTTACTTTCTACAAGTGCAATGACATGCAAAATTTCGAACCCACGATTTTTTAGTCCCTGCAAATAATTGTAGAGCACCGCCAAGCTCGCATCCAAAGAAGGATGTGGAACTCCAACAGAACAAACCACGAGACGGAAAGGACCTTTAACCACCACGGAACTATAACATTCAACCAAGAAAGCTGACAGCTGATAATTATTCACAATATAGTGATCTTGCAGATCTTATTTAGTAGGATAGGATCACTTCATGCACGGAGTTATTACCACTATCCAGCAACCAACGGCGAGCGTTAAGAGCTTTGCGTCTGCAATTGGCAAAGAAGGTGGAGAATTCATTATTATGGGAGATAGAAAGGGTCCGGATGTTTATGACATTCCCAATACAAGACTGATCCCATTGAGCGAACAGTCTGAAAGCGGATTCGCACTCGCTAATAATCTTCCAACTGATCACTATGTCAGAAAGAATTTAGGATATCTGACAGCAATGAAAGAGGGGGCAGATTGCATATTCGAAACCGATGATGACAACGCACCTAAAGAAGGATGGGCCATGCGGTCATCTGATGCATCGGTTCAGAAGGTAACACCTCGACCTTGGTGTAACGTATTTAAACTCTTTACAAATGAACATATCTGGCCGCGCGGATTCCCTCTTGAACATATTACCGATCTCAGTACTCACGAACACAACGAATCGGCAAAAGAAGAAATTGTTCACGCACCTATTCAACAGGGAATTGTGGACAACAATCCCGATGTGGATGCGCTTTGGCGACTTGTTTACAATCACCCGCTTAACTTTGAAGATAAACCAAGCGTTATGCTGCCTCCGGAAACATGGTGTCCTTTTAACAGTCAATGTACTTGGTGGTGGCCAGAGGCATACCCACTTATGTATCTACCAAGCTACTGTACATTCCGTATGACAGATATTTGGAGGAGCTTTATCGCACAGCGCTGCCTCTGGGCTATGGGTTACGGAATGGTATTCCACGCCTCTGAAGTTGTACAGGAACGCAACGTGCATAATTTGATAAAAGATTTTCAGGATGAAATCCCCGGTTACACTGGCAATCTGCGCATAACAGAAATACTTCAAAATCTGTCGCTGGAAGAAGGCAATGAGCACACCGGAGAAAACCTCCGCAAATGCTATGAGGCACTTATTGAAAATGAATTCTTCCAGGAGAAGGAATTATATCTTGCTGATGCGTGGCTCTCGGATATAAGAAACTGCTTTTGCTAGTTCAAAATGGAATCCAAAAAGACCCTCATTGGCGAATTTGCATGCGGCCGCAATGGTTCGACACTCATAATGCGCCTGGTAGACGGATCCCCGGGTGTGTACGTGCACCCCATTGAATGTAACTTCCTGGCCGTCTGGAATGACCTCGTACGATTCGGAAAAGTACGCGAATGTGTGCGCAAAAATGCACTTACGACTCCTTTGCATTTCTTGCACAAACCGATTAACCGAACCCTGCTCTATAAGTTTTTTAACAGTCACACAAAAGAAATGAGTAGCCTACTTGAAAAAAATAAGCTCAATCCACAGGGGCCGGATCCATGGGAAACGCTCTCCCAAGAAGAATACACTCTGGAAAAATTTATCCCGGCATTCCTTAATGCACATGCTCTCTGGACAGAAGGAACCGCCAGCTACCCTCACTTATTTTTTAAAACAATAGAAGCAGCTTATGTTGATGATTACATTCGTACTTTCCCTGACATTAAGTGCATACATGTATTCCGAAATCCCATTGATGTATTTCGTTCTGCCAAACGAACGAATGGTATGAAGGGTACTGCCGCTTTTCACCCGGGCCTCCCCCACGACACATATGATGTCTTCATCGAAAGGCGCTGGATACCGCATGCCCGCTATGCACTCGGACATACAAAACCGGATACACACGTCATCTGCCGCTATGAAGATGCGTGCAACTATCCAGGAGAGGAACTGCGCATCCTGGCAAAGCACTGCGGATTCCCTCCATCCAAGGATCCTAGTGCTCTCTCTCTGTTTGGGGGGAGAGGCAAGTTGTACATTCCTCCGAACACCAGCTCACTGTACATCGATACCCCCAAAACCGTACTCAAAGACACTACTTCTCTCTACGACGCAGAGGAAATACTGACACAGAGAGAGAAAGCCCTCATTCTTTACCGAACGTGGGGCCTTGCCCGCATGCTCGGCTATTTCTCTGACAAAAGAAAACCGTCACTACTTCCATTATTATGTTCGTGGATCCCTATTGATGTGTGGGAAACAAGAGGGAAAAACTTGCGGGTCCCTCATAGACGCATCCTCTGTGGCATTGTGCGCCGCAGGCTTTCTGTAATTTTATATCTGATGCGACCACAACGAAACAGGCATTTATAGCTAAATCAAAATAAAACGACGCGATGATTGTTACTGCTGACTGACTGTGCAACTTAGTCAGGCTAAAGCCTACTCTGATGCGAGATTCGTTAGCCCCGCCCTTACCTCGCTCCGCCGTAGCTTTCTTTCGAAATATCTACAAACCATTAACATACGAACCATCGATACGGCTACGCGAAGGCGAGAGGGCGTGGTTAACGATGCATCAAAAAAGGGCTTTAGCCCTAAAACCAGTGAGTAGTTACAACATGTGTTTATGACAAATTAAACTGATTCAGCTATAGTTCGCACTTAAAAGAACCTCTGCTCCTCCCATAGCTCATAGAATTTTCCTTTCTTTTCCAAAAGTTCATTTAAGCTTCCTTCTTCGATACACCACCCCTTTTCTACTACCACAATCTTGTCTACATCTTTGATTGTAGAAAGGCGATGGGCAATCACAATCGCTGTACGGTCTTTGATCGCCTCATCGATAGCTTCTTGGATTAGTCTTTCTGTTTTACTGTCCAACGAGCTGGTCGCTTCATCCAAAACCAGAATGTCTGCACCTTTCAGGAGAGCACGTGCGATGGAAACACGCTGCTTCTCTCCACCGGAAAGCTTTACACCCCTGTCGCCAATGAGTGTATCGAGGCCGCTCGGCAATTGCTCCACATATTCCTTGAGACGCGCATACTCAACAGCTCGTAGAATATCCTCCTCTTTTTGCTCCGGGAGTCCATAAGCAATATTGCGACGTAACGTGTCGTGCATCAGGAATGATTCCTGACTGACAAGTGCAATGCGCTTGCGCAATGACGCCAGAGTGAATTCACGAATATCAACATCATCAATCAAAATTGAGTTTGGTGGGCAGTCGTAATGCCTTAAAAGAAGATTGATGATCGTTGTTTTACCGGCGCCGGTGGTACCTACTATTGCAACGGAATTATTTTTCTCTATCGAGAATGAAATACCTTTTAAAACTTCTGTGTCACTGTTGTAGGAAAATCGTAAATCATTCAGCTTGATACCATTTTGGAGACCAGTAAATTTTTTCTTCCCTTCAGGAACAAAAAACTTCTCTTCATCATTAAAGACCTCAGTCACACGTTCAACCACCCCATGAGACTGAGCGAGAACGCCACGAAAATTGGAAACAGTCCCAAATTTGGATGCACTATTTAGAACCAAGTAGAAGTACACGAGGAAAGATGGTGCACTTCCTGCTTCCCCCTGCACCATCAGATACAACATTCCCGAGAGTAGAATGATAACCGCAAGGAGCGTGATTACTTCCTGCAGTGGTGAGATGAGATTATGAATTGCAGTGGCACGAAACACCAACCGACTGGTCTGATCACTAATATCCGCATAACGCCTTTCTTCTTCCTGCTCCATATTGAAGGATTTAACAAATGGGACGAATCCTAAAATCTCCACAGTTAGCTTTCCCATCTCTGCCGAGCTTTCTGCAACAGACCGAGAAAGCACTTGTAACCTGATAATGATCTTCCCGATTGCATGATGCATTATAAAGAATAGCGGAACCGCAAAAATGGTGAGCTTCCAGGAAATAAGGGACATCACTACGAGATATCCAAGGAGCGAGAAGAACGAGTTGACGTACTTATCACAAAACAGAAGCGGTCTGAGTGCTTCTCTCGAAAATTGAGAAATGATCACATCTTCTTTTCCAACTGTTGTCCGATCAAAATACAACTTTCCAAAGCTTAAGTACCTTTTGAACAGATGCTTGCGCAAGTGATGAATCGAACGAACGCCCACATACGACATTCCAAGAGTCGCAAGGTACCGAAAAAGATTTTTCAATCCAATAACAATGATAAAGAGGGCAATGAGAAAACCGAAGAGGCCTTTGTCGCTCCCCATGATTGTATCCGGAACGAGAGCGAGGATATGACCCAGGCCCGCGATATCTTTGATGAAACTAAAATCCTTTGTGAGAAAACCGTTTAACAAGGGAACAAGCAAGCCCATTCCTACCCCTTCAAAAACAGCTGCAAGAATCGACAAAAGAATAGGGCATATATAGTACGCAGGATGAATGTGCGTCTTCTTTTGAATCCAAAGGATTTTGCCGAGCACAGAAAGTTCCCTTTTTAGAAACATATCATGAGTACGAAGCTTAAGAAGCAAGAGACCGATACAATTCTTTAAGCTGTCCTGCTGCATTCTCAAGTGAATACAAGTCTAGCACCTTCTCCCTGTACTTTCGCCCAAGTTCTGCCTTTTTCTCGGCTGAAAGAGAAAGATATTTTTGGACTCTCTCAACAAGCGCACCAGTGTCTCGAGGAGGAACAAACAAATTTTCATCAATAGGAGTAAGCACTTCCGGGACTGCCCCTGACCCAAAAGCAAACGCTGCCCTCCCGCATACAAGCGCTTCGATTAGAGAAAGACCGAAGCCTTCATAAAGTGATGCTGAAATGAGTACAGCAGACTTTTTAAGGAGTGAAACCACTTGATCCGGTTCAACCATTCCATGAACAGTGATTCCTTCAATGCGAGCAAGATCCTTTTCCTGCTCACCGGATCTCCTCCCGACATCCGCAACTCGATACCCTAGCCCGGCAAGTTTCTTGTAAACCTCGAGCAAATATTTAAATCCTTTGCGCGGGTGTATAAACGACCCAAGCGCAATGACATCGAACTCCGTTTCAATGGCGTCCTCCGGATGGAATACATCCCCGTCCACTCCATTGGGCACAACAAAGATTTTATCCGCACTGCAGTCATAATCCTTACAAAGAAGCCGCTTCACCGTTTCGGAGACAGTCATAACATTGGAGCAGTTTTTGCAAATCCGTTGCTGTGCTTGTTTCAAAGGGAGATAACGTACGTACCATCTTATACCTGCGAAAAATGAGCTTTCTCTGGCTGCAATGGAACAATCAACCGTTACCGGATGGTGAACTGTATACAGGAGTGGCTTTTTGGTCTCTTTTAATTCAATTAATTTCGAACCCATTGTCTGGTTCAAATGAATAACATCAAACTTCTGCCAGAAATTATTAGATGGCGGATATTTCCGGAGAACTGCTTTGGCGAATCTTCTACCGGAAAATCCGTAATAATACGGACCCAACCGCTCATTCAAATTAATCACAGTAACATTCGCGGGGAGATCCGGATTCACAGGTTTCATGCAACCCGTCAAAATAGTAACCGCAACATCGCCCAAGGCTCCAAAGAGGGGGATGTGATTTCCACCCTTGAAGATATCGAGATATTCCGTGAGAATACAGATCTGCATAGAGCATCATCGTATTATGAAACCCAGGAGCCAACAATGAATGTTATTGATAAAAAAACCAGCCTGCATCACTTTGGTCTTGCTCAGTGCAGGCGAGACAAAACCGCGTCTCGGCTCAAGCTTGCCCCAAGACAGCTTATTGGAATACCATTATTTCAATGGTCTCTCTTCATATGCGCATTGCCAAGCGATGGCGAAAATCTCTCGACTGGCTCAAAGGCTTTTTTAACGCAACAATCACATTGCGATACTACATGTGGCTAAAGAAACCCATTCGCGACATTACGCGCTTCCAACGCCGCATTCCGTTTATTGAAAAATCCGCATACTCACAGAATGGTGAGGATGGAATTATACACGCGATCTTCTCCAAAGTAGGAACAACTAATAAGTACTGTGTGGACTTTGGTGCTGTTGATGGAGTGGTATGCAGCAACACGCTCTACTTGAGAAAACACAAGAAATGGACAGGGCTGCTCATGGACGGGCAGGAGAATCCATCAGAAATAATTGTGAAACGAGAATTCATCACAGCAGAGAATATTGAAAATCTTTTTACTAAGTACAATGTCCCAAGAGAGTTTGACTTAATCTCGATCGACATCGATGGAAATGATTACTGGGTATGGAAGGCAATCAGGAACTTCAAACCAAGAGTCGTGGTTATCGAATACAATGCCTGCCTCCCGGCCGAACCCGCCGTAACCATCCCATATATACCAGATTTCGTATGGGACAAGACCGATTACTACGGAGTAAGCCTGGGGGCACTGGTAAAACTTGGAAAGGAGAAAGGCTATACACTTATCGGAACAGACAATAATGGTGTAAATGCATTTTTTGTTTTAAACGAACTTGTAGAAGGCAACTTCGCTTCTCCTCCATATGAAATGCTCTACCACCCCGCAGCATTTAAGGGAAGAAAGGGAAACCGGCATCCGCCGGACACTAATGGTAGAATATGGGTCAGCGTATAGATATAGCCAGATCAATATAATTTGTTACATATAGCTATACAACTCTAAGAGATGGAATTAGGGATGAGGAATCAGGAGTACATAGTCCTGATTCCTTATTCCTGATTCCTTACCAGTGCTTTATAGGCTATGGATATTGCATCCTTGTTCGCGTTACACCTGCAGGCACCTCTGTCTCTGTATCGTTTTATGGTGATTTAGCTATACAAGGATCCATACTTCAGTCAGAGAACTAAGATTTAGCGAAACAAATGCAACAAATAATTCACCACCAGCGGAACGTCTTTTTGTGGCGATACAACTTCCACAGATGGAAGAGCTCTTACACCCGGCACAGCTTTTTGGATTATGTCAGATAGTTCGTCAGAAAACTCCATCACATGCGTCACCCCGTAGAGATTAAACGCTTCTGCCAACGTACCTCGCTCCAGAAGACGCTCGACGGTTTCTTTCTGCATAGAAGTTGTCCCCCGGTCGCTGAGAACGTTAAAGCCTCCGTAAATCGGCAGAAGTACCGTTGCATCTTGCGGTGCTTCTTTGAGCCTTTCCGCAATTGCAAGATCACGCGGGACGAGTGAGTGCGTGTAGAGGCGTGCAAACTGTTTGCGATTCACCTGCAGCAGATGCACCGAGAGAACTGTCGTGATAATCAAGGCAATGACACATGTTCCAATGCGTTTATGATGCTGAGCAAGCACATCAGAAAGGGTAACAATTCCGACTGCCGCAAGGATTACCAGCGCCCATCCTGCGTTCATGATATGCGACCGCTGGAAGTGGAGCACAAAGCGCACGATCAGATCAGACGTGACCATCAGACCAAGCAGAAACCACAGTAGCTTCCGATTCTTTCGGTAACACACAACCAGCCCCGGGATGATAAAGAGCCACAGGACTATTCCTCCCGCCGTATCCATATAGAAGAGCTCCGGAATACGATTGAGGAAGAGCCAGAACCCGCTCCCCAGTGAATGCACCATGCTCTGTTCTCCTACACCGAAGCTAATCAGGCGGTGTTGCTGTTGAATATTCTCGAGGAATCCCTGTTCTTCCGATCGCCTGCGAAGGAGATCCTCCTCAAACCATTCGCGATCGTACTGGTACGTGTATTCATCCCCATAGAGCTCACCCGTACTTGGCGTGGTGCGGCTGAAGGAAAGAACTTCACTGACTCGTTGATTCCAGGGCACTCCTTCCATCGCAAGAAGATTGGGGGCAAAAGAGAAAATAAAAATCACACCGATACACGCAAGTCCTGCAAAAGCTTCCACGCTCGCCCGTTTCCATGTTTCCCGCTGCCACCACAGGTAACTCAGGAGAAGCCACGGAAGAAAAATGAGAAACGTATCTTTGATCGCGATGCAAATGCCCATGAAGATGCCCGCGGTGATCAGTGCGCCAAAACGCGTCCGATCCATGAGCAGAACAAACGCAGTAAAACTTAAGAAGAGAAAAAGAAACGAGAACGCATACTTATTGATTGTAACCGCCTGCAGCCAATAGAGCGGTGTGAGCGCAAGCAGAACCGTGGAAATCCATGCGATCTTCTCATCAAACAATTTTCGCACTCCAAACCAGAATGGAAGAAGTGTGAGTGCAAAGACGGCAGCACTTAAGAGCGACCAATCCACAATTGCATCCCACTTTATCCACTGCCCGAAGAAAGCCACGAGCAACACCTGCAACCGTCCTTCATCCGCCGGTATCAGCCCTGTTACGGAAAACGTATGCCCCGGACCGATGTAGGGAAAGATGTGCGGGTACCCCATCGTCATAACCGGGAGTTCCCAAAGGAAGATCATGCCCAGCGCAAAAAGAAGGAGGAGAGCAATGTGTTGCCAAAGCGAAAATGTCCGAGCCGGCTTTCGTCTGATGAATGGTATGCGGAGGAAGCGCATGTAGGAACTATACACCAGAGGTAATTGATTATATATCCTGAACCTTGGCGATGCCTGAACGAGATAATTGTCTGAACTACATATATCTCACGCAAGAAAAAAGCCCAGATTAACCGGGCTTTTTCAGGTCTAGTGCTACATGATCATTTTTTCACAAATGGTGTTCCTCTCTTCCAGACAGCATAGATAATATGTATCAGCTTTCGTT
>JBDRFD010000007.1:0-5496 GCA_043819035.1 Patescibacteria group bacterium | reverse complement strand
ACGTTTTTTCCCGAAGGTGGGAATGTCCTTTACCCACCTCTCCGTCATGTAATGCAGCCTGCATAGGGTGTATTTCACTTCAACCCTCAGAATGCTGTCCGGCCTCGATGGAGAGGATCGATTTTGTGCCCACTGCGGATGAAGTATTAGGAGTTGCCTTACCCCATTTGAAAGAGGCAGAGGATGCAATTGTCAGTTTCGGTCAGGGTTGCGAAGGAGAACCATTGATGCAGTGGCAACTCTTGGAGAGGTCGATCCGGAGGCTTCGCGAAGAGACCGATCAGGGGACGATCAATCTCAATACGAACGGAAGTTTTCCAAAACGGGTTGAGAAGTTGTGTGATGCGGGACTCGATAGCATCCGTGTGACCCTCAACAGTCCTCATCCGAAATATTATAACCGTTACCACAAACCGAAGAGATATACTTTTGGAAAGGTGGTGGATTCCCTGCTCATAGCAAAAGAGAAAGGAATCTATACTTCGATTAACCTTCTCGTCTTTCCGGGGTTTACAGATAGAGAGACGGAGATAAGGGGATTGATCAAGTTCATTGAAAAAACGGGTCTCGATCTCATCCAGATGCGAAACCTCAACATCGATCCCGACCTCTATCTGAAAGAAATGGGAGGAGGTCAAGGAATGGGAATATCCAAGATGATCGAGATTCTAAAAAAGGAGTTCCCATCTCTCCAATTTGGTTATTTTAATCGAACCAAGGAGACTTTTTATAACTCGAATTGCGGAATGCGGAATGCAGAATGCGGAATTTCCGTTTAAGATCGTATTATGTACTTCCTTGGAATGGATTACAGATCTAAATTTGAAATCTGAAATTAAATTAAATGGATGATCACCAATTCAGGGATGGGGCAAAGGCAGCCCTCCCCATCGTTTTAGGATACCTTCCAGTGGGGATGGCCTTTGGCATACTGGCTCAGAAAGCAGGGCTTACCACATGGGAGGCAGGTTCGATGAGCCTCCTCGTCTATGCTGGTGCGAGTCAGTTCATTGCAGTAGAGATGATCTCAAAAGGAATGGTCTGGTTTCCAATAGTCCTTACGACTTTTTTTATTAACCTCCGGCATCTCCTCATGAGTTCGACCCTCTCCCTATTTTTCAATAAGAATTCCCTTCGGACCCTCGGTCTCTTATCCGCTCAACTAACCGATGAATCCTTTGCTGTTGTTATGGCAGATACTTCTAAGATTTCAAATCAACCTATTTATCTGCTGGGACTCCAAATGACCTCCCACCTTGCTTGGATAAGTGGTTCCGTGGGAGGTGCCTTCTTTGGAAGTCTGATTGATCATAGGGGGTATGGCCTTCCTTTTGCTCTTCCGGCCCTCTTCATCTGCCTTCTTGTGATTCAAATCAAAAGCCCTCATCATTTTGGGATGATGGTGATTGCAGGGGTCTCCTCCCTCTTCTTTAGATGGGCATTTCCTGGAAACTGGTACATTCTTCTTGCCACCTTTCTTGCTTCGGGCATAGGGGTAGCAATAAAGCCAAAAGCTCAAAGTTCAAAGCCCAAAAATTCATTCCCCTCCCCCTCGATGGGGGAGGGTGAGGGTGGGGGTGAGTAATAAAATGAGTTATGAGAACTTATTACTCATCTTCGGGATGGCAATTGTGACCTTTATCCCTCGTTTTATCCCTATAGCCTTTTTATCCCGATGGGAAATTCCAGAGAAAGCTAAAATGGGATTAGAGTACATTCCTGTTGCCATTTTGAGTGCCATTGTCTTTCCAATCCTCTTTTTTGATGGAGAAGGAACTTTCGGGATTCAATCCCAGTTCTTACTTTCTGCCATTCCTGTTTTTGCCTTTGCCTGGAAGACGAAGAACTTGTGGGGATCGGTTATCCTGGGGATGGTGATTTACTGGAGTGTAGGATTTATTTTTTAGGTCATTAGGTCACTGAGTCATTAAGTCATTGGAGTTATATCAACCAAGAAAAATTTTGAGTTTTGGATTTTCTATCTGCTTTATCAAAGGCCTAATGACTCAATGACCCAATAACTTAATGACCAATTTTTTTAGATTTTTTCAGCGATGAGTCTTGGATGCACCTTATGAATATCGTGTAATACAAAATTCTATTACATCTTATAACAATGACCGCATCACTTCGCGGTGCTCTCTTCCACCAGATTAATTTCTTTTTTCGTCAGGCCGTACAGCTCATAGACCAGCCGGTCAATCTCCCGCTTCCACGCCGTCGTATCCGCCTTAGGATCGCGCTCCTTGGCGGCGAGGATGCGGTCAACCTCGGTGAAACGACCACCGCCGCAGAGGATTTGACGCAATCGCCAGACTGCGATCGCGAAGTTTTTCCAGAATCTTGATCTTCTCAGAAAAAGGAAGTGCGGCGATCTGCTTTCGCATCTGCCGTTTGCTTTCCAAAACTTTGCGCATCCACTCGCTCATTTGTCATCACCAAAAAATCTGTGCCCGAATTGCTCCCATTTCGCAAGCAACCCGTGTTGAGAAAGGATCGAGTCGAGCCTGTTTGTATCAAGGATGCCGCTTTCGATGAATTGCAGAATGCGAGCACAATCTTTGGGACGGCCCGTCTTGAGCGCGATGGCGGCCAGATGTTCAGCAGTCATCACCCACGTCCGAACTCCTTCCACTTCGGTTTCGATTGCCTGCTCTAATGCCTCCTCGGTCAGAGCATCGCCGGGAGGCAGGAATTGCACCGGCCAACCTTCAATGACCATGTATTCCCCTTCGGCCTTGTAGCCGTGCGAGGTGAGATAGGTGTAAACGGGGGCAATCGTGATCAACGAACTCCCGGGCGCAGTTTGGAACGAAACGAAAACATCAATGTCGAGCGTGGCCGAAGGTTCGAGGTAGAAGGTGGCGCCCACCGCTCCGCCAATGGCATATTTGGCAATAACCCCGTCAGTCCGCATTCGATTGATGACTTCCAGCGTGGCTTTCATTTGGCCTCCACGATGGCAATTTCGTCTTCCGTCAGGCCGTACAGCTCATAGACCAGCCGGTCGATTTCCCGCTCCCACGCTGTTGTGTCCGCACCCTGATCGCGTTTTTTTGCCGCGAGGATCTTCTCAACCAATTCACAAACACATCGATAAGTTGATTTTCCTGGGTTCTTGAACGGCAGAACACGCAACTGAGGAGATTGAAACTGATAGTATCCCCCACTCATGCGCAGCGAACCAAAGTACTGATCATAAAAGAACATGAACAACTTGGAATTACAGTATCCCGCCATGAACCCAAGAGGTGTTCCATCTTTCATGCCATAAAGACAATTGGTGTTTATGGAAGCATACTCGCCTTCTACATCGTAGAATGCTTCACACGACTTGGCCATTTTGGCAAAGATCAGCTTTTGGGACTCGTATAGCTCCCGGCGCCGATCATTCACTCTTGCCTTGTTCATAGGGAGGTATGGTGTCAAGAATTTCTGGCGAGCATGAGTAAACTCCGTTTTCCCCCACAGTGAATGAAACCGCTCGATCGTTCCTGTATTTACCACCTTCATTGAATCCTTCGAAGGTCTATCTTCAATGTGCCGACCATAGTCGTCAGCCTCACCCGCAGTTGATGACGCATTGATTTTTGCTACATCGGAGAGCATAGATGTACCTTTGGTGAGCTTGAGCAAGAGTTCAATGCTTGTAGAGAGGAGGAAACCCCATATGTATTCGGGTAGGACTCGCAACAATTCCTGTGATACGGATGTCTCAAGGAAATTTCGAAGGTCAAACAGTTGTGCCTTCCTGAGTCGAGGGATCACTCTCCTCACCCGTTCCAGCGCCATTGGCGATTTAAGCATGATGCTTACCACTGGATAGACAGCGGCTTGTTCGAAGACCAAAATTCCTGAAACGTCAACGAGTTTGACTAACGTTGCGTTAGCAAGGATACACTCCCGAAGGGCTTGTGCATACTTTGCAGAGAGATATTTGTTCGGGTTAATAAATGTCAGGACCCCGTGCTTTGCGAGCAGTTGAAGGCCACGTTCCATGAAAGGCACATAGATATCATATGCCCCCTTTGCGGACTTGAAACTTTTGTTAAGCAACTTTCTTTCAGCATCTGAGTGCGTTGCGCAGAACTCGATTGCGCTCACATATGGAGGATTCGCTATAACGACATCGAATCCCTGTTTTCTTTCAAACACCTCAGAGAAGAAAACGTGGAAATCAAAATGCACCTCATAGCCAAGGCTTTTCTTCGAAGCCGCAAATGTCTCTCGCAGTTGTCGATCAATCTGGATTTTTAATTTCGCTTTCTTGTCATGGTCTGTCTCATCAAAGAATTCAAGCTTCAGTTTCTCAATCGCGGATAACTTCCGAGACTTGAACGGAAGGCTAATGAGGGAGTCCCCCGCAACAATCTTGTAATCAAGATTCGGAAGCGGCTTGATCTGCTTCACGTCCTCCTCATCCACCACGAGCGAGAGCCAGAGCCGGAGTTTAGCGATTTCCACCGCGCCAAGATCAACGTCCACGCCGTAGAGGCAATTCTGAATGGCGTGACGCTTGAAATGGTAGGGAGTGCGTTCGTGGATATCATTGAAATAAGCAGTTAGCGCAGCGCGACAACGGACAATTTCGGTCATCATCCCGACGAGGAACGCACCCGACCCGACAGCCGGATCACAGACGGTGATGTCAGTTAGTTTTTCGTCAATCAACCGGGCATGTTTTTCGATGCTTTTGGGCAGATGTAGCTTGTAGCTTTTCGTGCCAGACATTCTTGCCGCTTCATAAAATGCAGCCTGATCGCCGAGGTGGACAAACGTCTCGATATCCTCGCGGGGCACTCGTTCGGGTTCGGGCGGTGTCATTGCGAGGAGTGGTGTTTGCGACGAAGCAATCTCGCTGTTGTGCTGGAGGGATTGCTTCGCTTCGCTCGCAATGACGGGTTGGGGGTTGAGCGCAGTGTCGAGATAGTTGATGAGACTTTCCTGGCACATGTAGTGGACGATCTCACGTGGGGTATAATACGCGCCGAGTCCTTTGCGCCGGTTGTCCTCGATCAGGTTTTCAAAGACCTTACCGAGCATTTCAGGGTCAATGGCGACTTCCTTTTCGAGGGGTTCGGCTTCGTTGACCGTGAAGTTGTAGCGGTCGAACACGTCGAGCACGCCAGTGCCTGTAATGCCCTCCTCGACATATTCGGTGTTGTTGAAAAGCCGGTTGGGCAGAATGATGTCGATCTTTTTCCAGTCATAGCCGCCGAGCGGTTCGAAGAGACCACCGTTGAGGAACGGCATACGGCATTTGAAGGTGTTGCACCATGCCTCGTGGCCGCGGTCAGTTGCAAGGGTGTCGTAAAAGAGCGGTTCGAGGATGTCATTGAAGAAGTTGTTATACTTCCCGTATTCGTCATTGGCCAGGCGTCGCAGGAAATCGTGCGGACCACTGCCCCAGTCCTGCCCTTTTGCCACTCCGAGCCAACCTTTCTTTTGAAGGAAATACAGAAATACAATCTGTCCCATGAGTTTTTTGGCAAAGTC
>JBDRFD010000006.1:0-7064 GCA_043819035.1 Patescibacteria group bacterium | reverse complement strand
ACTATCTGTGCGATCATCTTCGCTCGAAGGCAATTTCTCATTATCTCCATAAATGGAACTTGATGAGGCGTAGATGAAACCGGGGATTTCTTGTTTCTTTGCTTCATCAATCATTTCAAAAGTTCCCTGAATATTATTCAGGATAAATTCATCGGGATGTTCAAACGAATAGCGTACGCCGGCGAGTGCGGCCAGGTGGCACACGCGATCCACCCCCTTCATTGCTTCCCGCACCGTTTCGCGGTCCGTGACATCTCCTTCTATAAGTGTGAATCCCTTTTCGTTTTCGATTTGTGAAATACGGTCTCTTTTGAGCTTTGGATCGTAATAGGGATTGAAATTATCAATGCCTATGACTTCATCGCCGCGCGCAAGCAGAGCTTTAGCTGTATGGAAGCCAATGAAGCCTGCTGATCCGGTTAATAATACTTTCATAGGTAGCGGCTTTATTGTGGCGTCTTGAGAAGCAATTAGCAATTAGCTTGTTAGCTAACTTGTACTGAGCTAAGTCGAAGTATTAGCTAACTGCTAATGAGCTAATTGCTATCAGAGTCCTATTCCATGATATTGCAGTCCGGCTTCGCGGACTTCGTCCGGTTCATAAATATTTCTTCCATCGAAGAGATCGTCCCCCTTCATCGTTGCCTTGAGTTTCTGTAAATCTACTCCGCGGAACTCATCCCATTCGGTGAGGACGATGACAGCATCTGCTTCCTTTGCTGCATCAAAGGGGCATTTTGTAAATTCAACTTCTTTTGGAAGAAGTGGCTTAGCAGTTTCAATAGCAGCAGGGTCAAACGCGCGAACGGTGTGTCCGGCTTTTACAAGATCCGGGAGGAGATCGAGGCTCGGGGCTTCGCGCATATCGTCTGTTTTTGGTTTGAAGCTTAAGCCCCAAATTCCAACAGTTGCTTTGGAGGGTAATGCTTCGAGGATCTTTTTAAAGAACCGTTTGCGCTGCCGTGTGTTTATTTTGTCTGTTGCTTCAACGATCTCCATAGGAATGCCCAGATCCTTTGCAGTTGCGAGCAGCGCCTTAACATCTTTGGGGAAGCAGCTTCCTCCGTAACCAATTCCGGCATGCAGGAAGCGTGGGCCAATGCGGTCATCGAGCCCAACACCTCTGGCAACATCGCGAATGTTTGCACCTGTTTTTTCGGTAAGCTCGGTGAGCATGTTGATGAAGCTAATCTTTGTTGCAAGAAGTGAGTTGCTCGCATACTTCACAATCTCGGAACTCTCGCGGCTCATGAAGACGAGTGGCTTCCCCACTCTCGTGATGGGGCGATAGAGCTCTTCCATCAGTTCACGAGCCCACTCGTTATGGTTCACACCAATCACAACACGATCCGGCATCAGTGTGTCGTTTACTGCCATGCCCTCACGCAGAAATTCAGGATTGCTGACGACCGGAATAGAGAAATTCACTTCGCGCTCCTGAAGAATCTTTTCAATCAACTCTTCACACTCCTTTCCGGTTCCCACGGGAACAGTCGATTTATTCACAAACACCAAGTCGTGATCTGCATTCTTTGCAACCGTTTGGGTAACAGAGAAAACAGCTCGCAGGTCAGCTTTGTATCCTTCGCCTGGGGGAGTGGCGACAGCGGAGAAAACGATCTGGCACTCAGGCAATACTTCATTTAAGTCAGTTGTGAACGACAAACGTCCATTTTTTAAGCCCACACGCAGGAGTTCCTCGAGTCCTGGTTCGTAAATTGGGCTTTCTCCTTTCTTAATCTTCGCAATTTTCTTCTCGTCAATGTCCACTCCAAAGACCTCATGGCCCAGCTCTGCGAAGCAGGCGGCGGAAACTAATCCTACATAACCGGTTCCTATTACTGCGATTTTCATAAATAATTGATAATGGAGAATTGACAATTGACAATTAATTCTGGGATCAGAGAGTCTGACCAATTGTCCATTGTCCATTGTCAATTATCAATTAATTCGAGCTAGTTTTTACGCTGAAATTATGCGATTCTCTTCCTATGAAAAGGAAAATCCTCGTAACGGGTTCGATAGCTTATGACGTCCTGCTCGGATACGACGGCTCCTTTGCAGATGCAATCGACCCCAAGGCTCTTGATTCTCTTTCACTTTCATTCTTCTCGCCTCATTATGCAAAACATCACGGAGGAACGGGTGCGAATATTGCATGGAATTTACATCTGTTAGGTGAGAGTCCGTTACTTGTAAGTTCTGTTGGAAAAGATGGGCGTGAGTACACTGCGATTTTGGAAGAGCGGGGAATTGCAGTCGATCGCATCGAAGTGTTGGCCGATCATGTCACTGCTACGGCGATTGTCGGGACAGATAGTGAAGAGCGACAGATCACCTTCTTCCACCCGGGTGCGGATGAGTACGGCACATGGCCGGATCTTTCGCAGGATCGTGATGACTTGGCCTATGCCATCGTCAGTCCGCGTGATACAACGGCTATGGTCAAAGGCATGGAATGGTGCAAGAAGTTTGTGGTCCCTGTAATGTTTGATCCGGGTCAACAAATCATTGCATTTGGGGAAGATGCACTTGAGCGGATGGTGCGTATGGGGTCAGCGCTCATTGTGAATGCTTATGAGTGGGATCTGGTGCAGAAGAAATTATCGTGTGATAAGAAAAGTATTTTAGAGCTCGTTCCGCTCGTCATTGTGACGCTAGGTGATCAGGGCTTTGAGGTGCTCGATGAAAATGGAGTGCAGAAGATGGATGCGTGTACTCCTCTACAAGTTGTAAACCCAACAGGAGCAGGGGATGCATTCCGCGCAGGGCTCTTAAAAGGCTTTGCAGCAGGATGGGAAGTAATGGATGCGTGCAAGCTGGGTGCTGCGATGGGATCACTGGCTGTGGAGCATGAGGGGACGCTGATGGATGATTTGGATATGGAGGAGGTGAAGGTGAGGGTCAAAGTAGCTTATGGGGAGGAACTACCTAAAGTTGAATAAGTAAGAAATTCAAAATCCTAAATCCGAAACAAACACGAAATTCGAATGCTCAAATGATCGAAATGTTTGAAATATTCGGATTTTGTGCTTCGAATTTGTTTCAGATTTCGTATTTCGTGCTTCATTCTTTTCCTCTAGGCTATCCCTCCGATTATGTCCTATGTGAAAGACCCAACATTGGCTGCTCAAGGGCGACTCAATCTAGAGATCGCCGAAAAGCGTATGGATGCACTTATGAAAGTGAAAGAACGCTTTGCGAAAGAGAAGCTCTTCAAAGGACTCATGATCGGAATGGCGTTGCATGTGACCAAGGAGACCGGTGTCCTGGTTCGAACCCTGGTTGCAGGAGGAGCGAAAGTTGCGATTACCGGATGCAACCCCTTAAGTACGCAGGATGACGTCGCAGCCGCGCTTGATGAGGAAGAGAACGTGCTTGTGTGGGCGTACAAGGGTGAGAGCAAGAGTGATTACTACAAGTTTCTCACTGCCGTGATTGAGTCTGAGCCGGATATTACGATTGACGATGGGTGCGATCTGGTCACAGAGATTCACACCAAGCATCCGGGACTCATTGAAAATATTATCGGTGGTTGCGAGGAGACGACCACAGGCATCATTCGCCTGCGTGCAATGGTTCAAGAAGGAGCGCTGAGGTATCCGATGGTTGCGGTGAACGATAATAAAACCAAGCACCTCTTCGATAACTACTACGGAACAGGGCAATCCACCATTGATGGCATCCTGCGTTCCACAAATATTCTCTTCGCGGGGAAAGTTGTAGTGGTCTGCGGGTACGGAAGTTGTGGGAAGGGAGTCGCGATGCGCTCGAAGGGAATGGGTGCGCAGGTCATTGTTGTTGAAGTGAATCCGTTCAACGCGCTGCAGGCCGCGATGGATGGGTACCGTGTTCTTCCGATGGTCGAGGCAGCAGTGGAAGGAGAAGTATTCATCACCGTCACCGGCAATAAGCACATCATCCGCATGGAGCATATTGACCGAATGCAGGATGGGGTAATACTCGCGAATGCGGGACACTTCGATAACGAAATCGATATGCAGTCACTCGAGTCTCAGGCCAAACGCAAGCGCCGTGTGCGTCACTACTTAGATGAGTACATGATCAAGTCCGGCAAGATCATCTACGTTGCAGGAGAGGGGAGGCTTGTGAACCTTGCTTCCGCAGAGGGTCATCCTTCAGAAGTTATGAGCTTGAGCTTCTGCGGGCAGGCACTTGCGTGTGAGTACCTGGTCAAGAACCGTGGAAATCTTCCGGTAGATGTGATCACACTTCCTCAGGAGGTCGATCAGGAAATCGCACAGCTGCAACTGGAGGCGATGGGGCTTGCGATTGATAAGTTGACGCCTGAACAAAAGGCATATTTGGAGGAGTGGAAAGAGGGAACCTGATTAACAATTAACAGTTAACAATTAACAGTTAACAATTAACAGTTAACCCTTCGACTCGCTGCGGCTCGCTCAGGACAGGCATTTAACAGTTAACCTTGTCTGCTTTTCTTGGGTCAGCACTGAGTTATGTCAAAATGTGCCATCCTAAAAGGATGGCTTAATTAGGCGGGAATTGTGTCGTTGTGGCGGTACAGAATGCCTTGACGATTAGTCTGAAAGCGCGTAAATTGCTTCCTGCAATGACGCACACGTGGTTCATTTATCCGGTCGCTCTCTCCTTCCGCAAGATTACGGACGGGGGCAAAGGAAGTGTGTGCTGATCGAAGAATTTCCTTGCGTTGCCCCCTCCACAATAGGGGTTCTTGTCTTTGATCTTTGAAAGCATTGTAAGCAGTAAGCAATCTGTCCTCAGGTTCTCTTGTGTCAATGGATTAAGTGGCCGAGCGGTCACAGCACAAGAGAATTTTCTTCTCTGGGTGAGGACAGTAGCCATTAAGGAGTTGTGCAATGCTCGGAAACGTGTGCCGGAAAGAGCTAGGTCCAGGTTCGATTTCTGTTGTCCTGAGAGGTAGTCGATGTGAGCTGACTTTGAATCAGGCCATCGATCGACTCGAAGGCGAAGACGAATCTGAGCACGAAGGTGCTTTTGATTCGCACGATACCGAAGCGGATCTGCCGCCTGGTTGACGGGCGCCCGTACCACTCCTTTCTTGCCGGTCCTCACCGCCCCCAGCGTGGTGAGGACTGGCTCTCTTTTGAGAACAGATTGGTTACTGTTTGATCTTTGAAAGCACTGTTTTACAGAAGGTGATCTGTCTTCCTCTACCTTGCGTTTTGCAGGGACATCTCTGCTCCTGTTCTGGGGGTGCTTGGCGAAAGGATCGTCAAGTAGTGGTGGGAGGCAGAATTGTAACTTTACGTCAGTGGAGGTTTCTCATGCTCGAGTCACCGGATGGTCTTGTTGTCGAGGTGAAGCCCGACGGAAGATGCAAGAGGCGCGTCCGAACCAGACGCCGTCACAAGCATCGCAAGAAGGTGGCCACTCTGGCCACCCAGAAGGCCCACTCGTTCGTAAGGAAGAACGGTGGGGACGAAGCGGTGGAGAGCCGACCGGCTCTCCAAGAGGAGGCTTCTGCAGCCTTCATGAAGGCGGAGAGTCTCCGCCGTCGGGCCAAGTAACAGGCCCACTGACGATTCGCCCCAGCGGTGCCACTCGGTGCCGCTGGGGTAGACTCTATTAATGAAGAAAGATCATCTTTTGTATGTTGTCTGGAACTAGGATTTACATGATTAAAGGATTACAAGGATTAATCCTGACCATCTTTTAATCTTTCTAATCATGGTTCAGACAATTGGCTTCAAAATAGTCTGAACCGCAGATTGCGCTGATAACGCAGATTTCGCAGATGTTTATTTAACGAGAAACAAAGTTTGTGCAAATAATCTGCGTAATCTCCCAAATCTGCGTCATCTGCGGTTCAGACAAAGGGATACTAGATGTACAATAAAGACATGGAGAACAACAAAGTAATCGCCGGTCTCCTCCGCCAAATCGCCGCTCTCCTCCAGGAGCAGGAGATAGCTTTCAAACCTGCAGCATACAGGCGGGCTGCTCAGGTTATTGAGGAACTGCCGAGAGATGTTTCTACTTATGGTGATGAGAAGGAGCTTAAGAAGCTTCCCGGGATTGGCGATGCTATTGCGCATAAGATTGTGGAGTACTTGGAAACCGGGAAGATGACTGCTCTCGAAAATTTACGCATAACACAAGGCGGCATTTCTGCAGAACTCATGGACATCGAGGGCTTGGGTCCCAAGCGCGTGCGGCAGATACAAGCTGCATTTGGTGTGAAGACGGTTGCAGACCTGATCAAGGCTGCAGAGGACGGAAAACTCAGAACACTCCCAAGATTTTCGGAGTTGATGGAGAAGAAAGTACTGGAGAATGCGAAGCGGGTAAAAGAACGGACGAGGCGCTTTGTGCGTGACGAGATCAAAGTCGACGTGGATAAACTTCTGAAGAAGATTGAGAGTGTAAAAGGTGTCGATCAATGCTCAGTTGCCGGCTCGTACCGCCGAGAAAAAGAAACCGTTGGTGATGTTGATATCCTTGTTGTCACCAAATCACCCAAAGAAGTGTCTGATGCGATTGTCGCCCTTCGACGAGCTCAGGGTGACAATTGGGTACGTGATGTGGTAGCGCACGGTGAGCGCAAACTGTCGTTTGACCTCAAGTCCGGCTTGAGAGTTGATGTTCGGTTTGTCAAAAAAGATCAGTGGGGTACAGCACTCCTTTATTTCACCGGATCCAAAGAGCACAACATTGCAATGCGCAAAGTGGCGATCAAGAAAGGGTGGAAGCTGAATGAATATGGGTTATTTGATGGGGATGCATTGCTGGCGAGTAAGACAGAAGAAGAGATTTATAAGAAGTTGGGGCTGGAGTTTGTTGATCCTCCAAAGCGGTCCGGTTCTTTATAGAGCAGCATGAAAAGTGAACCTCCTTCGCTCCAGCCTCCGTCAAGGCTATGGCTGGCGAGAAAGCTACGAAGGTCAAGAAAGTGAAAAATATATCAGAACTGTCCAAAGAAACTTTAGAACAAACTTGGTTGCGGACCAGCTCTGATGCGCAGCCGATTGAGTGTATTTGGCCTCAATGAGGCTAATTCGACGAATTGAACTCTATGGAGAATGACGGTGGCAATCATTCGT
>JBDRFD010000005.1:0-40999 GCA_043819035.1 Patescibacteria group bacterium | reverse complement strand
CCGCGCTATCCTCAGACTCCTGTGAAGGAACAACCTGCTGTCCAGGTCAGTACTCAATGCGATGAAACTGTTCGCGTGGTTGCGCAGATGCGTGAAGCTGCAAAACGCATTATTCCGAACACAGCCAAGTATGCTCAGTTGCGTGATCAGATTGCAGTAACGCTCAACAATGCAGAACAAGATTGTAAGGTTGCAGAAGAAGTTCGTGAGCAGGCAATGGTGAATACTGCCGTGATTCCTGTGAAACCCAAGCCACGTGTTAATAATCATTGTGAGCAGTACGACAAAACCTCACAACGCTACACTCGTTGTTTGGTGAATGAGCGTGAAGGGCAACGGTATGTGGGCAAGCAGTAAAAAGAAAAGGGTAAGGTGTAAAGGGTAAGTGCCTGCCTGCCGGCAGGCAGGGAAAACGAGTTCTTGCTTGGGTTTTCTTAGCCAAACGAAGCAGTTCGGATAGCTTGTACGTTGACGACTGAAAACAAGAGGAGTAAAACAATGCGCCTATGGAGGTTCGTCATATCATTGTAGACGATGAAGTACGTAAACCCTTTGTACGTGCCAAATTGCAGGAAGTTGGTGTGCCAGAAGACGAGATACACGAAGTGCGTCATGAAGTTATTGAAGTACGTGTGACATCTAAAAGGGTGCTCCTTCTTGTAGAAGAAGCATTTAAAGGATGCAAAGTGGCACACATTGAAGAGGATGAGTGTCCGCGGGGGCGATAAGTAGGCAGACTGTAAGGAAACTGAAAAGGGAAAAGGGAAAAGGGAAAACGAAAGTTATTTACCGTGAATGGTATCCGTTTTCCACTTTCCACTTTCCACTTACCCTTTATCCCTTACTCCTTACTCCTTACCCTTTACCACTTTCCCCTTACCCTTTTCCATTTATCAGTTTTTAGGAGAATGTGAGCACTTCAGGTGCAAATATTAACAGAATCCCCAGCGCGTACATCAGGAATCCGCCGAAGACGAGCGTGAAGCGGGCGTACTTGGAGGTTAGTCCTGAGGCGTGCAATGTGTACACAGCGATTGCGAAGATCACGAAGTCATCAATCATGTACAACAGAATGTAGAGTGCCATGTAACCGTAGCGCGCGATGTTACTTACATCATTGAATGCCAGGATTTGCGTGAAGACTGCTGGAAGTCCTGCGGTGCACACCAGCTCAATCAGATTCACCGAGAAGGCGAGTATCGCGACTCCGATAATCATCGCGGGCCATGCGGAGATTTTCAGAATCTCTTTCATCTTTGCAATGGTTTTCTGTCGTTGCGACATGTTCGTTATCTGGCACTCGTTTGGATTCTTGCCGTATGCTTCATAGAAGTAGAAGCCTCCTCCGCCAATCGCCACAATGCCGATGATTTTCTGTACCCAGAGGTTGTAGCCAATAAGCAGGAATGCATTGAGCCATGCAGCAATGAAGAAGTAGTACACCGCACCGCTTACAAAGAGGAAAGTTCCGCCGATCACCCAAACCTTCCGCATATCCTTTGTGCTGATTAGCAAGGTCAGGAGTGTGATCAGCACCCACATCGCGCATGGATTAAAGCCGTCGAGGAATCCGAGAAGAATCGAGAGAGCGGGGAGTGACATAAGTGTCAAATCGACCTTGCCCAAAAGTGGAAGATCAAAGATGTACTTATCCAGATCCACTTCGCATCCATCTTCGCAAATACCTTCCGATGCTCGAACTTCAACATGGATATCGCTCTCTAAAAATTCGATGAATGGTTGGCATCCTTCATCGGAATCTCGGCAACGTTTGAGCAGGAAACTTAAAAGTTGCCCCGTTGTTTCATGATTTTTGTACCCTTGAATAATATCTTGGTTGATAACGGTTGTGGGTACTCCTTGATTGAGGCCCGGTGCGCGTTCCTGGAGTTTCGAAAATAATTTCTGGCTCTCGGCCTCAGAGATTTCGAGGTACTCGATTTCCCATTCTTGCAACCCTGCATATTCCTTCAGGTCTTTGCAGTGCGGACAGTCTTTGCTGACGAACACGACAATATCTGCTCCTGTCGTGGAGACGTAAATGCCATCGCCTGTGTCCTTAGCTCCATCTAAAGCACGATCCGGGAAGAAGATTCCCAGTGCGATAACAGGGACGAGTGCGAGGCCAAGGAAGAAGATGAGGCGCTTGTTCATGTTGAGCTATTGTAGCGATCAGATGGAACGGTGCAACGGATGTGCCTATATTCAAGCGGTAAATAAGATATTGACAATAGCTAATAATAGTAGATTATATCTATATAAAAGAGTAATCTTTCCCGCAATATCATGAATGCGCACCACGCTGACGGTACAGATGTAGGGCTTAGAGAGTGGAATGGCATGCAGACTGGTCTCATTACACAATGGGCGGAGTATGAAAGAGCACCTGACAAAAATGCTGCAGTAATGGCATGGTCAGATTTGTTTGCGGGACTCACAGCAGAGATTTGTAAGCGTAGAGGAGTACCTATTGAAAGGTATCAAGAAGTCATGCGACGGTTTGAAAACGACATTGCCCCCGATATTGAGTTATTGAAGTGGCTCATGAGTGAACATGCTCATGAAGATGTGGGGATGGAAGCCACAGTTAAACTTGTACGAACGCAACTGATTGATGTAATTGATCCAGAAACACACAAGATTGTTCGAATTCATCTCCAGATGCAATTTCCGCATGTTTCAGGCAGCGGGGAAGTATGTACTCGTGAAGTTGATTTTCCGCTTGGAGAAAGCTTTTCAGAGTAAAAGAAAAACTTGTATAAAAGAGAGCTTGCCAAGCAATAGGAATTTGGTACAATGCCCAAAATACCATGAAAAAGGGATCTCCCATTCTTCCGGCTTCCACGAATTCTAAGGATTTCGTGATTGCAACTCTGGGAAGCCACTCCGCGCTGCAGATATTGAAAGGGGCGAAGGATGAGGGAATGCGTACGTTGGCAATTTGCTGCAAAGGTCGGGAGCGGCCATACAAAGCATATCCGGTGGCAGATGAAATAATCACTATAAACAGCTTCGATGCATGGGACGAAAAGCTGGAAGAGGAGCTGATCAAGCGCAATGCGATTGTGATTCCTCACGGTTCCTTTATTGCATATATGGGTCACGATCGTGTTCAGAAAATGAAGGTGATGTACTACGGGACGAAGGAGATTCTCGAGTGGGAGTCTGACCGCAAGAAAGAACGTGTATGGATGGAGAAAGCGGGCTTAAAACTTCCGCGGGTCTATGAAAGGCCGGAGGATATTGATAAACCGGTGATTGTAAAATTCCATGGGGCGGGTGGGGGATTCGGGTACTTTATTGCCAAGACACCTGAGCAGTTTTACGAAGTGAAGAATCGCAAGTATCCGGATCAAAATGACTTCGTGCTTCAGGAATATGTTGTGGGAGTCCCGCTATATATCCACTACTTCTACTCGACGATCACAAAAGAGCTTGAGATCCTCAGCTTCGACAAACGCTATGAATCAAATGCGGATTCCATCGGGCGAATTAAGGCAGAGGATCAATTGGCAGCAAATATTCATACCAGTTACACAATAGTCGGGAATATTCCGGTGGTTGTACGTGAATCGCTCCTGCCACTGATGTTTGATATGGGGGACAGAGTCGTCGAGACCAGCAGGGAGGTCTGTGGTGGGAAGGGTCTCTTCGGTCCGTTCTGCCTGGAAACAATTGTCACACGCAAGCTGGAAGTCCTGGTCTTCGAAATCAGTGCTAGGATTGTGGCCGGAACAAATCCGTTTATCGAAGGTTCTCCTTATTCGGCACTCAAGTATGATGTGCCAATGAGCACGGGGCGGAGGATGGCGAGGGATATTAAGCAGGCGATTGAGTCTGGGCGGTTGGAGGAAGTTCTTGGATAATTGGCAATGGACAATGGACAATTCGGTTTTTAGTTTTTAGTTTCTGGTTTCTGATTTTTTCTCTACACTTTTCATAAATGGATACTGCTCAACTCCTTAAAGGTTATGATCTTAAAGACATCACTGTCGGGGTCCTTGGTGGACACAGTGCACTCGATGTGTGTCATGGAGCGAAACAGGTGGGATTCAAGACGGTGTGTGTTGCGAGGAAGGGGAGGGAGAAGACGTACACGAAATATTTTAAAACGAGGACGTCAAACAGCGGACGTCAGGCATCGGACGTCGAAAAGCTTGGTTGTATCGATGAAGTGATTGTAACGGAGTCTTTCCAAAATATTCTGGATAAAAAAATACAGGAGCAACTTAGATCTCTGAACACTATTTTCATTCATAACCGCTACTTCTGGGTGTACTTCGATGATTTCACGAAGGTTGAGAATGAATTCAACGTTCCAATTTTTGGGTCGCGGCACTTGTTACGGTTCGAAGAGCGCGATCAGAACTTTACGCAGTATGACCTCCTGCACATGGCGGGTATTCGAACGCCGAAAATTTTCAAGAATTCCGAAGAGATAGATCGTCCTGTATTGGTGAAAGCGAATGAAGCTCAGCGAGGTTACGAGCGTGCCTTTTTTATATGCAATAGTCCCGAATCATGGGAGGAAGAGGGAACGAAACTCGAGGAAACCGGCCGCATTGCGTCTAATTGGCGCAAAGCAACCATTGAAGAATTTATCGTTGGGGCGCACGTGAACTTCAACTTCTTCTACTCACCGTTCACGAAGGAGCTCGAACTGATGGGTACCGATATGCGGCGCCAGACAAACCTGGATGGATTTCTTAGGATGCTTGCCCCGCAGCAGGAACACGCACTGGAATTTGGAATTGAGCCGAAGATGATCGAAACGGGACACGTTGCTTGCACAGTCAAAGAATCAATTTTAGAGAAAGCATTCGATCTAGGTGATAAGTTTGTGGAGGCGACGAAATCACTCACACCCGATGTCGATCCATCCCAGAAAGGAATCATCGGACCGTTTGCTCTTCAGGGTGCGGTAGTCGCAGAAGATGGGAGAGAGGATATCGTGATTTTCGATGTTTCTTTGAGGATTCCAGGCTCACCCGGTACACGTTCGACTCCTTACTCAGGATACTTATATGGAGAATCGATGAGTGTGGGGGAGCGTATCGGGATCGAATTAAAAACAGCAATTGATGAGAATCGGCTTGAAGAGGTGGTGACGTGAGGCTCAGAAGCTATGTGTCATATTAGTGGACTATTCGCACGAATGGTTCGATATGCTCACCACCAGTAGGCGAATACTTTTTAAATTTGAATGTATTACAAAATAACATTTATAGTGGACTATTCGCGCGAATAGGCGAATACATTTCGGCTTTTGGTAAGTTTCAAATCGTATGTTTTTATTATGGACTATTCGCGCGATTAGGCGAATACTAGCACCTTTTTCTATTGTCTTATGGATAAACTCCGTACTTTCGAATGTCGTCTTATGTCCATTGCTAATCGTAATAGACTCAAGATTCTTTCGTTTCTCAAAACAAGAACAGCGACTGTAAGTGATATTGCAGAAGCTATTAATCTTAAAATAAAGTCCACTTCAAAACATCTCAAGATTCTTGAGGCAGCAGGTGTTATTGAAAGAAAGAAAAAGGGGCTTTTTGTGCGTTACGCAATTGTCAAAAAACAAGGACCAATACTTCAGAATCTACTACGTCATCTTTAGTGGTTAATGTGGTGGAGATGAAACGATTCGAACCACTCGGGTCTCCAGTATTTTTACATCTCTTGGTATAGGTTGTGAGTCGGGTCATACACTCGAGTAACATTATCAATCTCCATTTACTGCAAATTTCTGGCTTATGGATGGATTGGGGTATGATGTATATATGAAAAAAGATGTCCACAAATCGACTTCCCGATACAGTGTCGGAGGAGCTGAAAATGAGTATACGGATGAACAGCAAACCATCCTCAAGAACAAGGACAACATCAATGATCTACAGGTTCTGCAGCTTGAAGAGGAAAAGGCATTGGCCAGAGCGTATGAATTGCTGTTCGAAGAGGTTCGCTCAGATACGCCGATGACATCGGAATTTATACGACATGTTCATAATGTAATCTTCGGTGATCTGTACGAATGGGCAGGCAGGTGGCGTACGGTCACTATCAGTAAAACCGGAGTGACGTGGCCACCGCCGGATTACCTTGATGAAGCAATGAGAGAATTTGAGCGAGATATACTGAACAAATATCCCATACTATTACTGCAAAGCGATGAAGATTTTTGTAATGCAATCGCGCACATTCAGGGTGAATTCCTTGCCATTCACCCTTTTCGTGAAGGCAATGCCAGAACAATTAAATTGGTAACAGATTTAATGGCACTGCAAGCGGGAAGGCTGCCACTTGTATACGACGACTCAGATGCAGGAAAACAACGCTACATTAAAGCAGCTGCAGCGGCGATACTCAAAGACTTTGCGCCAATGCAAACTCTTATTATTGAAGCATTCAACTCTTCGAAACCTTCTTAATTTCCTGAAGACATTCCGCTTTACTCTTTTTTGTAAAACGAGGCAGTCCTTCAATAACGCTGTTTCGCTCTACGCGATCCAGAATAATCTGGTGTCTTGCTGCTGCGTTACGCAGATGAGACGAGAATTGCCGAAGTGGAGTGCCTGTACCGAATGTCACGGACGTATTATAGCATAGATACGTGCGTTTTGCGCTACAATTTCACTCCATTTCCTATGCAAAAACCTCAAGTCAGCACCCGTTTAACGGCCTGTCAGCTCATACATTCTTGCTTGCATAAGATTGAACGCAAAGGCAGCATATGTCTGCTATGTCAAACTCTCGTTACGGGACGGCATCAACTCGGCCGACAAAGAAAAAGATAAGGAAAAGGTGCGGCCTCTGTGACTCTGTACGAAAGAAACTTATAAAGACAGAGTGTTGTGGCAACTGGATTTGCGACGATGAAGATGGGTATGTGCTCTTTTCCTATGCTCGGAACAGCTGTTCGCGAAACCACAGGCGCTTCACACTCTGTGGATATCATGCCTGTGAAGAGCATGGGGGAAATTGGAAGGATTGTAAGAAATGTCTCTCTGATTTCAAGCATGAGATGGAAATTTACGTCTGGTATGGCACCAATGAATACAACTTCACAATATTGGATAATCCACCATCTTTCGAACCAACCCACTGCGGAAAATGCGGTACGCGCATCGCGCTTCCTGAAGGAGGGTACTCTGTTCTCTGTAGCGAGTACCGATGTGGAAATTGTCCTATCGATGACAAAGAACAAGAGGAAATCATCAGATCGTTCGAAAAAAGCAAAAAACGCTAGTGACTATGCGGTTCATTGGTTTTTTTCGCTTCCGACCTGAAGAGATTCGAACCACTCGGGTCTTAGAAATTTTGCATCTATTGGTCAAAGTGTCGGGTCTCTTTACGCAGACACGTAGTGGTGGAGCTGAGGAGAATCGAACTCCTGACCTCCTGCTTGCAAAGCAGGCGCTCTAGCCAACTGAGCTACAGCCCCGAAGTGTGTTTAGAGAAGAAAAAGAACAAGGGTACCAAACTGGCCCGCCCTTCCGTAGTCTGCCGCAGGTGGACGAAGGAGGGAGCTACAGCCCCACAAGAGCGTGAGAATTGTACAGAGTTGATAGCGAAAATCTACTAAGCTTACGAGGAAATTTTACAACCCAAATGCCCGGAAGGGCGCAATGAACGGGGCGATAAAGATATTCGTCAGGTTGAAAATCATCAGCAGGCTCCAGAAGAAGATGAATATGCCGGCGTAAATAACCACGGTGTACACACCACCGATCTTTTGCATCCACGCACCTTCTCCAATCGTATCACCGATCATTCTCCTGAAACGAAAGATGAGAAACGAGAGTGCAATGCCCATAAGACCGAGGATGATGCGTCCCATAGCTGGGATTGTAGAACAACGCAGAGTGGGGTTCAATCTTTCGACACTCCTTACAAAAGAATCCAAGGAAACCGAGGAATCCGAGGAAGCCAAGGGGATGAAGTATTTCATCTACTCATATAGCCAGATCAATATAATTTGTCATATTGAATTCACTAAAAAGCTGTAGCTTTTAAAGGGCTAAAGCCCAATTTTATTTGATTCGTTAACCCAGCCCTTAAGGGCTGGGTTAACGATGAAGTCGCACAAGGGCTTCAGCCCGCTTGAGTTCGAATCGCAACTGCAGATGCATATGATCCTATGTCGTTTTATGTTGATTCAGCTATATCTGTGAATTTTTCATCTGAGCACCTTTGGATTCCTAAGTTTTCTTGGATTCCTAGGTTTCCTTTATAAAGCTGCATCCAGCTCCTTCTTCATATCCTCCTTAGACTTCGCGCCAACGAACGTCGAGACCGCATCACCATCCTTGAAGATAATGAAGGTGGGGATACTCATCACAGAGAACTTCCCGGGTGTCTCGGTATTTTCATCCACATTCACCTTCACCACTTTAACCTTTCCTTCATACTCGGTGGAAAGTTCATCCATAATGGGGGACATAGATTTGCATGGCCCACACCAGGGAGCCCAGAAGTCCACAAGGACAGGAGTGTCTGCTTTTAGCACTTCTGCTTCGAATTCGGCATCTGTGATTTCTTGAGCCATAAAAATTAGGGGAAAATTCGAGTTGAGTATAGCAATTGCTTTTCGTAGAGCCAGCGAAATTGACAATTGACAATTGATAATTGAGAATTATGTCACAAAATTCATTGTCAATTGTCCATTGTCAATTAAACGTCTGTTTCATTATCAGAGAGGATACTCTTCGTAATCTTCTTCCCAACCTCCACTGCAGGTTGCCCGTACGGATCAATGCGGTATAGCTTCCCGAGCAAGATGACTTCCGTGAGGAAGAGGAAGAAGAGTTGCCCGAGCGATTCCTCAGAAAAATTCGGTAGCGAGATCGTTACGTGCGGACGTTTTGCACTCATGAGTGCCTGGCTCGTTCCCTGGTGGCATGCGTCTAAGAGCTCGCCAAACTTCTTACCGGCAATGTAGGAGAAGGATTCTTCTACTTCCATGGGGACTGCAACGGATCCGGTGCTCTCTTCTTTGATAAAGATATGCCAGCACTTGCGCGGACCGGAGAGCCATTGTTGGAGGAGTGAATGCTGATCTTGAGTCCCAATTGCAGCCAGTGGGATGGGGTTATGTGTCTCCGTTTTTCCAAGACTCTCGGCAATCAACTGCTGATTCCAGCGCGCAATCGATTCGAGCCGTTTTGAGTAGGGCATTATCACGCGAATCGGGTATCCACGCTTGGTGTCGAGAAGGAACTGCACGCTTGCGAGGAGTGAGGCGGGACTCTCGTCGAGGACAGTGTTCTGACAAGCCGTATCCATTTTCTTTGCACCCTCCACAAAGGAATCAACGTCTCCTCCAAGGAGCGCGAGTGGCAAAAGTCCGACAGGAGTGAAGATTGAGTAGCGTCCACCGACTCCCGGAGGAATGGAGAGCATCGGGATGCCCTGTTCTTTCGCGAAATCATGGAGTATTCCTTTTTGCGGATCTGTGATCGCAATAACGCGTTGAGGTGCGCGGTCCTTCATTATTTTTTTCAACTGTTCGAAACAGAAAAAGAAGAGGCTCATGGGTTCCAGCGTTCCTCCGGATTTACTGGCAATCACGAGCAGTGCACGTTTCCAATCAATCAATTTCATATTCATCTCGATCATCGCGGGGTCGATCGAATCCAGGAGAATGAATTCAGTGGTTGCGGGACTCTCGAATGCTTCCTGAATCACTTTGGGCCCGAGCCCCGATCCTCCGATACCGATCCACACCACCTGGCGGATTTTTTCTGTCCGTGCATACTGCGCAGCGTTTTTGACAGCGGTGATCGCCTGCTTGTCGTACGGATCCATGGACCACGGGTGCTCACCCTTTTCGCGTTCACGCAGGAAGTCCTCCGTGTTTCGTTTCATGGTCGTGCGCAGTGCGGAGAGCTCCTGATCGGGAATCCCGAGTGACGGCGTGATGGTTTTGGCCAATGCGCCGGTGATATCAAGTTGGAGCATATAAGTGTGGTAGTTTAGCCTTGGTGCCGATATCCGGAATCCGGGATTAGGAATCAGGAATCAGGAATCAGGAATTAGGAATCAGGAATCCGGCGAGGGTGGCTATTATAGGGAACGAAGGGCCGATGCAACACGTTCTTCTGAAGTTTTTGCATCTTCTGGCGTGTTTTTGAGGGCATGAAGTGCAGTTGCCGTGTCGTATCCGAGAGCCTTGAGCGCATCAATCGCGTCCTGGTCGAAGTGTGCAGTGGTTCCGGCCATTTCTGTACGTTCTTTTGCGAAAATCTGTGGGTGTTTTTCTGTGAGTGACTTTAGGTCCACCAAGAGCTTCTCAGCTGTTTTCTTCCCGACTCCTTTAATAGAGCTAAGCAGCTTTGAGTCTTGTTGTTCAATGGCAGTAAGCAGCAGGTGACGGGGAACCGAACAGATTTCCAGAGCGGTCTTCGGTCCGATACCGGGCAGACCAATCGCTTCTTCGAACAGAAGCTTACTCATCTTATCCAGAAATCCAAAAAGGTCGAAACGATCTTCGCGGACGAAGGTTTTGATGTACAGCTCTTGCCTCTCGCCCTCCTTTACATTGTCCCACACATTGATAGGGACATGGACCAAGTAGCCCACTCCGTGAACGTCTATTGTGAGTTCTTGCGATGCGCCTTTAGAGATGATGCCGCGGAGGAGGGAAATCATGGAGCAATTGTAGCAGTGACGGAGCTGTATTGGGAGTACTAGCTCCTAAAAGGGTGATAGGTGATTAGGTGATTAGGTTTGGGTTTTAGGTTTAAAGGTTAGAAGGTGGTACATAGAAGAACCTGTCCCCTTTGAACCTGTTCCCAAAACCTACTTGTCCGCCGTAGTCCCTCGACCTTTTGAGGGGAATGGACGAAGGCGGATTTAACCTACAACCTATAACCTTAAAATTTAAGATTAAAATGGAAAACGGTACTGTTTTGCGCTATAATAGGGGGAAATGCACACTATTCAACGTTTCATTGTGACTGCCGTTCTCCTTGTGGCGCTCGTGCCGCTCATGACGTTTGCATTAACAGATCCCGATGAGAGGAGCCAAGCAGTTGAGAAGCTTGATCAGGCAATTGATCGTGCAGTCGGGCAGTATCGTGTTCAGCGTTATGTTAAGGGAGTTAATGAAGAAGAAGCTGAGAAGGCGCGAGCGCGACTACAGGAAGTTGCGCGACTGAAACAAGACGTTGACATGCAGATCGCATCTTATCGAAGTGTCTCTGATCAACTCGAGGAAAGTTTCGGTCTCGATAGTGAACGCAAAGGTGGATGGGAGAAAGTACCTTTCCAGTTGTTCTCTTTGTACGACCGATCTCCTTTCCACGGTGCCGCATCAACGAACCTCAAGTCATTTCTACTTTCTTCTGTCAGTGTTCTTTCCGGAAAGCAGCTTCAGGAACGTGTGCTCAATGAAAAACTCACGCACCTCAAGTCTCTGTTATCCGAAGTGGGGGAGGGCGACGACACCATCGCATCCCTCGAGCAACGTCAGCAATCGCTTCAAAAGGAATACGACCAGGTTGCCTACACCATTAACCGGGCTGAGCAGTACGGGGAGATAGGCGGTGGGCGCACCGATGAGATCAAGCGCGTGATGGAAGAGGTGCATACGCAGGTTCTCAGAATGCAATCGGAGTTAGCACGTATCGATGCACGTTTACGAGCAAAAGCGGAACGGAAGTTGATTGAGAAGAGATTGATGGATCCTAAGCCTGGCGAGCATTCGCAGGGTATCGTCCCATTCACACCGAAGTTCACATGGCCCGCATATGGCCCAATTTCGGCAACATTCATGCAGCCGAGCTATCAGAAGTATTTTGGGATTCCTCACAGGGGCATGGACATTGTAATTGCACAGGGCAGTCCCATTGTCAGTGCAGCTGACGGCGTCGTCTTCCTTACAAAGAACGGGGGAGTGGATGGTTATTCCTATGTACTCATCGGACATCGCGGTGGATACGCAACACTTTACGGCCACCTTACACACATCGCAGTTCACGCGGGACAGGATGTGTCGGCCGGCGAGATCATTGGCGCGAGTGGGGGGCAGCCCGGTACGCGTGGCGCGGGGCCGACTACAACCGGAGCACATCTGCATTTTGAAGTTATTAAGGGTGGGGTGAATGTGGATCCGCGTAATGTTCTTCCATAGTTATTTATGATTAGTTTTTCATCTAAAGGCAGAGAGGTGCAAGACGAATCTTATCGTATCATTCTTCCTGATGATGCAGATAAAGGACTTCGTCCCAGATTAGAAGCGAAATTAGTTGAGTATGAGAGAAGGCTTGAATATGAACACTTTGATAATCATAACCAGATTTATACGCAATTCAAGATTGAGCTTTTGAGAAGGCTTTTAGAAAACGGTGAAGTTAATGTAGATGAAGTTGTTCGGATATTTGTAAGTGTTTTTAAAGAAAAATTCGATGTGAATTATTCCAAGAAATCTGCACATGTGATATCAGAGTATGTACGCAAAGGAGAAGCATTTGGTAAAAGTCTTCCTAATCCAGAATATAAAGAAGAGGAAGTTGTGCAGAAAGGTAAGGGGGGTATTGTCGAAAAGCTTGTCCGATGCCTTTGGAGGAAGAAGGAGTGAATGTTGGTCCAGTGGTAGTACTGCCTTAGTCTTTAGAATTCTCTTTTTTGGGAACCAACTCACCAATCTTTTTCAACAGTGGTTCTATTTCAACTTTGACCTTGTGGATGTACCCATCCGCTCCCAGCTCTTCTGCTTTTCTGCGTGTTTCACTCTCATCGAGTCCTGTGAGAACGATGACAGGAATCTTTTTAAGATCCGAATCACCTTTGCGCTCAGCGAGAACTTCGTACCCGGTTTTTTTGGGCATATTGAGATCGAGTAAAACCAGATCCGGCTTCCACCGTCGCATGCGGTATAACGCCTGTTCTCCATCGGGCTCAACATAAACCGTATGCCCCGCTTTCTCTAGCATGCTTTTATATAAATTTGCGAGGATCGAATTGTCTTCGGCAAGGAGAATCTTCATGTGCTAAGGGGAATGTTAAGTTTAGCATAGCAGTGCAAGGGGCTAGGGACTAGGGGGCAGATAGAATTGTAAGTTGGTGGTACTAGGCCCTAATACCTAACCCCTAGCCCCTAAACCATGTACCATACATTCCACAATGATCTTCACATCCCCATCCGTACGACATCTCGCTCTTTCTCAAATGCTCCTCGCGGTGCTTCTTGCGAACTTGAATCCCATTTTCTCAAAAATTCTCTATGCGCGCGGATGGACACCGGCCAGCCTCTACTTCGTCACGCTCATTATTGTGGGGATTGTGCTCCTCATCCATGAGTACATCGATTTCGACCGGCACATGCGGTGGCAGATGCGCAAGCGGGACTTTTTCGGTGTGCTCATAACCACACTCACCGGAGGTGTGCTGGCGCCGCTCTTTTTCTTCACGGGATTGCAGCATGTCACTGCCTCTGAGTCGATCATTCTCTCGAGCATGCTGCCATTCTTTGTGGTGTTCTTTGGAATTTTCCTTCTGGGAGAGCGCTTCAGGCGCCAGATGCTTTTTGGAGGATTCTTCATTGTATGTGGAGTACTGGTGATTCTATGGCCGGACATGCAAGCATTCCATATGAGCAAAGGTGTGCCTTTCATTCTGGGTTCAACGTTCTTCGGCGCGATGACGACCATCGTCCATAAAAAATACATCAAGCACCGCCACCTCGATTCCGTGGTCCTGATCCGCACACTGCTCGCGATTATCATTGTGGGGCTCTGGATGATCCTCTTTGAACCGACTGGCTTTCAGATCCTCTCGGCGCCGGAAAATATCTGGCTGCTGCTCTCTGTGCCGATCTTCGCGTTCATCCTTCCGTACTTCCTCTTCTTCAACGCGCTCAAGACCATCAAGGCGATTGATGCGGGGGTTATCGAAGCCGCAGGACGCGTGTTGGCGGTGGTTGCTGCCAGTGTGATCCTGCATGAGCCTCTCACTTCTTTTCATCTCTTGAGTATGGTGTTCATCGTGTTCGGTGTCCTCTTTATAAATGTGCCGCTTACCAAGTGGAAGATCGTCCCGTCGCGACTTATGGAGATGGGGCCGCTGAGGAAGTAGAGGAGTGAAAAGGAAACTTGACATATAACCCCAAATAGTGTTAAATATCCCGGTCGGTCGTTTCACAACAACGTTTCATGGAAGAGAGGTAGAACAATGATTGTTCTTGTTGCTCTGGCGGGAGTTTCGGGTTGGGCGCTCTTCGAGTTTCGAAGAGATCCAACCAAAGATTCTTTCCTTGCCGCGTTCATTGTTGCCAACGTTGGCTTAATGTTTCATTGCATTGAGCTTTCGATGGCACACAACTTCTTTCTGGTTGTGGGAATGTGGCTGGGAAGTATCTTCCTGTTTCCCGTTGGATACTCTGCGTACATGATTTATGTTCGGATCGAAAACTGGTTCAAACGAATCTACTATCGTATCCGAATCTGGATGTGTCGCGAGTGATGACTGACAAAGCATGGCGGGGGCCCTCGGGTTCCTCGCCGTTTTTGCATGTAAGAATGTTTTGACACCAAAAATATTAAGCTTATTGTAATAGGCCGACCGTTGTTCTCTCACAATAAAAGGAGCTCTGCGATGATGAATTTTATTACGTCCATCATTGCAATGATGGACGTGGTGATCGGCATTAGGCTGATCTCCAAGAAAACGACTACGGAAGGCCTGGAAAAGGCTTCCTTGCGTTTCGTTGGTTGTATGATCCTCTTGCTTGCATTGATTGCCTTCTTTGGTCTCCTGCTCTGTAAGTTCACAGGAGGGAGTTACAACAAATGGCAAGTAATGTTGTATGTAGGATGTGGAGTCTATGGAATCCTTGTAGGATACTGGATGCGTTAGATTATAGGATCCCATCAGCAGTCGGACCCGGGCAGCGCCATAAACGCTGCCCCTTTCTTTGTTTATATGTTCTCCCTTGTCTGAACCGCAGATGGCGCAGATTAAAAGGATTACCAGCCGTCGCCAATGAGCTATGGCCGGCAGGCGCAGATTTCTACATATGAATCTGTTGTTTTTAAGCGAGCATCTGCGAAATCTGCGCTATCTGCGTAATCTGCGGTTCAGACTGTGTCTCAAATAGCTCCCACAACCACCACAAACTCTCCCTTTTTCATAATTTCCTGAGCAACGGTCAGAAGTTCTGCTGCGGTAGTCTCGATTACTTCTTCATGAAGCTTAGTGAGCTCTCTCGCAATGACCACTTTACGATCCGGTTGATCGCCCAAGGCCTCCGCGAGTTCGTTGAGTGCTTTCTCGATACGGTGGACGGATTCGTAGAAAACGATGGTGTGCTTTTCGTCGGCGAAAGATGCGAGGAGGCGTTTCCTTCCTTTCTTTAGAGGGAGATAGCCCAGGTAAAGGAACTGATTCGCCGGAAGTCCGCTCACAGAAAGTGCTGCTAGAAAGGCGGATGGGCCGGGAATTACTTCAATTTCTATTTTCCGTTGTCGCGCTTGGCTTATTAGCTTGAATCCGGGATCCGATATTCCCGGAGTTCCGGCGTCGGTGACCACGGCCATGTCCTCTCCTTTCTTCAGGCGTTTTAAAACCTCTTCAATTTTCCGGTCAGATGTATAGCTGTGCATAGAGATGAATTCTTTCTTAGGAATTTCCAATTGCTTGCATAGGTTCCCAGTCACGCGTGTGTCTTCGCAGATGATGGCATCAACGTTCGAGAGGGTTTCTATGGCGCGCTTAGTTATGTCACCTAAATTTCCGATGGGGGTTGAAACGATTGAGAGCATAGCTGGATAGCTGGATGGTTGGATGGTTCGCAAGCGAACCCAAAGCTGGTTGCCACTTTAGCAGCCATCCAACCATCCAACCATCCAGCTTGGTATGTTTATCATGGAAACAAAACCCCTTCCATTTATAATAATTTTCGCTATGCTTTGCAGGAAATATGTCAGACGATAAAAAGACCCCTCCGGCTGATTCTGAGGAACAAGATTCTTCGCAAGAGGAAGCCACTTCTGAAGGTAAAGAGGAACCCAAGATCCATGGCCCGCTGCATGGTGGAGAGGCACTGAATAATATTGGAAGTGTCACTCCGCGGCCGATTGTGAATGAGATGGAGGAGAGTTACCTCGCCTACGCGATGAGTGTGATTGTCAGCCGTGCTTTACCTGATGCGCGGGATGGTCTTAAGCCTGTTCATCGTCGCGTTCTATTTTCTATGAATGAACTTGGACTGCGGAGCAGTGCAAAATTCCGCAAGTCCGCACTCGTGGTAGGAGATGTGCTTGGAAAGTATCACCCGCATGGTGACATCGCCATATACGACTCGCTCGTACGTATGGCACAGGACTTTTCCCTACGCTATCCGCTTGTTAAGGGGCAGGGAAACTTTGGGTCGATTGATGGAGATGGAGCAGCCGCGATGCGATATACCGAATCGAAAATGGAGAAGTTGGCCGAGGAGCTTTTGCAAGATATTGATAAAGATACGGTCGATTTTCGTCCCAACTATGATTCAACGCGCAAAGAGCCTTCCGTTCTTCCTGCTAAAGTGCCCAATCTTCTCCTTAATGGGACGGTTGGTATCGCGGTAGGAATGGCAACAAACATTCCACCACATAATTTGATTGAGCTGATTGATGCAACTGAGCACTTGATCGAGAACCCCAAAGCGACGGTGGAAGATTTGCTTGAGTTCATCAAAGGACCGGACTTCCCAACAGGCGGAATAGTCTACAACCAAGCGACTCTGACACAGGCGTATCTCACGGGACGAGGTTCTGTGGTGGTGCGCGGAAAGGCGGAGATAGAAGAGGCCAAAAGCGGTCGCTATCATATCCGAATTTCCGAGATTCCCTATCAGGTGAATAAATCTACCATGATCGAGAAGATGGCGACCCTGGTACAGGACAAGGTCATACAGGGGATATCAGATATTCGTGATGAGTCGGATCGTGAAGGAATCCGTGTAATTATTGAGCTTAAGAAGGATGCGTATCCACAGAAGATTCTAAATCAGCTCTTTAAGCACACGGAACTACAGTCGAGTTTCGGGTACAACACGATTGCACTTGCCGATGGAATTCAGCCGAGGCTGCTTAACTTACAGGAACTTTTGCAGATCTTCATTGATCACCGCAGAGTGGTAACTCGCAGGAGAGTGACATTCGAGCGGGATCGTGCCAAAGATCGTGCACACATTTTGGAGGGTTTGTGTATAGCCCTCAATGATATTGATAAGGTGGTGGAAACAATTAAAAAGAGTGAGACTAAGGAAATCGCTAAGGTGAATCTGGTGAAAAAGTTCAAACTGACTGAAATTCAGGCAGATGCGATTTTGCAAATGCGTTTGCAGACGTTGGCAGGCCTTGAACGCAAGAAGATTGAGGATGAGCTTAAGGAGAAAAGAAAGTTCATTGCAGAGTGCGAGTTAATCCTCAAGGATCCAAATAGAATCGATGGCATTATCAAAGGGGAGTTGGATGAGATAAAAGAAAAGTACGGTGACAAGCGACGTACAACCATCGTGAGGCATGCAGTCGGTGATTTCTCCGCCAAAGATACGATCCCCAATGCACCGATGATTGTGACGCTCACGCTCAGTGGGTATGTAAAACGTTTAAGTCCCCAACAGTTCCGTGCGCAGGCGCGCGGGGGTAAGGGTGTGAAGGGTATGGAAGTAAAGGAAGAAGATGAAACAATGATGATTCTGAATGTAATGAACCACGATAGCCTCTTGTTCTTCACGAATACCGGACGTATCTTCAAGTTACCTACGTATGAACTTCCTCAAGGATCGCGCATTGCCAAGGGGCAGGCGATTGTGAACTTGCTGCAGCTGCAGCCTGAGGAGAAGGTCACAGCTATTCTCAAGGCAGATATGGAAGGCAAGAGTCATCTCTTTATGGCTACGAGAAAAGGAACGGTTAAGCGCACGGAAATCGATCAGTTTGAGAACATTCGCAGGTCAGGTCTTATTGCGCAGAAAATGCCTCCGGGAGATGAACTCCGTTGGGTTCTGTCTACAACTGGAAAGAATGAAATTCTCCTCGTTACTCAAAAAGGCAAGGCCATTCGTTTCAAGGAGGAAGATGTACGCGAGATGGGTCGTGCTGCAGCCGGTGTACGTGGTATCAAAATTTCACCTGGTGATCAGGTAGTAGAAGCGGCTGCTATAGATGATCCCGGTAAGAGTAAGTTGCTTGTGGTGATGGAGAATGGGCTTGGTAAAATGACAGCGGTGAATGAGTATCGTTTCCAGGGCAGGGGAGGATCTGGTGTAAAGGCTGCACAGCTGACAGCGAAGACCGGCGATATCGTTGGCGGGTGTGTTCTGAAGGAAGGTGATGAAGGTGATCTGCTCTGCCTAAGCAAGCAGGGGCAGGCCATTCGCATGAAACTAAGTGACATTCCGTCCCGTGGGCGTGCTACACAGGGGGTTATCGTCATGCGCCTAAAAGCACGCGACAAAGTATCCACAACTAGTGTGGTGATGCTGGATAAAGGAGAGGCGGAAGCAGTTATTCAGGCGGCGGCGGATACGCGCACAGAAGAAGTCGAGCTGATTAAAAAAGAAGAGCGACGTGTGAAGCGCGCGGGAAAGAAAGTTAATGTGGCGGTGGGAGTAGGGGCGATGGCAGGGATGGGAGGAACGGCAGCAGCAATCGCGGTAGCGCAGGCACCTAAGCCTGCTCCTGTGCCCGAGGAAGCTGCTGAGCCTAAGCCGAAACCAAAGCTGGTTCCTAAGCCAAAGCCAAAAACTAAGCCAAAACCAAAACCAAAACCAAGGCCAAAGGCTAAACCAAAGGTCAAGCCTAAGCCTAAAAAGAAGGTAAAATCTAAGCCCAAACCTAAGAAGAAGATGAAGGCAAAGCCAAAGCCGAAGAAGGTTGTGAAGAAGGCTCCGGCTAAGAAGAAGCCAGTCTTTAAGAAGAAGAAGGTTGGAGAAAAGAAAAAGGCAAAAAGGAGGTAGTACTCTAAATTATTCTATGCTAATTTGCTCGTCTTTATGATGAATGAAAATCCGGATCCGTTGGGCGATTCAAGTGATGACGACGAAACGGCACGTCTGAGAAGGAAGGCAATAGATGCTCTTCGCCAGACTATGCCAGCAGTTAATGATTTTTTATGCGATACACGCTTGCCAGCGCCGGATACCGCAGGGCATCTAGCTGATTATCAAATCAGAAAGCCACAGCTCGATGCTGTTGCGCAACATATTAGAGAGCAATGGTTGAATGTTTCTCTGGTTACAGTGAACATTGGATTGGGCAACATATATCCTGCAGGTAAGCCTTATTTTGATATTCATATTGATCCTTTTTCAAGAGCAGAACAGCGCCGTCACTGGCCCATAGCTGATGATATATGCAGAATTCTAAATCTGAGTGAGGGGGAAGATGGTGGCTTCTTTTTTCTCCCAACGATGGAGCCAAATAAATATTCATCTGAGATAACTATTTATCGCAGAGATTCAGTTGAAGGTGCTGAAGAATCCTCTTAAGTTTCTTGTGGCGCACCACATTCTCTGTACAATCCTCCCGATATGAAAGCCGGAATCCACCCCGAAACACACCGGGATGCCAAAACTACCTGCACCACGTGCGGGGTGATTTTTAAGATTCCAAGCACATTAAAGGAGATCACGGTGGAAACCTGCTCTCAGTGCCATCCGGTGTATACAGGCAAACAGCGTAAGGAAATGAAGGGAGGACGGGTTGAGAGGTTTAGGAAGAGGATGGCGGCGGGACGGGAAAAGAAGAAGTAAGCGATTGTTTACTGGTTTCTGGTTTGTTGGTTTTTAGTTTAGTTTTATTCATGGTCGTTTTTCCATACCTCTTCCCTCAACACCTCTTCCCCAAACCTATAAACCTATCACCTATCACCTAAAAGAGGCACATATTGTCTAGCACTCGGCCATTTTGATTGCTATTCTAGACCCATGAACGAGCGCCAAAGTAAGCTTCTGGTGGCGATAATCGACCAATTCATCGAGACAGCTCTGCCGGTAGGGTCCAGACGGCTTTTAGAATCCGGGGATTTCTTCTGCTCCTCTGCAACGATTCGCAATGAGATGGGTCTGCTGGAGGATGAGGGATTTCTGGAGCAGCCGCACATTTCCTCCGGTCGTATTCCGACTGCGCGAGGGTACAGAATGTACGTGCAGGATTTTATGAAGCCGACTGTGCGGGAGAAAGCAGTCCGCCGAAAATTCGAAACGCTGCGGGAACAATATTTCCAGCGCAAAGATCAGGAGAGAGTGTACGAAGCTGTAGCGCTTCTTTCGCACATGATTCCAAATGTTGCCTTCGCTTCGGTTCCGCATAAAGATCGTGTGTACTACTTGGGCTTAAGTAATGTTCTCAAGCAACCGGAATTCCAGAGCAATCCTCTTCTTGCAAGTGGTGTTGCAGAACTTCTTGAGGATAAGTTGAATGCATTGCTCTCCGAGGTGGATGTGGATAACAAGGTGCGTTACTACATTGGTGATGAACATATCCTCAGTTCTATTCAAAGCTGTTCTATGATGGTGACAGAATATCGTGTGCGGGATTTCCGTGGAGTTCTGGGAATTCTGGGTCCCATGCGGATGGATTACGCGTACAATACGGTGGCGATTGATTTGGTTGCTGACTTATTACGTTCTTATTGACAGTGTGTTCTCAATGAAGATTATTTTGGGGTTATCGGAATCCGGCATCCGGAATCCGGAATCCGTGACAACCGAATTCCTGATTTCGAGTTCCGGATTCCGGTGTTCGTTTTCTCAATGTGTCTCATGATATCAAAACTTCTTCGAATTCGTCCGGCCCATGCAGACCCTGAGGACAGGCACAACCGTGGTCCGCTGTATATGGAACCTGCTATTGCGGCACTGCATTCTTTGAAAGATAAGAATCAAATGGTCAGTATGGAAGTTGGAATGACGCGGGAAGGAAAAATCGGTTTTTTTGTGAGGGGGAATGAACGCGCTGTGCGATTGGCGGAAGGACAACTCTATGCGCAGTATCCTGATGTGGATATCGAACAGGTACAGGATGATCCTTTTGCGGCGAAGGAAGGAGAAGAAGTATTCACTGCTGAACTCGAGCTCACCGATCCGGAGATTTATCCCATCAAGCGCCATCCGCAGTTCGATGACATTCTTACGCGGGTGAATGTTGACCCAATTGCCGGAATAACTTCATCTTTTTCCAGGTCTCCGGTCCCAGGAATGCGGGGCCATGTGCAGATTGTTATGAAGCCAATCGGCTGGAGGTTCCGCCACAGGGCGATTAGATTTATTCCTTTGCTGGATAAGGGAATTGCATCTCTATCGGACAACTACGCATGTTTTTTTACAAGAATGCAGTTGGCTCGCGGCTGGAGAAGGATCGCCTTCCTGCCTGTTGCATTTATTATGGGGGGATTTCGCGCCTGGCCGGGGTTTAACAAATACTTTACAGCGCCTATTAAGATGACAGGTGATACTGCTTCTATTTCTTCCGATCCCGAAGAAGAGGAAATTGAGCGCGCAAGCACACGTTCACATGATCGTGAGAATGCGCTTACTGCGGCTCTGGATAAAGCCAATCGCCTGATGTTTTTGTGTAATGTGAGAATCAGTGTCATTGCACCGGCGGGCAATAGGGAACAAGCCACTGCAAAGGTGGAGGAAATAGCGGGGAGTTTTCGCCAATTTTCTCTTCCCAATTGTAATGCTTTTGAATTGGGAAAGATTAAGCAAGGAGCACGCATGTCACATGGGCACGATACGACTCCATACATTTTATCCGTTGAGGAAATTGCGACCATTTGGCATCCACCGACGATTCTCGTGCAAACACCGAACATTGATTGGGTGCTGAGTAAGAAGCTAGAACCACCCATCGACTTACCACTTGCAGAGGAAAAGGAAGTTACAATCCTTGGGGAAGCAGTGTTCCGCGGACAGCGAACAAAATTTGGTATCCGCCCCGACGACCGCAGGCGACATATCTATTGCATCGGAAAAACGGGAATGGGAAAATCCACGCTCTTGGAGAACATGGTCTTCTCGGATGTGCATGAGGGTAAGGGGGTTGGTGTCATTGATCCACACGGCGATCTCATCGATGCAATCATGCAGTTCATTCCAAAGAGCCGCTCGAACGACATCATCCTCTTCGATCCGGCAGATCGGGACTTCCCTATTTCCTTCAATATGCTGGAGGCAACCGATCCCGACCAGCGCCCGATTGTCGCATCAGGTCTGATGGGAGTATTTACCAAACTCTGGCCGGATGTATGGAGTGAGCGCATGAAGCACATACTCCGCAATACACTTCTGGCACTTCTGGAGTACCAAGGTTCCTCGATGTTGGGGATTATGCGCATGTTCGCTGACGATGCATACCGTTCTAAAGTTGTGGAAAAGATCACCGATCCACTGGTCAAAAGTTTCTGGCAAGATGAGTACGCACAATGGTCAGAGAAGTACCGCACCGAGGCAATTTCAGCCATCCAGAACAAAGTCGGCCAACTTCTCTCTACTCCCATCATGCGCAACATTGTCGGGCAGGTGAAGAGCTCTGTGGACCTTCGCCATGCGATGGATACCGGCAAGATTGTCCTTGTCAATTTGAGTAAAGGAAAACTGGGTGAAGACGTGTCTGCGTTCCTCGGATCGATGCTTGTGACCAAATTCCAGATTGATGCGATGAGCCGCGCAGATATTCCGGAAGCAGAGCGTAAAGATTTTTATCTTTACGTTGATGAGTTCCAGAACTTTGCGACCGAATCGTTTGCCACCATTCTCTCCGAGGCGCGCAAATATCGCCTCTCTCTGACGATGGCGAACCAGTACGTGGCGCAGCTTTTGATTGATGATAAAAACACTGCACTTCGTGATGCCGTCTTCGGAAACGTCGGATCCCTCATCAGCTTCCAGGTAGGCAGTGATGATGCGGAAGAAATGAGTTTGCAGTTTGAAGAAATGGTGACTGCAAAGGACATCTTAAGTCTGCCCAAGTACCATGCATACGCACGCGTGATGATTGATGGCGTTCCTTCGAAGCCGTTCTCCGTGACCACGCTGCCGCCACCTGTGTTCAAACAAGACCCAGGGCGTGTGCAGACGCTTCGGAGCCTTTCGCGTGAGCGATACAGCAAGTCTCGCAGCGAGGTCGAGGGTAAGATCTACAAGTGGGCACAGTCTGCTGCAGAGGGGAGAAAGGATGCTAAGCAGGCGGGTAAGGCAAAAGAGAAGGAAGAGGAAGAGGTCAAGAAGGCACGTAAAAAGGGCATGAAACTGGATGAATATCGTAAGTGGCGTGATCGGGAAATGTGGGTGAATGATTTTAATATGATTCGCAAGAAGGACTTTATGGGAGAAGCTTTAAGTGACGATGAGAAGAAGGAGATGGCGGAACTCGAGAAGAAGCTCAAAGAGAGCGGGGGAGTGCCGGAGCCGAGTAAGACGCTTTTGCAATTGAAGGAAAAAAAGGATAAAAAGGAAACGAACATTGTCTGAATCACGGATTACGCTGATTAAGCGGATTACACGGATGTTCGTTAAATATAGTCAGATTATTTATTAAGTTATCCGTGTAATCCGTACAATCCGTTTAATCCGTGGTTCAGACGTGGAAGAAGTAATGACAGAGAAATGTCTGAACCATGATTCACAGGATTAAAGGATTACAGGATTAATCCTATTCATCTAGAAATCATGTGAATCTGGTTCCAGACATTCAAAAAAGACCAGAAGAAACCTCTGGCCTTTTTTGTGTTTGTGTCTTGCTTCCTTGGCTATCAGAAGTATTTACTACCGCTGAGCCGTTCTTAATTGAGGAAGCTGACTGAGAGGAGGAGCCCTCGAACCTCTGCCTTGCTCAGGTTTCTTGTTTCTCCTCGCAACCGAACGAGGTCCCCGAACCAGGACTCAAAACAATGCACAAGGGCAAAGGAGACCATGGGGAGGAAGGGATGCATACCGTAAAGCGACCTCCCATCTACGGTACGTCATCGCAGAGCAGAGAGGATGGGAGCCGTCCTGTCCCGTTAGCTTATGCATTTCCAGTTCCTCAGCTAGAACCTAAGAAATAAAGGTGTGTGACTGAGCGGAAGACGAAGCTTTCGGGGCCCGCTTTCGTCCGGTACGGCCTCTCGAGAGGAGCGCACTAGGCGTCAATGGGTGAAAAGGGGATTGGCTCCCCTCCTATCTACTCTTGCTCGGCCCGCACATGGATGGGAGTGGTGCGGGGTGGCAGTCGGTGGTGTGAAGGATCGAAGGTGTTTGTGTGAGGGGCGCCCCGTCCCGCACTAGAAGTTGAACTTCAATGCGGGATAAATGTTTGTATTTGTCTTTCTTTCTGTTTCTGATTTGCTCTGTTTTTTTGGTCACGAACAAATCCGCACATATTACTCACACTGCAAAACCAGTGCAACTTTTACCCATAGACAAGGGCTCGGGTGCGTTTTATGAATACAAATTGTGTTCGTAATTTGACGTTGTACTTATTGGCTCATGCAAAAGCAAAAAAGGAAAAAAAGGATGAAAAGGAAAAAAGGATTTCTGATATCTTGTGCAAAATCCATATTGTTCTTTTATATATTCTCCTTTTCTTCTTTTGCTTTTTTATCCTCTTTTTCCTTTTCTCAGTACCACCGTATCCACTGAGTCGATCCTCCCCTCTGTTGGTACTCATATTGGGCAGCTTCTAAGTCAATTCGTGCTTCATCGAGCTTCTGTTGCGTTTCAATGACGTCTAACCATGCATCGAAGTACTTCTTCGCGGCCTTGCGCTCATTCTTCACTTTGTCGCTCTTTTCCTTCTGTTTCACAATCTTCTCTTTATCTGCATCATCATCTTTCAGATCCTTCAGGCGATCGCTTTCATCGTCTTCTTCGCGCTCTAATCGTCGATCGAGGTCTTTCCGGCGGTCCTGAATACGGCCGATGATGTCCTCGTAGTAATCCTCAGTGTCCTTTTGTTGATCCTCGAGAGCATCCTTATACTTTTTGATGTTCTCTTTAATTTCGTCCTCCTTCTCATCGATGCGGCATTCTTCATATTCAGCTTTCCCCTTTGACTCACGTATCTCTGTGCAACTCGTCCGTGCATTCGCTGGGATGCTGGTGAGGAAGAGTAAGCCGAGTAATATGATGAAGCGTTTCAAAGGAGGGGATGGTAACAAGCAACAATTAACAAGCAACAATCAATGGTTGCATAAAGTACGATAAACATGTTTGTTGATAGTTGAGAGCGAAGCGTGTTGATAGTTGAAGGTTGATTGTTATCATTCACACTCACCCCAGAGTCCTAGTGAACTCCAGAACTGTCCAAAGAAACTTTAGAACAAACTTGGTTGCGGACCAGCTCTGATGCGCAGCCGATTGAGTGTATTTGGCCTCAATGAGGCTAATTCGACGAATTGAACTCTATGGAGAATGACGGTGGCAATCATTCGTGTGAGATCTGTCAGCGATCCTCTGAAGTTCAACTGGTGCTTGAGCCACTTGAGCAGGAGGAAGTAGATCATGGCAATCCAAATCTGTGTAAGCACAGCGTTTTTTGAGGTTCCAAAGAAGGTCTTGATCTTCAAGTTCTGTTTGATCCATTTGAAGAAAATCTCGATGTCCCAGCGTTTCTTGTAAATGGCGGCAATGTTCAGTGCAGATAGACGGAACTCATCTGTGAGAAACTCGTACGTCACGTCGTGCTCTTCATCGTAGAACGTGACCAGACGCAGATTATCTTTGTACTGTGCAGCAGAGAGCATAAAGGCAATACACTCGTCTTTGAGCACTCCCTCGCCAGTTGCATTACGATGCTGCCCCAAACGCACGATTTGTGCATTGCTCTTCAGACGAATGACGAAGTGATGTCCCGCGTCCTTGATCTTCTGCAACAGTCCCAAGTCATAGTATCCACGATCAATCACGAATATCGTGCCTTTGGCAAAGGCGGTAAAGTCCATGTCTTTTGCAATCGTCACCTCATGAGTCTTGCCATCGGTGATGCAGATGATGTCGGGAATCTGTGTACGCTGGTTGAGACGGGTATGGATCTTGATAGCCCCTTTCCTTGTGCGAAACTTTGCCCACGGGAACAGATTGAGACAGAGATCGATGGTGGTGGCATCAAGAATCTGCAGATCGTTCCTGAAGGAGAATGTTTGCTGTCCAGGAACCAATATCTGACACTGTTCCAGTAATGCATAGAACAGCGATTGATAAATCTGCCAAGGGCGGTGTTCGTTGGCGTAGGCAATCGTAGAACGGGCAACGCTTTTGAGCCCCACTTCCTGCCACATGCTGTCCAGAGAACGAAGTGATGTGGAAATATCACGCAGTGAATCCTTCTCTGTTGCCTGCGCAAACAGGAGTGTTGTGAGCTGATTGAAGCAGGAAAATGTCTTCACGTATCGATCGGCTTCATGCTGTCCAACGAACGTCTGAAAGCGTTCTTCGGGAAGAAGGTAGAGCAGTTGGTTGAGAACTGTGGTAGAATTCGTATACATCAAAGAAGCGGGGAATGTTGTGGTAACAACTTCATTCTACCGCTTTTTTGTCATATCACTGGTTCATGCCGAAGTTTCTTTGGACGCTACTGAGTGAACTCTCCTTTGATTGACGTTCCAGCTCTTTATACATCTCGCTACGTGGGTGTGGGAACCATGGGTAATTTCTGGCATATCCTTCGTATAGCATTTGCCCTCCAACGTCGATTTCTTCAACGGAAAGGTAACGTAAAAGTCGGTCATACTGGTCGCGATTCTCATCAATCTTGCTTTCAAGAAGTGCTCTCTTTCCTTCAACTAGGTTGCGCATTTTCTCAGAAGCCTGCACAGAGAAGCAATCATCCTTTTCCGGTGCATCAATTCCGACAATACGCACGTATTCCATTTTTCCTTTAAGAAGAATAGTGACGGTATCGCCGTCAACAACACGTGTAATGATTGCTTCTTCAGAAGAGGAGGGTGTTGGTGGTAATTTAGTATCCGGACCACACGAAACGAGGAAAATAATGGCCACGAGTAATAATAATCTTTTCATATCTTAAAGAAGCATACATATTTTTAAGGCACTAGAAAACAGAGAAGTCAACAAAGATCATTTTTCTTGGTCTTAGGTTCAGATGTACCATTCCTGTTAATACCTTCCCCCTGTCATTATGGTAAATTTCCGTTACAACATTGTTGCTGCGGCGATTGCATTTGTCGCTGCCCTTGCAGCTGTTGCAACTGTGCAACAGAAATTCGAAGCTGATCTAGTTGCGCAATTAACCTCATCAGCCCCTGAAGTGGTTGGGTGTGATCTGTGCAAAGATCTTTGCTCTTCTCAACAAGTGTGTATTTACAATAAAAAAATGAATACTACCAGATGCTTAAGATCTGGAATATTCACCAGTAATTCGTTAAATAAATACGAAAGAAGCGGATGGGAAGTATGTGAATATGAAGATACAGATGATGATGAATGCCCTGATCCTCCTCCATGCGCAGTTCCTCCAGAAAACTGCAAGTATGTCAGGCCAGTTTATGATGACAACAAATGCCTGATAAGCTGTGGAGAGATAATCTGTGAGGGTGATGATGACGACGATGATGATGACAAATGTGCTCCCATCAAATGTGCAGACGGCAGGGAATTCCCTTCATGTAAAGATGGGTATCCACTTAATTATTTTGTAGATCCTTGTAGATCTCTGTGTGGCAATGGTAAGTGTGAGGAAGGGGAAGCAGATGAGATCAACCCCGGAGGATGTGGACCGGATGCGCCACCGGAATGCCTTGGCCCTCCTGCCTATTACAAAAAAGGGACATGTCCACAGGATTGTCCTTCAGATTGTGCTGATGATGGCAAGCCTGTGTTCAAGAAGCCTGCACTTGGGCCAACACATTGTTGTAGTAAGAATGCTGGTGTTAAACCACCATCACTGTTGGAAGATAATGGATTGTGCTCACCATCTGAAGATGGTTCAGTGGGTATCTGTGTACAGGACTGGTGGCGCACATGTGGGGACGGAACGTGTGACAGGAGTGAAGAAGATAGGTGTTCTTGTCCAAAGGATTGTATAGAACAGGAATGTGTTAAAGCCGGAGGAAAGACACCAGTAGTCCCCGATGCACCAGAATGTTGCAAAGGACTGAAGAAAATCAGTGTTGCATTTCCCGATGACAATACGTCTGAGCAAATGGTTGATGAGAATAAGTGCATCGCTGCCGTTGGAGCTGTGATTTGTTCAGATTGCGGAAATGGTAAGTGTGAACCATGGGAGAACAGGTGTAACTGCAAAGAGGATTGCGGTCCTTGTTCGAGGCCTTGCCCTATGGTTTCACCCCCTTATTGCCCAGATGGGACATATATTGGCCAAGGTGAAAATGAATGTGGCTGTAAAAAAGGTGTGACGTGTTGTGGAAATGACGAATGTGAAGGAAAGGAAGATTCAAAGAATTGTCCGGACGATTGCGCAGGAGGGGGGCCTGTGTGTGGGAATGGAGCTTGTGAAGGGGAATTAGAGCAACGGACGTGTCCGCAGGATTGCAGAGTGGATTTCTGCACCTCCAACAGTGACTGTGAAGAACCTCTCATCTGCTCCACGTCACAAGGTGATTGCAATCTACATCCGGACTGCAAGCTTGGTGGGGGCTGTCCTGATGTCTGTACGGGGGAATGTGTTCATCCATCAGCGGATGATGATAATGACGATAACGATGATGATAGCGATGATGATAGCGACGATGACGATAACGATGATGATGATAGCGACGATGATGACGATGACGACAATGACGATGACGATGATGACGATTCTGACGATGACTATGACAGCGACGACGATAACGATGATTTCGAATGTGGTGACGGCGTAATTGATATCTTAGAAGATTGTGATGACGATAATGATGAGAGTGGTGACGGCTGTTCGCAGAATTGTGATGTGGAGAGTGGATGGTCCTGCACAGGCGAACCGAGTGAGTGCGAGCAGGAGGAAGCCTATGACATTACGCTCTACGGACAACTCACAGATCAGCTCACCGGAAAGCCGGTGTCAGAGGCTGAGCTGCTAAGTGCGTATGAATTTGAGCCATCGAGTGTGATGTCTGGGAAAAGTGGTAAGTTTAAATTCAAAGTGAGTACTGATTTTGTGATTACAGAAGGAGTTGAAGAGTGGCAGAGTGATAGTGGAGGAATGTGGAGCTTCTTCAATAAGTGTTACGGATATGCCAATCTCTTAGTTCGAAGAGACAAAGAAGGATATGATATGGCACTTGGGATCCACCCGTTCGATGAAGAAGAGCAGTTTAAGGATATCACGAGCATGAGGAGTGTGAATGCCGGAAAAGTACAGATGTATCCGCAGGCTGATATTAGTATTCAATCGGATATTCCTGCATCCATTGACGTTATGTTTAAGTACAAGAACTCAGAGGGATACAATGGAGGAGGAGTTGGTCGATTGAAGACCAATCATTACTTAACGGCTGCACTTCCGATTGATTACGATACCTTCATCCAGTTCACGGACGAAGCAGGTAATACGTTTAATTCCTCAACATACCGCATACCCATAGAAGCACACTGTGGCACAGTAAACCTGAAATATGTAAATGGGCAGTCCCAGTGGTCGTTCTGCGGGAATCGTGTGACGGAAGGGGGTGAAGAGTGTGATGATGGAAACAAAGTGGATGGTGATGGGTGTAGCAGTGAGTGCAAGAAGGAAGTCATTGTTCAATCAGAAACCGTGGCAGATGATGCCGATGGCTACCGTACCTTCAAGACATCTGGGATTGGATGGACAAGTATTGCCGGGAGTGGTTATAAAGAACAGCACTACGCACACAGCCCATCTCGTTTCGCATTGAGTAAAGGAAAGGTCTACGCACGGTGGTCGCTCTTCAACGTTGAACCCGGCACTTATGATCTCTACACCACATGGCCCTCACAAGGTTCGGATAACGTGTACTTCGGTGCTGTGGAGTACACACGTACCTTTGGAGGGAAGCGTATCATCCTGAAGAATCAGAAAGTTAGCCAATCTCAACTACCCGGAGGACCTGTGTGGAATGGGGTGCCCTGGCAAAAAGTGGGAGAAGTGGATCTGGAAACCGGAAAACTCGTGCGCGTGTACATAGCTTCGCTTCAAAGTGAGAAGTTTGCTGCGGATGCGGTGCGGTTGGTGAAGAGAGTGGGAGATCCTGTCTGTGGAAATGGCACAAAAGAGAATATTCTCGGAGAAGGTGCAGCACGTACTACTGCAACAGCTGTTCAAGCATTCCTGGAAGAACAGCAATCAAATGATTACCTGGATATCGATGGCAATGGAGAAGCCATAGCTTCAAGTGACGGTAATCTCCTTCTTCGCTATCTCAATGGCATTCGTGGTCAGGATCTTGTAAATGGGGCTATTGGAATAAATGCGAGTCGCACTGATCCGCAAGCCATAGAAGCTCATATTGAGGCTCACCTAACGCACTACGATGCTGATGGTAATGGTACAACCGATGACGAGCATGATGGCACAATAATCCTTCGGTTCCTCTTTGGATTTACCGGAACTTCTTTGGTGGGCGAGGAGTGTGATGATGGGAATACTGAGGATGGGGATGGGTGTAGTAGTGATTGTAATTATGAGGATGCTGCTGATGACGACGACGATGATGACGATGAGCCGACAGGCAATCTTTACATCACAAAGTCGGTCGTTGCACTTCGCAGTCATCAACTTCTAGGTGGAGAGCTGGGTGAACCGATTCTACGCATGCAATTCCGAGCTCAGAACGAGGGTGTAGACGTAAACTTCCTTCATTTTGGTGTAGATGGGGAAGCGATTTCTGTTGATCGGTTGGAATTATTCAGAGATGGGGAGAGTGAACCGTTTGTAGCGGCCACTAGAGCTGCTTGTGGATCTGGAAATGAGTTCTGTGCTGTTATGGAGAACCAACAATTGGTTATTCAGGATGGAGAGAAAGTAGATGTACTTGTGCGTCCACGTATGAAAACTGATGCACAAGGTGCATCCTCAGGCGAAGAGGTTCGTATGGCGCTAAGACCTAATAAAGTGCAAGCAAGAGGGTATAATTCAAGTAATGAGCTTTCTGAGAATAATGGTGATAATGTTGCAGAAGGAGAAATATTTGTTGGTACAGACTCTCCCGGTCCAAATGCACCAATTTATTCCAAAGAAGGTGTTTCTGTCATGTCCAAGATCACTTCTATTACAAACGCGAACGAAGATCCAAACGGATCTGCAGTTCCGATGGGTCTATCTGATATCGGGAAGCTCAAATTCACAGCAGCAAGTAACACTAATTCTAGGAATGGACTCAATGCTGCAGAGATTAATGGGATTATCTTCAATCTGAATGCAACCAATGTCTTGCTCAATGCTTCTCCAGGCAATTTCCGTGTTTACAATCCTGCTGACTCAACAATCACGCATAATTGTAAGACGTTTCTCAATGATTCGACACGGGAACAAGTATCAGGTGAAGTGAGCGGCTCCCTGCTTATTGAGTGTAAAGATCTATCACCTTCCGCTGTCGACACCAATATATATTCGGGGAATAGCATAACACTTGTTCTTCAAGGAAATGTTCTTGATCAGAATAGCTCAACTGTTGGTGCACCTAGTACGTTGCAAGTGTCACTCCAAAACTTCGAATCCATTGAGCGAACAGATTTTGGGGTAGAAAATGAGCAACACATGAGCCATATTCTCTGGCGTGACATAGATGCAACATCGTTAACAAGTTTCACCTGGATCGAGTATCCAACAACGGTAGTTAAGTCGACGAGTTACGCGGGATGACTTTAGCGCAGTAGGTTCAAAAGCCTACTTACTACTGAGCTACTGTGCTAGAAAATAGCCATCCACACCCGAACCCCCACGAAGCACACAATCGTCACAAATCCCAAAAGTGAAAAAGCAAATGGGAAGATTGTTACATCTTTGGGGTGCGGGTCACGGATTTTTACGCGCATACACGCCAGATTCACAATCGCGAAGACTACGAGGATGATGAAACTTGTGAATTGTGCGAGTATTGTCAGATTGAAGCCGAGAGCGAGAACCAGGATAAGCACAGTAATCAGTATCGTTGCGTTGATCGGTGTATGTGTGTGCGGATTGACTTTACAGAGCATATCGGGGAGCCAATCCTTTTTGCTTAGGCCATACAAGATGCGTGAACCCATGATGATTTGAACCAATAGGCCGTTGACGATCGCAAATAGGCCGATGAAGGTGATGATTATCGGAGAAGAGCCGGTGTTTTGTGTGTAGATGAGGGCAAGAGGCGCGTCTGTTGCCTGAAGATCGGCGGCAGGCAAGCTCAGGACTGCTACAACTGCAACGATGCAGTAAAGGATTGTTGAACTGACTATGGCAATAAGAATTCCCAAAGGCAGATTCCTGTGTGGATTCTCCACTTCCTCCGCCACATTGGCCATGTCTTCAAAACCTATGAAGGCGTAAAACGCGATGAACGCTCCGGTCATAATTCCTCCCCAAATGGCCGTATCTGAGGGCGGTATAAATTCTGTAAATCGGAAGGGGAATGACATTAACCCATCTCTGCCAACCCAAATAATCAGAAGCAGCCCTCCAATCTCTATAAGAGTCAGAATTGTTGCAGCAAATGCAGATTCCTTTATCCCCCATGCGGCGATGAATGCTGCGATTAGCACTGTAATGGTGATTGCGGTGTTTGCGGGAATGGAAACGAACACCTGAAGGTATCCTACGAATGCATTTGTAAGTGCTGCGGAAGAGACGATTGCCGAAAGTACGACAAGCAGTCCGATAACAGTCGAAAGTGCGGGAATGCCGAAGGCATGTGCGGTGTAAAGCGCTTCGCCACCGCTTTTTGGATAACGAGCTGAGAGTTCTGCGTATGCAAATCCTGTGAGTCCCGAAAGAATCGAGGCGACAATGAAGGCAACGGGCGTAAAGAAGCCGGCTTCTCCTGCCACTTTTCCAACTAAAGCATAAATTCCTGCACCCAGAATGGAGCCTAATCCATAGAAGGTGAAGAAAGGGAGGTTGAGGCGGCGTTTTAATTGTGCCATAGAAAATTAAAAAGGGTAAAGGGTAATGGGAAAAGGGAAAATGGGTCGAGGATAGACTACACTGACCGGATGTACATTACAAAATGCAGCAGCGGCGCCGCGTCGCTGCTACTGGTAATAAATCAAAAATGTTTTGTTAGAAGCCAGCTTCCATATCTGCTGCTAGTTGTTCATCAAGCAATCTGTCTTTTTCTGCCTGTGTTGCATCTCTCTCAGCTTCAATAGTGATGGTAACGCTATCACTAGATTCTGGAGTTTCAGTTAATCTTGGAGTTTCATTAGGTGCACTGCCGTAAGACATGATAATGAATGGGAAAAGAATATTGCGCGCAGACTACACTCGTATTTTTCAAAGTCAACACTTTTCAGCAACGGTGAATTTGCGGCTGGGGGAAGCGGAAAATATGATGTAAGTATATGTCTTTGGATTCTGTATTTGTTTTTTGATGTTTCGTTGTCTGAACCACTGGATTTACCTCCATCCCCCGGCCCCTTCCTCCACGGGAGGAAGGGGAGCTCTGTTGTTCTTGAAACCGATAAATGGAACCACTAACAGAGTTTCCCCTCTCCTGTGTAGAGGGGATTAAGGGGAGAGGTAAATCCTGCGGTTCAGACAATTACCACTTACTCGGATCAATCCCCGGGCACGGGAAGCCGGAGCACATCTCTTTCACCTCACCTTCGATGCGCTTGAGGTTCGCTTCATCTTCAATATTAGAGATAACTTCGTTCATCCAGTCACCAAGCTTCTCCATTTCAGGTTCCTTCATTCCGCGTGAAGTCATAGACGGAGTCCCGATACGAAGGCCAGAAGGATTGAATGGAGAATTCTTGTCGAACGGCACCATGTTGCAGTTACAGACTATTCCGGCTTTATCCAGAGCGCGCGAAGCATCCCGGCCGAGGATACCCTTGGATTCAAAGACTTCCATCAGGATCAAGTGATTGTCTGTTCCGCCGGAAACAAGACGGAAACCGTGAGAGAGAAGGCGATCTGCCAGCGCTTTGGCGTTCTTCACAATTTGCACGGCATAAGCTTTAAAATCAGGAGTGGTCGCTTCCTTTAATGCTACAGCGATCGCGGAAATGGTATGCATGTGCGGTCCTCCCTGTATTCCCGGAATGATGGCTTTGTTCACGGCATCCGCATATTCTTCCTTACAAAGAATCATAGCGCCACGCGGGCCGCGAAGAGTTTTGTGCGTTGTGGTGATTCCGGTATCGGCAATCGGGAATGGGTTTGGATGCTGGCCTCCGGCGATGAGACCTGTGATATGCGAAGTATCCGCGTGGAACTTGGCACCCACTTCATCGCAAATTTCGCGGAACTTGGTCCAATCAATGGTACGTGGGTATGCGGTATAGCCGGCAATGATAAGTTGTGGCTTGCACTCTTTGGCTTGCTCGCGAATTTTGTCGAAATTGAGCATCTCCGTTTCATAGTCGAGTTCATAAGGAACTGAGTTATAAAGAGTTCCGGAGAAGTTTGACTTCCATCCATGCGTAAGGTGTCCCCCATGTGGGAGGGAAAGACCCATAATCGTGTCACCCGGCTTCAAAATCGCGCGGTATGCAGCCATATTTGCGGGGCTGCCTGAATGCGGCTGCACATTGACGTGATCGGCACCAAATATCTTCTTCGCGCGCTCGCATGCGAGTGTTTCGACCTGGTCTGTAATCTGCTGCCCCTCGTAATATCGCTTCTTTGGATACCCCTCGGAGTACTTATTGGTAAGAACGCTCCCCGTTCCTTCCCGCACAGCATGAGATGCGTAATTCTCGGAAGGTATTAATCTGAGCTTATATGTCTCGCGCTTCTCTTCTTCGATAATCAGATCGCGGATCTCGGGATCGGTTTCTTTGAGAGCTGGCAGGTAGGTCATAGCTGCGGTTTTGGAATGGGATGGGGGAGTGGAGACAGGTGTCATAGTAAGTAAAGACTAACGATCAGACTTCTTGTGGACAAGTAGGATGAGTACAAATAGTAGCCACAAACATTATTCTCATTGTCAGAATCACAGATTAAACGGATTATGGGGATTTCACGGATTTTATAACAAAATGATTTACTCTAAACAACATCGATTCGTGTGATCCGTTTAATCCGCGTCATCCGTGATTCTGACTTTATGCACTCACCACCTCATCCATCCTCTGATCATGCTCTTCAGTCGGAACCTCTTCGATCATTTGGCATTGGAAAGCGATTCCCCACATCTTTGTTTGAGGGTTTTCATTGCGTTGCTCCTCAATCCACTTGTCATATCCTCCTTTTCCTCTACCAAGGCGATTGCCGCGTTCATCAAACGCACGACCGGGGACGAGGACAATATTAATACTTTTTGGGTCTGCCTGTTCAAAATCTGCAGGCGGTTCCAGAATTGAGAAAAAGCTCATTTTAAGCTCATTTAGATCAGTAATACGATGAAATGTAATCGCATCATCTGTGTAGCGGGGGAGAAAAACAGTGTCACCGCGATTCATCAGTTCTGTGACTAGCCGTGTGAGGTTCACTTCGGTATCGAGTGCGCTGTAGGCGCAGATGGTTGATCCTTTAGGAATACGGTCGAGGAGTGTTTCGCAAATAATTTGATTCTCAGATGCACGTTCTTCGCCGGTCATCTCGACGATGCGGGTTTCAATGGATTTTCGGAGCACGGTCTTTTCTATTGATGTGTGCATTGTATTGGGTGGTTGGATGGCTAAATGGTTGGATGGTTCGCAGGCGAGAAATATGCCTGTTGCCACTTTAGCAACCATTCAGCCATCAAACCATTAAACTTTGTCCTATAAAGTAGGAAGGATTTGTTCAAAATATCTCCGCCGCCGCTTCCGCCAAGTCCACATCCGGCTGTGGATGTTCTTGTGTCGCATCACCATCGCCGATAACACACTCCAGTTTCAAAGAGCGCCTGAGAATCTTCTTCATTACTTCTTCGATTTTTCTACTGGCCTCGGGGTGCGCCACTTTGTCTTTATGAAAAGATGACGCAAACCCAACCTTGAGCGTTTTCTCGTCAACAGAAATGAGCTGTCCGTTCTTGAGCGAAATCTTGATCGGTGCGGGGCTCGTCTCATTAATAATCTGCGGCCACAGTGCATTGATGTTTTCCAAGGATATTTCCACCGCTTCTACGCTTGCTTCTTTTAATTCAACCTCTTCACCTTTAGATTCGGGTTTTTCCTCTGTTGCCTCCGGTTCTTTGGCTTCTTCTTTCTTCCTCTCTTTTTTCTTGGGTTCTTCTTTCTTCGGGCGGGATAGTTTTTCCGGTTCTCTTTTACCTTCTTCAGCGAGAGTACAAAGCGACAGGAGCGCAGATTCCAGAATCAATCCCGGCACCGGTGCGATGCGCACGTCCCGAATGGCTTTGAGAAGTGTATCTAAAATGCATTGGAGAAAGTGCAGAGATTGCTTCTTCTCGATCGCTTCATGGAGCATTTCGCGCGTGGTCAAGAGAAGCATCCGCAGAAAGACGTCCAGGGCGATGCCTGCTTCTTCGATTGTACGTACAATTGCGATAATTTCCTTTGGATTATGGCTATCGATGGCCTCGAAGAGCGGCTCCAAATATTCACTCCCTGTTTTACCCATGCGTTGCTCTACATCCTCGAGTGTAATTTTCGGCAGTGCGCGTATCTGATCCAACATAGAAATCGCATCGCGAAGTCCTCCTTGAACATGGTGCGCGATGGCGCGAAGCGCTTCACGATCAATGTTGATGTGCTCCTGATCTGAAATAAACTGGAGGCGCCGAATAATGTCTTCTTCCGGAATGGCACGGAACGGAAAGCACTGGCAGCGCGATTGAATGGTTGAAGGGATTTTATTAAGTTCTGTTGTTGCCAGGATGAAGTACGCATACAGAGGGGGTTCTTCCAAAGTTTTGAGAAGTGCGTTAAAAGCTTCTTTCGTCAGCATGTGTACTTCGTCAATCACATATACTTTGGCATTTGAAACAACAGGGGAGAACTGTATCTTTTCAATCAAATCACGCACATCGTCAATTCCACGGTTACTTGCGGCATCGATTTCCAGAAGATCAACGATATTTCCTTCTTCCACTCCTTTAATGATCTGTTTTTGAATCATTTCATCTTTGATATCCTTCGTCATCAATATCTTTGCGAGGATTCTGGCGACGGAGGTCTTCCCGGTTCCTCTGCTTCCCGCAAAGAGAAACGCATGCGCCAGTTTGTCCTGCTCAGCCGCCTGCTCGAGTGTGGTCACAACAGCATCCTGCCCAACCACTTCGGCAAACGTCAGGGGCCGGTATTTACGATATAAGGACATTGGGGGATGGAGTGTACCTTATGGACGAGAAATGAAAAGTGAAAAGTGAATAATGAAAAATGGCAAAAAATACCAAAATAGTATGGTTATAATGATATTATAGGTAAGAGTATTTATTCTCATTATTCACTTTTCATTATTCACTTCTATGAGCAGGAAAATAGCATCACTAGTTTTTGTACTTCTATTAACGGGCTGCACCGGCGGTGCTTCCAAAGAATCAAGCAGGGGTCCCCTGGGTAATCCAAACGGAGTGATAACCATTATGGAGTTTTCTGACCTGGAATGCCCGGCATGTCGTATGGCGCATGCGGGTGCGGTTATTCCGCTTATGGAACAGTACGGAAATGTAGTACGTTTGGAGTACAAACATTTTCCGCTGCGCACCATTCATCGTTTTGCGATGGACAGCGCCGAATCAAGTGAGTGCGCGGCGGATCAGGGGAAGTTTTGGGAGTTTATCGATCTGGCATACGAGCATCAGGCTGATTTGGGATACGATGCACTTCTGGAGTGGGCGTCTCAGCTTCAGTTGGATGTACCACTCTTTGAAAAATGCTGGAAGTCACACTCTAAAAGATCGATTGTTCTTGCTGATTATGAAGAAGGACGTGCATTGGGAGTAAACGGCACGCCGTCATTCTTCGTTAATGGAGAAAAAGTTCAACCGGGGTTTGATACGTTGAGCGCTGCGGTAGAAAAGGTGCTTAAGCTGTTTGAGCAAAGATTGTGACAACAATTAACAGTTAACAATTAACAGTTAACAATTAACAGTTAACAATTAACAGTTAACATGCTTCACTCTTAACAGCGCCGTTAAATGTTAACCGTTAACTGTTAAAAACGAAGCGTGTTATTTAGAGATTTGTGCAAACCCATACAATCTCTGTAATTCCGTATCCCACAGTATCACCGTTCTTAACGTGGTAGTGTCTACCGTTTCGGGAATTGTATATCGCTGATGCCCGTAGGGAGATTGCAGTGGTCCTAAGTTGATCTCTTCGGTACGGGGAAAGCCATCTACTTCACGAGGATCTATAGCATCAGATAGAAAAATAGAAAGACCCGGACCGGGATCTGTTTCGAAGTCCGATGCTAAATAAAGCATATGTTCTAGCAGAAGTACTTCGCCCAGTGCGTACTCTTTGATGCCCACAAATTCACCCTTCATTCCTTCTCTCTGAATCCTGCGCGCTTCACGGTCAACTTCCATCCACTTAGTTTTAGTGCTTGTGACCAGTTCTTGCATCTTCGGATCCTCAAGGAGTGGATCCTTGTCAATTTCAAGCTCTGTTAGCCGCCCTACCAGCATCTTGGAATAACGCTCAGCGAAGAGAGGGTTCTGGAGGCGCTCGGCGAGTGTCATGGTGCTCGTGTTGCGCGGAGAGCATGCGGTAATAAGCAGTGAAAGTGCGGCGAGTGTGAGTAAACGTTTCATAAGTGAAGAAGGGGGGAATACAGTGTCATTGTTCCATTATTCACAAGCCACGGCAATCGCAATAACCATGGCAAGCGATTACAGAGGTTTTCTGGATTGCTACGGTGCTAGAGCGAACGTTGGAGTTGCATGGCCTTTCGCCAAAGGTTTATTTTGAATGGCCGGAGTAGACGATGAGTCAATGTTCCTCAAACATCTCTTAATCTGGCGATTCAGCTTCTTCACGATGTAGGAATGTGTTCCGTAATCCACTCCTTCCGGAATCAGGGTTGTCCAGTATCGGAAACGCTCGTTATCCTCCGAAGCCATTTTTGCCACGAGTGCATCCTGTCCTCCGTAACCTACGTGAAGCACCTGTGGAGCATTGATGCCGGTGCAGGAATATCCTCGGATAGAAGGTTCATGGTATGAAGATACGGCAGCGTTACGCAGCCTTCTATCGTCTCCATGTTCAAGAACACGTTTTGTATCGTCCTCCGATGATTCTCGCAGTATCGTTTCCTTGTGCCCATCCAGCACGTGTCCCTTCTCGCGGCACCACACGCGGTTGTACATGAGTGCGGCGAGACAGAAAAACTTCCCCGCATTGATCGATTTTCTGTAGAGCGGTTGTAGCACAGGGGGAAGCTGGGAAAGAAGCTGCTGCAGTTCTGTTTCTGCTTCTTCCTTTGTTTGTGGTTCTCCCGTTTTCTCTTCAACCGGATTCTCGGATTGATGTTCGCTAAGATAACGTTTCATCGAAGAAAGTTTTGAACTATCGGATTCGGATAGTGCTTCTGATTCTGCCCGGCGGATCAATATTGTTGCAGATTCCCAGTCCTGGCTATCGAGCTCGCGGCGTATGGCGAGCAGGATTGGTTTCTCTTTTGCGACATCGACGAAACGTTTCTCAGCTTCTTCCACGTATGCCAGGCGCTTGGTGTAGTGCCAATCAAGAAACTTCTCAGTTGTTACAAAGTGGAAGCCGCGCGGATCATTTCCAACTTTGCGTTTATTCTCAATTTTGTCATAGCGACTGCGCACACTGCTCCAGCGATCTATTAGTCCGGAGAGTGATGCAGCCCCGCTGCCATTGATGAAGTCGGCAATCTTGTTATTGGGAGCATTACTCTTGAAGATTCGATGGAGCCAGATACCGACTTTTTTGGAAGCGAGCACTTTTCCACTTGCGGCACCTTCAAGGATGTTTTTGGCTTTTTGGAAGAGATTCTGTTGCAGCCTTTTATCCGCTTCGATCGCTCCAAGTGCCTCGCTGACTGCATTGCGCCAGGATTTGTATTTCTTAATCGAGTTTGTTTTACCCAGCACTTTTCGGACTTCCGGAATATCGGCAAACATTCTGTTTCGGCTCACTTCCTTCTCAAGGGTCTTAATATCCTTCGCGAGCTCTTCCCAGTTTGCTACAATGTGGGGGAATTTCTCGTAGATGAATTTCTCTTTTTCCCACCACGGGAATTTTTCCGACTTAAGTTTGTCGCGCCAGTACATTGCCGTTTCATGTGTAATGATATTACGAGCCTGAGCAGTGGCGAGCATGCCATAAAAAACATTTTCTGCTCGTGATACATCTTCCATTGTACGTGGAATAAATTCCGAGATATTTTCCTCCAATGCCTCTTGCTTTTGTGCGTATGTTACTTTTCCTGCGAGTGCAAGCTTTGAGTCTGTGAGTATATCCTTGTATGCCTTCAGATCTCGTTCAGTAAACATGTCCGACTTGGACACAATTCGCTGAAGCTCCTGTGCACAGAGCATGCGCGAATGCTCACATTCGGATCGCCCCTTGTAGTCTTCCGCCGCACCGACACCATCTCCTCCTTTGGTATTGAAGGGAGAATTCTTTGTGGCACTGCCTCTTTCATGAATCGCACTTTTGGACATGACTCGAGTATTCTACGGACTTAAGGGGTGGGATCAATGGGCGGAGGAGAGTTTTTGTGGGGTGGATAGAATGAAATTCCAAAATGTCTGAACCGCAGATTACGCAGATTACGCACACTGTCAGAATCACGGATTAATATGATTAAGCGGATTTCACGGATGCTCGTTGTAAGTGTAAAGAGATCAGGTGGAAGGAATCCGTGTAATCAGTATAATCCGCGTAATTCGTGATTCAGACAATGGACTTTGTATCTTGTATCTTTATTCTTATTCAATGTAGTCTACTCATCCATGATCCTCTCCGACCGCGACATCCGGCAGGCAATAGCATCAGGACACGTGAAGATAGAAGGCCAGAAGCCTCATCATATTCACGCCAGCTCCA
>JBDRFD010000004.1:0-10336 GCA_043819035.1 Patescibacteria group bacterium | reverse complement strand
GAAGTGGGAACTCAAGAAAGCGATCAGAAGAATCTGGAAAGAAATGCGACCACCAGAAGCCCCGTAGCTCTGTGCTATACTCCCCTCTGTCCCTATCCCGAAATGATCATTTCATGATCATCTTCAGTTGAGAAAAGACTGTTATAAGTTTGGTAGGCAAGAATATGGCCTTTCAATTATGTGTTCAATCAATCACCATTCCCACTGTTTGAAAAACAGACATCGTGTAATCATTGCTTGACTGAGAACAAATAAAGTGGTATAAATATGCCATGGAATGGAGAAAAAAACCTGGCAGCTTTAGTCTAGATCCAGTGTGTGATAGTGGTGATGACCAAATCACAACAGAAAATACTGAGTTATCTGTTGAACCAAATGCAAGTGAGAATCTTGCGAAAAGATATGATGCAATTTCTGCACATATGGGACAAAAACCAGGAAGGATTTTCTATCCATGTTGTGAGGGAGATGTCACTCCTAGCAAGGCCTTTCCTGATTCAATGGTGACATACGTAGATATGACTAGGGAGATTATCGAAAAACTTATTGCCAAAAATTATGACGCTCATTGGGGCAAGGTGCCTTCGGGGAGAGAAGAGATTCAATCTGAGTCTGACTCATCTGATGCTCCAAATTTCATACCTGATGAGGAGTATGACCTGCTCATTCTTCTAAATCCCCAAATTGGTGTTAGCGGTGTTGTAGAGTGGGTTAGGAATGGTGGTTATGTTCTATGCAATAACTATCATAATACGGCAGAAGAAATGAATGAGCGCGGAGAATTCACTTCTATTGCAGTGATGCCTGACAGTGATAGTATAGAAGTTGATACTTCTGAGTTGAGAGACTATTTCAAACTGGTAGCATCGGATGAGGAGTATCAGAGGAGAGATCCAGAGTCATATAGGGCTATTCAGCGCTTCATATATGGGAAACTTAGATCTGCATTGCCCCGTATTTTTGATGTCGCAAATGCCATTCCAAGGTTCCTTGAAAAAGCCCAGGGTCAGCATGAAATGTTTGATTCTGTATTCATTGGTAACAAAACTCTACCAAAACCACTACGTGTCAAAGAATCGAGTGTAGATGGTCTATTTCTATTTCAAAAATCATAAAGCGTATTAATCAGCTGTTCTGATATCAAATTAAATATGCGGCTTTATCAGTTGGGCATCTACTTTGCTATGCTAAAATCCGCCTCTTTCCACATATTTAAGATATGGATTCGACACTTCGGCATAGTTCAGCACAAGCAAGCTCACCACAGGTGAAGAATATTACCTCCTTGCTTTGTGCTTTGCTTCTACTTACATCATGTACACAAAAACCACTATCTGATTCCGAGAAAGAGTTCAACGAGAGTGGACGAGCTAAAGCTATAGAGCATGAAGAGGATATGTGGCAGTACTATATGGATGAAGAGACGGGACTATCTTAATTATTGAGTAGATATGTCTCAAAAAAACCCACTCTGCTGAACCATCTTGCAAACTCCAGTAAAATTATAATATGTCATCCAGCTTTTGATTTTTGAGACTTATTTCTCCAATTCTTCCTGCTCTCCATAACAAAATTTCCGGCATCAACCAACCAATTCATTCTCTGTTCAGGAGTTGTGTTGTACTTGATACGGCGCAGTTGTTCCCGGTCGATTGATGAGGAATAGTCTTTCATAGACCTTTGTATTCTAGCAAAGTGGCAACATCCAGTGCATCTTTTTCTCTACTGGATTTCTGCTTTAAACCGATAAGATCATCGATGGACACCACTGGTAACGATAATCCCCAAACATCAACATGCATCTGATTTGCTCTGTATCGATTAAATTGCAGTGACGGGCCAACGATGACGTCAATACTGTAAAGAGGCTCTTTTGGATTATAGAAGGTATACGCAAGAAGATTTTTTTCTTCGACGAATTTCAAAGCTTTTTTTTCGTCACCTAGTTCATCCAAAGCGAGAGGGATTCTCTGCTCGTACCCCAGCGTTTTTATGGCGTTCTTCATCGCATGAAGGTTCTCTGCATCAAGTGCAAGCAGTATGTCAATGTCATTGGTAAATCTCGTGCAGCCAAGTAAGTTCATCGCTACTCCTCCGACAATTATGTAGCTCACATTTGCCTTGTTGAGCGCCTGAAAGACATTCTTATAGGATTCCATACATGGAGTATACAGGGAATAACCCAAACTTTTAACCGAAGAATGTTCGAATCATGCCTACCCTGCCACTGTCGGATAATATCCGACGTGGCCTGCCGCAGTCACGTTTTAGCGGTACGAAGGAGGGTTAAATACTAAGAGCCAATTTATGTCTATAAGACTATTGGAAGATACCCCTCAAATTTCCCGGCCATTTTGGGATTTACCCTCTTGCGCCCCCCCAAAAAATTGTGATAATACGCGCGCATTTATTCTTTCCCCCCCAACCCCATGGTTTTTGATGATAGCGTGCTCTGGGATGACAAAGAAGATGAAGATTTAGGCGGAGATGATGAAGAGGAGCTTGACGTGGATGATGACGACGATGAAGAAGATGAAGAAGAAGAATGCGACAAGGACGACTTGCTAGTGGAAGAAGATGATTTTTAGGAATTGTTGCTGTTCACAAGTGTATCATGAAGTCGGTGAAAAAGTGCCAACGAGGAGACATAGCTCTCGGTCAATTACTAACCTCTGGATCAACTCTCCTATTTTTTTTCTTAGCGATTAAATCAAAGAACACTTTATGCATGTTATGCACTAAGCATTCTTCGGGCGAGAGTGCATTAAGAGATGCATTATGAGTGATGAGCCAAATCTCAAGAGCTTGTGGATCTACTTCTAACACCTCCACAGCGTGGTGACGCATTGCTCGGCTTATCATCTTTTGATGAAACTCGGCAGAGACCCTGAAATTCGGTTGTTCGCTCTCTCTTGGATCGACGCCTTCTCTCATAAGCCAATCTCGTATTGTCGCTTCAGGAACAAGGACTTCTGATGATATTTCGTTTAGGGAAGATACTTCTAGGGTTGGGGGAACAACATTTGATTCATGCATTGAGAAATGGGGAATATAGGTAATAAAGTACAATAAATGTATAAAATAGCAAATAATACATTTACAAAAAAAGAGAGTAGATGTTAGTGCAAGTTGACATATTCAACTATTATCAAAAACCTCATTCTCTCACTATTTATGCCGATTACACAGGACAGAAAGGCAAAAGAATACTTTTCTGGATTGAAACCAGATGAACCACTGGAGGATGTAGAGTCCATGGTAATTACCCATTTCCTCCCTGGAAAGAAAATCTTCGTTGATGCAGTTGATAGTGTTGCTCCTGTACAAGTCGCTATTCCAAAGCCAAGTTCTATTAAATTTTCAGAATATCAGGCGATTAGTATTGATTACAATGTTCAAACACTTACTAGAGAATACGCAACAGGGATTCTTACAGAGTTAATAAAGAAGACAAGTGATGATGTCAGACTTGTGCTCCTTGATATAGGAGGATACTTTGCAGGTGTTCTTGATCAGGAAAGAGAATTGGTTCAGAGGAAGGTTGCTGGTGTTATAGAAGATACTATTAATGGTGAAAAGAAGTACGAAAGTATAGGCAAGCCATGGCCTGTGCCTGTGGCATCTGTAGCCAGAAGTCCATTGAAATTGCCAGAAGATCACAATGTTGGCAAAGCATTGGTATTCTCCGTTGATGCCGTTTTGCGTGATTTCAATATTATCCTTCATGGGAAGAGGTGTCTGGTTATAGGATATGGTCCAATTGGTAGTGGGATAGCTAGTGATCTCCGTAATAGAGAAGCCTACGTTACAATACAAGACAATGACCCCTTAGCACGCACCCGTGCTGAATCTGATGGTTATCAGGTGAGCGTAGACAAAGATCATGTTAATAAATTCGATTTAATTGTCTGTGCTACGGGTGGTGGTTCACTTGGAAAAGATGATTTAGAAAGATTAAAGCAACATTGTTTCGTAGCCACTGCTACATCTTCAGACGAAGAATTCAAGAAAGATGCACTAGAAGGATTGCCTTCAATAGAAATACATCGATATGTATGGGAATACCATTCTGCTGTTGGTCGATCGTTTTATCTTATCAATAATGGAAAGGCCGCGAATTTTATTCATGATGCAGTCATTGGTGAATACATTTACTTACTGCAAGGAGAAATTATTCGCCTAATTCCTTATTTAGCAAATCATACTGGGACATTACCCAAAGATCGCATCATTACTCTGCCTGATGATCAGAGAAAAGAAGTTGCTGAACAGTGGGAGAGGATATGGAATACAAATATAGCAGGTAATAAGAAGCCGTAACTGACAAATATACTAAGATTCTGCGGTTCTGCAACTTTTTAGTTTCTGGTCGGTTATGCCAGCCGGGAGTTTTTTGTGAGCCATTTTTAACTACCTACTCTTTCGCCGGCATCAACATCACAATCTCCCTTCCAACAAACTGGTCTTTCCTTCTGTAAAACAGTGACATCCTTCCTGGAATCTCCAGCTCCACTTCCGGCGGCAGACAGGGGCGGTACTTAAGCTTCTCGATTACCTTCCACACTTTCTCCAGATGCACCCATCCTCCTTTTTGTTTCCATGCGGGCCACGCGCAGACGATGGGAACTCCAGGTAAAGTTGCGGCCACATTTTCCAGGAATTGTGTTTGAAGTTTTTCGTTCTGTGTTTTGAGCTTTGCAACTTCCTTCATCGGAGGACGGTAAGTCATCGGTGGTCCGAGCGTGGTTTCTGTGACGATAACGTCCGGTGGTTCATCCAATTCAAACGGTTTGGTTGCATCCTGCTTCCACACATCAGATGGGACATCCTTCTTGAAGATCTTTTCTTCTTTCCTGAGCCAATCGAGATTTTTGGTGCATCCTTTTACCGCTTTCTTGGCAGCATCTGATGCCAGGACAGGCCAGTTTCGCAGGAGCGCTTCCATGGGGATTACTCCGGTGCCGCAGAAGGGATCGTAGATGGTAAGAGTATTGTTCTTCTTACGTTTTGATCTGATGTTAGACTTTGGACGTTGGACATCTAAAGTCGAACGTCCAACGTCTGACTCTCGTACGAGAAATGCTCCAAAATTCAGCAATATCTGAGCAAGCTTAGGTGGCAGGAGCCCGATTGTCGTATCTCTCACAGGCTTTTCCATATCCCTGAAGCTGTACCAGTCGATGTCTTGTGCGGCGACGGTGCGGCCGATCCAGAGGCGGCTACTGTCATCATCTTCACGTATTCCAAGTATCACCAGCTCACATCCTCCCTTTCCATCAATGATCTCTGATTCAAAGAGGACGATAGATGGTGCTGGTTTCTTCTCACTCCCAACATAGCGGCAGGGTCTGCCTTGTCCTTTGAGCGCCTTCTTGCAACGTCTGTAGAGCGTCGCAATTGTTTGGCGAGGAATATTGTGTGTGCGCAGGCTGAAGGTTACCTTTCCGCGCTTATTCCCGATTTCATTGATGAGCACCTTGTGAATATCATCCAGTGTCAGATCTTCTTGGGTGATTTGCTTGGCCAATACTACGGTTCCGCCAAGGGTATCGAGAAAGTCCTGATCGAGATCTTCGGACGTCTCGAACATAGCAACACGATTGTCGAGTATGGTGTTCAAGGAAAAGTCATCGAGGGCTGCAGAGAGTTCTGCGATGCTGATTAGGGGCTGGTGGCCTAAGAATGCTGCATAGTTTGGCATCGTTTAAGAGTGTACCGTGGAAACGGAAAGGGGAAAATGGAAAGTGGAAAACTCATAACGTTTTCCCTTTACCCCTTACCCCTTTCAGTTTGAAGACAATGGAAGAGTAACACAGTCACAATCATCACAACGGTTGGAGCAAGTTGCACGATCCCCCGCGCATACCCCGTCTGGTACAACGCTTCCGTGGAGAGAAAAGTAAACATGTAGAGGGGGAATTGACCCAGGTACACAATCAGGAAGAATCCTGTAAGGACAAGTAGCGGCGTTTTGAATGCGGTGCGTTTTTGAATGATCAATAGCAAGAGGAGCAATGGGAACAGAAGCAGCCAATTTCCTTCGAGGAAGGTATTCTTTGCGATTGCCTTAAGAACACCAGGTTGCCATGCAAGATTGATATTGGAGAGTGATTGTGCATTTCCAAAGGTAAGACCATGCGACCACTTATACGCGATCCACGGGATTGTAACTGCCGAAAGCAGAAGGACATACCAGAGAACCGTATGGATACAATCTTTCAGGGACATCTTCCCTATGCGTTTCATCCACCAGAGCGCGATAGCGAGAATGAGGAGAATGGCGGGCGTGTGCATGATCAAAGCTTCGTTCTTTGTGAAGGGCAGGAGCGCGGTTGCAAAGGCGGAGAGGCGCAAAAAGCTTGCACGTCGGTCGGGATCCTCCGAAGCCAGTGCATGGAAGAGGAGTGTAACAGCTGCGAGAATATGAACAGATAGATACACGTCTGCGTATGGATTCGTGCCATGCATGAGGTATAACGGGAGGCTTGCCAGGATGTATGTTCCACCAAGAGCCCATAAAGTGCCAACGACTCGCCTGAGCGAAAAGAAGAGAAGAGCAAGTGCAGATAGGTACCAGAGGAGATGGATCACATTAACAAGCGGCTCACTCCAATTACCTGCAAGAGTTGAAAATGATGCTTTCACGAGTGGGACGGTGGGGGGATACGAATTCACATCACCTGTCAGGGGAATGCCTTCACTATTGGGGATCGTAAGTGTGATTGCCTGATCTACGAAGAACATCTTCCCGCGCAGGTTCCAGTTATCCACGGTGTCGCCCTGGAAAGGAGGAGTGAGGAGGAGGAAGGTAACTCCTGTTGAGAGGATTTTGATGGAGGTCCAGATACTAAAGGCGATAATTACTATTTTGAGTGGTATCGGAATTCGGAATTCGGAATTCGGAATTCGATTTATATTTGATTTCGGCAATGGTACCCGAATTCCGGATTCCGGTTTACGAATTCCGAAAACGATCCCTAGAAGAATAACAATCGCTAACTGAATGAACAGGTATCCTGTTCGATTCAATGGCATTGCAAAGGTTGTGTGTACTAGGAATGTCACAAACATCGTGAATGTAAGTCCGAGAACAACCCCGAGGATCCACCGTTCCCATCGGTAGAGAACCGCAGTATGCCCTTCCAGGAGACGCGCAATCAGCCAGCCGATGAGGGTGGTAAGTGCGATGCCGGGGATGATCCAGAAAGTACTCATTCTTCGAATCGGATAATCGAGCTAAATTCATTGATCTCTTTGATGACGGACCCCGATCCGCTGCGTACGGTTTCTGCTCCCACCAACAGTGGACCGTGTTCTTTTTGTGTTGAGTCTCTTCCAAAGATGAGCGCCATGTGAGCTTTTTGCATTCTGCTTCCCGATTCTATCGGGAGATTTGGATACGTCAGATAGCGCATGATGGAAAAGAAAACGGTTTCACCCGGTGGTCCCAGGAAGATGTAATACGGTTCATTCTCCAGATACGGGAAACTTTCTTCCACAACATCGGGAAATGTTAAGTGTGATCTCAGTGAACGTTCGCCGTGTTCTGCAAGTATAAAATCACGCCAATCGTTACGCACGTAGGATAGAAGTTCTGCGCCCATGCGCAGGTCGAAGAGGAGCCAGAGCCCCAGAAAACTGAAGAAGAAGAAGGGGAGTGCGGCTCGGCCGTGTTTCCATTTCCACAGGCACCACAGACCCACTGCGCAAAGTAAGATGTACCACACCCATCCGCCGTAGTGTCCTATGGGAGGATCCTTGTAGTGCATGACTGCACGTGCGATGGGATTAAACGTTAGCCACGGACCCCACATAAAATTGATGCTGTGCGATGTAAACATGTCAAATGTCCAAAAGCTCACAAATCCATGCCAGAGCTTCTCGAAGGAATTCCAATTGTAAAAAGTCAATTCTTTGAGGATCACGTTGGAACCACGCGGAAACGCAAGGCCAAACTCTGTTGCATGCGAGGTCCAAAATCGCGAGTTACTCAGGTCGATATCGATCACTTGCACTTCTTTGTTTCCTTCAATAATGAACGGAAAATTCACGAGTCCTTCTCCTGCAATGGCGGGATCCTTCCACACCAGCGCCGCTTCCATCGATTGGTTCGTCTGAAACTTCAATCCGATTGCTTCTATGGATCGTCGAAATTCGGTGCGGGTGGTCATACGCCCGTCCTTGTTGGTGCTGATCTGAAGGCCCTGAGGAGTAGATTTGGCCACATCAAAATCACGAATTTCCCACTGCCCGGGCACATCACCCTCAAAATTAAAAATGTTTTTTTCCAAAGCATTTGCGCTCAGAGGGACGAGAGCAAGAAGAGAAGCAATGAAGAATAAGTAATTGAACACTGTGGTCTATCCTATCACTTTTTTTTACCTCCACCCATAACCCCTCCTCGTAGGTTACCTCTCCCCCCGGCCCCTTCCTCCACGGGAGACTACCTCCATCCCTGCCTGCCGGCAGGTAGGCCCCGACCCCCTCCTCCACCAGCCTTCGCCTTTGGGCTACGGCGCGGCAGGCAGGAGGAGGGGGACTCTGTTAAAGATGGAACAAATCTCAATACTCCAATAGCGAAGCTCCCCTTATATGTGGAGGAAGGGGGTTAGGGGTGGAGGCATATACAAAGAAAACAAATTAAACAAATAAGAGAAAACAATACTTTCTTAGTATTTTTTAGAAGGGGCAGGGGAATGGAAGAATCTACTTACATCTCCTCCGCCGTCTCAATCTTCTCTGGTCCTCCTTCCACAGTTGCTTTGATCCGTCGTACTCCTGCAGATGAGCTTTCTTCCTTTTTAATCTTGAAAGATCCAATCATCCCTGTACGTGCCACATGAGGGCCTCCGCAGATTTCTTTGGAGAAGATCATCTTGTCGTTCCCCACCACGTACACTTTCACTTCGGTGTCATACCGTTCATCAAACACACCGATTGCATCTTCTTCCTTGGCTCCTTTGACGTCTGTAATGTGATAACTGATTGGGAAATCCGCCTCGATTGCTTTGTTTACCAGATCTTCTACCTGCTCTAACTGTTCGGTTGTCATCTTCTCTCCGTGTGAGAAGTCGAAACGTAATCGCTCGGCGGTAATATTCGATCCTTTCTGGAACACGTGCTTCCCGAGTACTTTTCGCAGTGAGGCATTCAGTAGGTGCGTGGCTGTGTGGAGCTTTGTAGTTTCGCCGGATTGATCCGCAAGTCCTCCGGAGAAGCGCTTCTGTGCACCGGCGCGGGATTTTTCCTGATGCCCCTCAAAGGCGATTGAGAATCCCTGTTCGTCTACAGTGAGCCCGCGCTCCTTCGCCATTTCTCTTGTGAGTTCCAGGGGGAATCCATATGTATCGTACAAATGAAAGGTCGTCACTCCGTCGATTTCCGTCGCAGTTTCTTTTACTACTTTCTCGAAGTGCTTCACCCCGTCTTTTAATGTTTTGCTGAATTGCTGTTCCTCGGTACTGAGAGAATCGCAAATTTCCTTTTTCTTATCTTTGAGGTTTCCGTAGATGTGCCCGTACTGTTCGATTACTGCTTCGGCGATAGAAGGTGTGAATGTTCCATCGTGTTCAATCCGTAGTTGTCTGGCAGAGCGAATCGCCCGTCTTATAAGTCGTCTTAGTACATACCCTTGGTCAACATTTGAAGGGAATACTCCGTCGGCAATTATGAAGGTTGCAGCTTTAAGGTGATCGACGATGATGCGCTGGTTGTGTTCGTCTTCATGATCCGCTTCTTTCATCACGCGATCCATAATCGGTTTCATTCGATCTGTTTCATACACCGTTGGAACGCCCTGCATCACCGCAGCTGTTCGCTCCAATCCCATTCCCGTATCCACGTTTTGTTGCTTGAGCGGTTCAAAAGTGCCTTTATCCGTTTTCATGTATTGCATGAAGACGTCGTTCCAGATTTCCAACCAGTCATCTTGGTTCTGTTCGGGGTTTCCATGAGGATTCCCGTTACCAATCCAGTAGAACATTTCCGTATCCGGTCCGCATGGTCCCGTCTGCCCGGCCGGGCCCCACCAGTTATCTTTCTTTGGCAAGAACCCGATGCGATTCTCAGGAATTCCAACGTTCATCCAGTGCTTCGCCGCTTCTTCATCTTTTGGTGCATCGCTATCTCCGCTAAAGCACGTGATGGCAAGTTTCTCTTTGGGGATCTCCAGTACTTCTGTAAGGAACTCAAAACTCATTTGAATAGCACCTTCTTTGAAGTAATCTCCCAGGCTCCAGTTACCCAGCATCTCGAACATCGTGAGGTGAGAAATGTCACCCACTTCATCAATGTCTTGTGTGCGCACACAGCGCTGGCAGTCCGCGAGTCTCTTTCC
>JBDRFD010000003.1:0-11895 GCA_043819035.1 Patescibacteria group bacterium | reverse complement strand
TTCTTCGGATTCTTCGGATTCCTTTTCGTGGTTTCTTTAGATTCCTTTCCCTACAATAGCCCTTGATCTGATGGGTTTTTTCTTCTCATCGCCCCTTTCTTCGTCCATACTCTCCCACTTATGTCATCCCCATATCCAATGAGTACATATTCTCGTCTGGCAAAGATTCTGGTTTTAAGTGTTTTTTGTATCACGGTAACAATTCCACAGAATGTTGGAGCGGCGAGTGTTGCTAGCACCCTGATCGTTCCTGATGCGCTTCCGGTTACTCGTGGAGACTTTGTCCGTGCAGCTGTGAAGGTTTTGAAAATGCGAGTTGGAAACGGACAATCAACAATGCCGTATGTGCGTGTACCACAAGCACTCAAACCATACATCGAAACTGCTCATTCCAAAGGGGCATTGGAAATGTTCACCAATGATCTGCAGCTTGCTCGTTCCATCACGCGTGGACAGGCACTCTTTGTTTTGATGAAACTACAAGGACTCAGTGGTGATGGAGTAGGGCTTCGGTATCAGGATGTAAGTCAAGGGACATTAGAAGCTCCGGCAGTCTCTACGGCAATTCGGCTTGGATGGATGGAACCGGCGACCACTCTGCAGTTTGGTGTGCGTCGTGTTCTAAAAGGGGAAGATGCCAAAAAGCTCCTGCGCAAGGTCGCTGGAGAACCGGAACCAACGACAACTCCAAATCGATACCAGAGGACTACAACGACACCTCAGCAAATTACGGTCACAATCAGAGATCCAGGGACGTCCACACAGAGACTTCCAAAAGCGCAAATACTGGAAGCTATCTGGTCTTACATCGGATCGAATTACCTTTATGACGAGAAGATTGATCCCGATGAAGCGGCCTACAGAGCGGCTGAGGCGATTGTGGAATCTCTCGGGGACCCGTATACATCGTTCCTACGGCCGGCGGGAATCAGCAGCCTGGAGACACAGATCGAAGGAATCGTCACCGGAATTGGCGCACAGGTGGAGCAGCGCCACGGCATTTTGACGATCGTGTCGCCACTGCGCTCTTCTCCGGCTGAGAAAGCAGGGCTCAAACCGAATGACGAGATTCTAAAAGCTGATGGAGTTGATCTGACAGATCTTTCTTTTATGGATGCGGTGGACAAAGTACGCGGTCCCAAAGGGTCAACCGTAAAGCTTCTCATTCGTCGTGAAGGCAGAGAGTTTGAAGTGAATGTGATTAGGGATACCGTGCGTGTGCCGGAGATTGAAGAAACATGGCAGGATGGTGTTGTTACAGTGCAACTCATGCAATTTGGAAAAGCGACAGAGAATGATCTGCGTTCTACGATGGAGGAAATTCAAAAGAAGAATCCCAGAGGAATCATTCTGGATTTGCGAAGTAATCCCGGAGGACTCCTGCACGCCGCTAATATTGTGGTGAGTAACTTCGTCCCGTCTGGAACGATTGTTGCGCGTATTGTGTCGCGCGACGAAACCCGTGCAGACGAGACATCTGCATCTCCAACAATCCGTGCAGATATTCCCATGGTCGTGCTCGTTAATGAAGGCTCCGCAAGCGCGTCCGAAATTGTTGCCGGTGCACTCCAGGATCATGGTCGTGCGACCGTCGTGGGAACAAAGACGTTTGGCAAAGGCACGGTTCAACAGGTGGTCCGTTTCAATGATGAATCTGGCTTAAAAGTCACCGTTGCCGAATGGCGCACTCCCAATGGCCGAAAGATCGACGGATCGGGTCTCCAGCCGGATGTCATTGTGCAGTACGACTCGGATAGGGATGAGCAGATGGTCAGAGCTTTGGAGATATTGAGGTAACCTGTTTCCTGTTAAGAAAGACCCTAAAGGGTTACAGGTTATAGGTAGATAGGTTTGGGGGATAGGTGAATAGGGGAGAGGTTTGAGAGCTCACGTAACCTATTCCCTGATAACCTCTCCTCCAAACCTACTTGTCCTGTTTACACTGAGTGAAATCGAAGTGAGCGAGTGCGTAGCGTAGCGGAGCACGAGTCGAAGGAATCACCTATCACCTATCACCTATCACCTATCACCTATCACCTATCACCTATCACCTATCACCTATCACCTATCACCTAATGTTTATAGCCTAACGTCACATATTCGAATAAAACTGCTTCTTCCTATTTACTGCCCGATACTCCTCCCTTTTGATTGCCGCTCGGCGTTCAGTGCGCCTGGTGAATTTCTTTTTAAACGAAGCACGTGTTCTTAGAAGCTTCATGAGCCCGGTTTTCTGTACCTGCTTCTTGAAGCGTTGCATGAGAGCATCGTTACTTTCGGAGCCTTTTCTGTGAGCGTGAATGGCCATAATAAGCTGAGGGAGAGTAAGGGGTTTTGTGATTTTAAGCAATGAAAATGATAAGGTTTTAGGTTATAGGTAGATAGGTTTGGGTTATAGGTTTATAGGTTAGAAGGTTGGGCACAGAAAAACCTATTCCCTCATTACCTCTTACCCAAACCTAATCACCTAAAACCTATAACCCTTTTAACAAGAGCAATAATGACCGTTGCCTCGAGGTCAGGAAGTCGGTAGAATCCGTGAAGTTATGGCGAAAAAGGATCAATACACAGCTGAGCAAATACAGGTCCTGGAAGGCCTGGAACCTGTGCGTAAGCGCCCGGGAATGTACATCGGATCCACGGATACCAGAGGGCTTCATCACTGTGTTTATGAAGTCGTCGACAATGCAATCGACGAAGCAATGGCGGGTCACTGTACAATGATAACAGTGATGCTTCATGATGATGGGTCGGTGAGTGTGGAGGACAACGGACGTGGTATTCCGGTGGATTTACATCCCAAACTAAAAAAGCCGGCACTGGAAATTGTGCTGACTACACTGCATGCAGGTGGAAAGTTTGGTGGTGATGACAGTGGATACAAAGTATCAGGAGGACTTCACGGTGTTGGCTCTTCTGTGGTCAATGCGCTTTCCAGTCACATGCGAGCGGAAGTGTATCGTGACGGAAAGATACATGTACAAGAGTACAAGCGCGGCAAGGCAACCACTAAGCTAAAGGTGGAAGGCAATACCAAGAAGAATGGTACGAAGATTATCTTTGTCCCTGATCGGGAAATTTTCGACACCGTTATCTTTAGCATGGATACGATAATGACTCGCCTAAGACAGCAGGCGTATCTAACACGTGGAGTAACCGTTGCTATCTTGGATGAACGCAAAGATCGCCCCGAAGAAGACAAGAGGCACCCGAGACTCTATAGGTTCCACTTCGAAGGTGGAATTTCTGCGTACGTGTTACATCTCAATGAATCCAAAGATCGCATTGGTATTCCCATCTGGTTTGAGAAAGATACGGATGATGGTTGTGTGGAAGTCGCGCTTCAGTACACAAAATCTTTCCAGGAGCATGTGATTAGTTTTGCCAACAATATTCATACAACAGAAGGAGGCCATCACCTTACCGGATTTAAGTCCGCGCTGACACGTACGATCAATGCGTATGCACGCGCGCAGAGTATGCTCAAAGAAAAGGACGAGAACTTGTCTGCGGATGATGTGCGTGAAGGACTCACGGCAGTAATTTCCGTACGCCTAAAAGAGCCACAATTCGAAGGGCAAACCAAATCCAAACTCGGGAATGCGGAGATGAAGGCAGCGGTTGAGACGGTAGTGAATGAAAAGCTTGCTGAGTACATGGAGGAGCATCCATCCGAAGCCAAAGATATCGTGGCCAAGTGTTTGCTCGCATCTCGCGCACGTCTTGCTGCACGTGCTGCACGCGATAGCGTGATTCGTAAAGGAGTACTGGAAGGAATGACGCTCCCCGGAAAACTTGCGGATTGCTCGAGTAAAGATCCGGCAGAATGCGAACTCTTTATCGTCGAGGGAGACAGCGCCGGTGGTTCCGCCAAACAGGGGCGCAATCGTGAGTTTCAGGCGATCCTGCCGCTACGTGGAAAGATACTGAATGTCGAGCAAGCTCGGCTTGATAAGATGCTTGCGAACAATGAAATCAAGTCTCTCATTATCGCGTTGGGAGTGGGGATCGGGGATGTGAAGGATTTGAGCAAGCTCCGTTACGATCGTGTTGTAATCATGACCGACGCAGACGTAGATGGTGCACACATTCGCACGTTGCTTCTCACTCTCTTCTTCCGCTACTTCCCGGAGATAATTGAATCGGGACATCTCTACATAGCGCAGCCCCCGCTCTACAAAATAACCATGGGAAAGGATTCACGTTATGCATATACAGATGCAGAAAAGGAAGGCGTACTTAAGGATATGGGTGTGGATATGCAGCAAGAGGATGAATCAGAAGAAGAAGCTGAAAGTGACGAAATATTTGAAGGTACTGAAGGAGAAGAGGTCGAGGAGGAAGTAAAGAAGAAAGCATCAAAGGCCTCTTTGCAGCGCTATAAGGGTTTGGGAGAAATGAATCCGGAGCAACTCTGGGATACCACGATGGATCCTGACAACAGAAACATGCTTCGTGTCACCATGGATGATGCGGAAAAAGCTGATGCCGCTTTTACTACACTCATGGGATCAGAAGTCGCACCGAGGCGGAAGTTTATTCAAACGCATGCGAAGGGGGTTAAAAACCTCGATATATAATAAAAAAGGGAAAAGCTGAAAGGGGTAAGGGGAAAACGGAAAGGGGTAAGGGGAAAACTGTAAGGGGAAAACTAATGGAAGGAATGATTGACGCAGGCGAATGATTCATAGAGGGTAGAGAGCTATGGCTAATACTCGCATCCTGCAGCAGAAGGCGTTTGCATTCGCATTAGATATTGTCTCCTTTTGCAAAGAATTAGATAAGAGGAGGGAATATGTGCTGAGTAAACAACTTCTAAAATCGGGCACTTCTATTGGTGCAAATATTGAAGAAGCTCAGCAGGCAGAGAGTAGAAAAGATTTTATTTCTAAATATTCGATCTCACTCAAAGAGGCATATGAATCTCGCTATTGGTTGAAGATAATCGGAAAAGGGGTACAGGGAACAGAGAAAACGACGACAAGGCTTCTCAGTGATGTAGACGAAATAATTCGCATACTTGTTGTCAGCATTAAAACTCTCAAAGTAGGTGTTAAGAAGTAGTTTTACCCTTACACCTTTACCCCTTCAGTTTTATTAGTCCTCATCCACTTCCGAAAACTGATCACGCATTGTGTAGGTATCCAGGTGTTCTTCTCCAAGCTGTTCAATAATCTTTGGAATAGCTTCTTCGAATGGAATCTCCTTCTGCTTGCCGGCTTCCATGTCTTTCAGAATTATTGTTCCGCTCTTTACTTCCATCTTTCCGAGAAGCAGTGTGTAACGCGCTTCAAATTTATCCGCCAAGCGCATTTGGCTTTTGAGGCTTGCTTCCCCCAGTGCTCCTAAAGTATGCACGCCCTTGTCCCGTAATTCTGCAATGAGAGAGAGGCATTGCTTCTTTGCTTCCGGTCCAAGCTGCGCAACAAAGACATCCACTTGGTCCTTGTGCGGCACTTTGATGCCGGCCTGCTTCATGTGCCAGACCATACGCTCGATGCCACCGGCGAAGCCGACACCGGGTGTGGGCTGTCCGCCAAAGAGTTCGATAAGTCCGTCGTAGCGACCTCCTCCTCCCACCGCATTCTGTGCACCGGTTTCCTCGTCCAGGAATTCAAACACGGTTTGAGTGTAGTAATCCAAGCCTCGTACAAGTGAGGGATTTTCAACATACTTCACACCCAACGTATCAAGGTACTCAAGAACCGTTGCGTGATATTCCTTACTTTCATCATCCAAGAACTGTTCCATTGTGGGGGCACTCTTGAGGAGAATACGTGTATCTTCTTCTTTGGAATCCAAAAGTCGAAGTGGATTCGTTTGGAGCCTCGATTGATCAAGCTCAGGTAGATTGCGCTCCTTTCCAATGAAAAAATCTTTTAGTGCTTCGGTGTATGCTGCGCGACTTTCTGCGGTTCCAATGTTATTGATATTGAGTTCTAAGCGACCCAAGATCTTGATGTCACTGAATATCTTTGTAAGTACAAGAATCAGCTGCGCATCAATACTGGGATCCTTGAGCCCGATCACTTCCATGTCGAATTGATGGAACTGACGATAGCGTCCCTTCTGAGGGCGGTCATGGCGGAAGCACTGGCCGATTGCGTAGAGCTCCACCGGTTGCGGAAGCTGCTGCATCCCGTGTTCGATGTAGGATCGGCAAATGCCGGCAGTAAACTCCGGGCGTAGTGCAAATTTGGCATCCTCATCCTCCTTTTGCTTGGATGTCACCAGGAAGAGTTCCTTCTCCACGATATCCGTGTGCTCGCCAATTCCACGTTCAAAAATATCCTTGATTTCGAACATTGGCGTATCTATCCGTTTGTAGCCGGCTTGCCTTGCCCTGTGGCGCACGGCCTTCTTGATATACGTCATGTACTGGTGATCCTCCGGGAGGACGTCGTGTGTGCCTTTTGGTGTGCGAAACAAGGGTTGAGCCATGTGCGATTTCTAGCAGTATAGCAGCTTAGGAGATCTCGCTCGAAGTAGCGGGATTGGGGTTCTAAACAAAGGTTGAGCCATTCGATTGCCGAGCATACCAAAGTTTGCCTTCTTCGCAAAGGGATGATTGGTAGAATCTGGGTCTATATGATGATGTTCTGTGCTCGTCCCGCATCAAGCGTTACGCGCTTATGTGGGACACAGTATCTTGGGATTCGCACATCGCCCTTCGGGCTTGTGCTCATCTCCAATTCAACTGTGGGGCGAGTGAAGGGTTTCGTCCGGCTTCGTGGTAGGAAACACATGACCGATATGCAGTGCTTCAGAATCAATAGATGGCGATACCACTACGCCGCGACGAACCACGATATAAAGCCCCATTGCGGTGTCCGTCACGGCGCGGCCGATCCGCGACGGATAGCGGTATCGCTCTATAAGAATCGGGAGTGTTTATAGGAATGCTTCGCATCTCTTTTGCCGCGAAGCCGAATGGGGCGAGTGAAGGGTTTTGAACCCTCGACCTTCCGGACCACAACCGGACGCTCTAACCAACTGAGCTACACTCGCCGTACACACTCAATACTAAACCAAAAACCAATAACCAGAAACCAAAGTAATAAGAAACTCATTAATGAGTTTCGGGTGGTTTCTGTGTGCCCTGATTATGACCTTCTTTTTTCTTCTCCTCCTCTTCCACGCTCTCAGCCCTCAGGAACGCCACAGGTTCATCATCTGATTTGGGTTGCTCTTTGGGAGGTGGTTTCTGAGCTGCAGATTTCTGATTTTTGTTGCTTGTTTGCAGCCATGCGGGGACAGGGCCTTCGGGGCCAGGCTCCGGCTGAGGTCCTCCACTTCGTCCTCCTGCCTGAGCGGGACGGGGCTCAGTGGGACTAGTTGGTTCAGGTTTGGGTACTGGTTTAGATTGTGATTCAGGTTTAGGTTGGGTTTGTGGTTGAGGTGTAGGAGGTGTTTGTGCAGGTGGCTTGGGCGGGGTTGGTTCGGATGGCTTCTGTGCTTTCGGTTGTAGCCAATAGGGAGCAGGACCTGTTTGTGCTGCAGGTTTTGATTTCTCCTTCACTTGGCCATTGTTTTGTTCTGCAGGCAAGGTTTTGGAGGGCAAGTTGGGTTGAATGGATGTGGGAGCTGGAGGCTTCTGAGTGGCTTCCTGAGCCGGAGTAGGCTCCCTTTCAGGGCCTAAGGGTCCTTCAGGATCTCGAACGGATACTTTTTCAGCCGTTGGTTGCAGCCACGGAGGAAGCGAATCGTTGCTTTTAGTTTCCTGTTTAGGATCCCTATCGGTTTTTTTTTGATGTCGGGGTTGCACCTGAGACTCCATAACCTTATTTGCTTGCGGTTTTGGTAGTTGCTTTGCGACTACTTCCGGCTCCGGTTTTGGTTCAGGGTATTTAACGGCTGGCTTCTCAGGAGTTTTTTGAAGTGGAGTTTCTTCTTCGGTAACCATCTCTGCCTCTTCGATTACTTCCATTGGAGGAAGAGTATCTTCTTCGGTCTCTTCACCAGAGATCTTCTGCTCTGCGGTTTCCAGTTTTTCTTGCAGAGATGAGCCTCTGCGTAGTTTTGAAATCAGGAATACAACCACCACTCCGAAAAGAACAGCAATGCCTCCCACAAGAACTACTTTTAGTAGGAGCCATAAGAGCGATCCTTTGCCTTTATCGTCTTCCGGCTCGTTATCATCCGGTTTAAAAGGATGTGCCGGAGCATTTGTAACTTTGAGAGTTTCGGATACTTCGGAGGACACTTCACCGGTTTTTAAGTTACGCACTGTCAGGCGAATGGTGTAAGAACCATTTTGCTGGTAGGTATGTATAGGTGCATCGAGCAGACTTAAGTTGCCATCACCAAAGTTCCACTGGAAGAGTGCGGGGTAAGGGAGCTCTTTTTGGAACTCGGCAGAAAATGCGTACATGCCATCGTGCAAATCGGACAAAGAAATCTTAGCCACTTTTCTATCGACGGCGTCTTCCTGCTGTGCAGTCCTGTTATCTACCAGGCGAATGCGCTGAGTTTCCTGCTTTCCATCTTTAAATGTTGCCCGCAGCGTTAACGTGTGATCACTTCTTGGCTCAGTAAGCCAAACCATGATTGGTGTAGCATTACCCGCGAAATATGTGCCTGCTGTATCATTGTCATTCGTTGCATCACTGTCATTATTACTGTCTTTTTCTGAATCTATATCAAGAGAGAATTTAGCAATGGCTTTATCTGCCGATGTGATTTGAATGATTTCTTGCCCGCCTGATGCCAGGATTCTTCCCTTTGGATCGATCGGCGGATCGGTTATCACAAGCGCATCTGGTGATATGTCCGGAGGAGAGGGGTTTCGATCGGTCGCAGGAACATTGATACGAATAACACTCCGGAAACGCTCAGCACCATTTGCTCCGGAGATCTCTGCGTTCAGGGAGTAGGAGCCTGCTTCTATAAGACGCGACCGAAAGAGCTGATCACGTTTTGCTTCCACGAATGTTCCGTCCCGCGAAAGCACCCAGCTGAATTGTGGAGAAGCAATGGAGTGCTGTGCGATGATTTCGAACACCGATCCGCGTACGAGTGTAAACTGCGCTTGCACAACCTGTGATTCGGCAGCCAGTGAAGAGTGAACAAGAGCAACCACTCCGACAAGGACTGTTAGAACCGCAAGCCGTTGGAGAATAGAGCGTCGCATCGTTAGGGATCGTTCAAGTGGTTATGCTAGCTGGCAGCATCTTTAATGAAGTTTACGATCGCGCCGGCAAGGATGATGACAAGTAATCCTACAATAGTGTAGATAATTATATTTTTAGCTTTTTCTCTTGAGCTATCAGATCCTGCACCGGCAACAAGATACACACCGCCAATGATGATAACTATTGTGGCGATGAGAGCAACAAAAGTCAGTGCTTCCAGAACAATATTGGTAATAGTATCTTTTATGGATTCCGAGTCTCCACCTGCGTCATCGATACCCGTAATGGCAGAAGCGTCACCCAGGCCGCCTCCATCATTGGCTGCAACCGCAACAGGGACAAAAAGAATTGTGCTGAGTGCAAGAACCAGAGCCATGCAAGCGGTCTTTTTGCGTTGCCAATTAGAGATAGGGAATGTGTTCATATGCCGCCCATTGTTTTAATTAGTTCGACGAATGCTTTGGATAGAATTATCACGAGTAAGCCTACTATTACGTAGATGATAATTTTCTTTGCAGTTTCTTTGGAGGAGTCGTTCCCCAATCCCAAGATGAGATAAAAGCCGGCAATAATAATTACGGTAACAGCGAGCAGAGAGACGAAGGTTAGTGCTTCATCAACAATTTTTCCTATTGCACCTTGCAAATCAGTGGTACCACCTACACCGGTGTCACCTGCTCTTTCTGCCCCCGCTTTTATTCCACCGCCGCTATACACCGCCGCAAGAGCCTGCGAAGCAGAGAGTGCCCACAGGCTTGTTACCGCTGTGAAGCACTTAAGACACCGTGGTAGAATCGTGAGAATTTTGATAGTCATATTTCCCTCTATGATAGCACAAAAGCCGCTTTAACGCTACCATGGTGCGGTGAAACCCCAGTCACCCGCAACAATTCTCCGGCATGCTGATTCCAAAGCCTTTATCATTACAGATCTTGTGAATATACGGTATTTGACGGGTGTAAATATAAGTTATGGAATACTTCTTGTAACGTCCCGAGCATATCACCTTTTTCTTGATGATCGCTACATTGAAGAGGCGACCGGGGCCTTAGACGATTCTGTGCGAATTCATAACATAGAGACTCTGGAAAAGTTCCTTATGGAATGCAGGGAGTGTGGATTCGAATCTGATAAAGTAACAGTAGAGAAATATCGCAAATGGAAGGGTAAATATAAGAATACAAAATTTGTACGGAGGAAAGGAATTGTGGAGGAGTTTCGTAGGCAAAAAGACGACAGAGAGTTGAAGCGCTTTCGGCGCGCGCAGCGTATAACAAGAGAGCTTCTTCGCCGGGTTCCTGCGGCCTTACGTTCGTACCCAACAGAAAAGAGCCTCGCCTGGCGGCTGGAGAACTGGGCGAGAGAACTGGGTGCGGACTCACTCGCATTTGAACCGATCGTTGCTTTTGGAAATCACACGAGTCATCCGCATCATCACGTTACGGATCGAAAACTAAAGAAAGGACACATCGTTCAGATAGATGTCGGTGCACGGTACAAAGGATACTGCTCTGATCGCAGTGAAGTGTTTTTTACTGCTCAGCCTACGAGTCTTCAGAAGAAAGTGTTGTGCGCAGTGGAAGAAGCGAGGGATGGTGCGTTGGAAAAAGTTCGAGCAGGAGTGACAACACATGCGCTCGACAGAACTGCGCGGAAGATTCTCAAAAAACATGGGTTCGAAAAATACTTTACACATTCACTCGGTCACGGAGTCGGACTGGAGATTCACGAGGGAGTTTATTTAAGTCATAAGTCTCCTTGCAAAAAGATACTCAAGAACGAAATTATTACTATCGAGCCGGGAGTCTATTTACCTGGGAAATTTGGAATACGCTTGGAAGAAGAGGTGATCGTATGAGAACTTGTTACCATTGGTTACCGTCTTTATACTAGATACCGGCAGCTGTCTTCACGAATGATACAATCGCGCCGGCGAGAAGGATCAAAATCAATCCAACAATAGCCCAGATGATTGTCTTTTTTGATTTTTCTATTGCAGCATCTTCTCCCTGCGAGACGACCATGCGGACACCTGCAATGATAATAACGATGGTTGCAACCAGTGCCATTAATTTTAGAAGTCCCACTACAACATCTGTTACCGTGCTTTCAATGGTTCCGCTACTAGCGAGTCCGCCAGGGACTTCTCCAATATTAATTGCAAGTACGTTCGTAGCATTTGTGATAAATACAAAAGCAATAGCTGAAGTTCGCAGAAGATGGTTCTTTATAGCAGTCATGAAATGATTGGGGGACTTTTCCTTATTCTCATTCAAAGATGCCACCCTTGGCAAGGTTCTATTCTGGTAACAGACTTACTATAACTTGACGCTTCAAGATTAATTATTTGAGGTATGTTATTTGGACTCTCACTATCTCGATTTCAGCAAGAGTAAAATGAGAAAAGACTACAAGAGTTGTGTGAAGAAATATGTACATTCTATTTCTACTACAAAGCCCGGGAGCTTTGTCACTCGCACACATAAGTCAAAAATCTGTTCTTGTGCTAGAATAGTGGGATTCTCATGCAAAAAAAGAAATTTCAAATTCCGCGCATTCCGCGACACGTCATTGCAATTTTCACTGCAGTTGTCATCGCAGCTCCGGTGACGACCCTGAGTGACGAAAATCCATTTGAAGGAACTGCGCCTTTCGGACAAGAGTTTCTGGTTACCGCTTACTACTCTCCAATTCCGGGCCAGTGCTGCTATGTGAAGGGTGGGCTGGAGGCAGACAAGATTCTGAATGGCGAAGGAGTGATTAC
>JBDRFD010000002.1:0-29723 GCA_043819035.1 Patescibacteria group bacterium | reverse complement strand
CGTGCGCATGATCTCGGGATAACAGCAATGGAGATTGAATGGGTGCAACGCGTCCCCAATGCTCCCAAGCATATGGAGGAGATCCGTAAGGTCGCTGAAGATTTAAACATGTATTTAACTGTACACGCTCCTTATTTCGTCAATCTCAACGCAAAGGAGCCAGAGAAGCTCACAGCGAGCAAGAAGAGAATCCTCAGGGCCCTACAAATGGCCGAATTAGCAGGTGCGCACTCCGTCTGCGTCCATCCGGCATTTTATCTGGGCATGGAGCCTGAAAAGGCCTTCAAGAACGTTCTAAAAGCCACAGCAGACATCATGAGGCATCGCGATAAACTCTTCCCCAACGTCAATCTGGCATTCGAGACGATGGGGAAAGGTACGCAGTTTGGAACGCTTGAGGAAGTCCTCAAGATTAGCAGGGGATTCGATATCTACCCTTGTGTTGATACGGCTCACTTACATGCACGGACGAATGGAGGATTCAATTCCACCAAAGAGTTTAATGAGATCTTTGACCTATATGAGAAGTATTTAGGAAAGAAGTCACTTAAAGAAATGCATCTGCATTATTCCGGTATTGCTTACACGGCCAAAGGCGAGCGCAAGCATATCCCGCTTAAACAGAGCGATGCGAAGTGGAAGGAGTTTCTGAAAGTATTAAAGAAAAGGAAAATTGGCGGATCACTTGTGTGTGAATCGCCTCTTCTGGAGGAGGATACACTGCTTATTATGAAAGAGTACGAGGAACTGTAAATCCCAACATACAAAACCCAAATCACAAGAGGGCTTGGAGTTCTTCATTCTTAGATTTGGGATTTGGGATTTGTAGTTTGGGATTTACTAATGCTACAGTTACAACAGCATTCCCCTCTCTTTCATGAACATCGCCATAAACGGATTCGGACGCATAGGTCGCCAGGCACTTAGAATCATTTCCGAAAAACATCCTGATATTAAGGTTGTGCTCATAAATGACTTATCCCCAAATGACATGCTGGCTCACCTTTTGGAGTGGGATAGCGCATATGGACACTTTGACTGTGGCGTGAAAGCGAGTGAGGATTCTATATCAGGGAAATTCGGGACTATCAAAATGACGAGCATAAAAGATCCGGTTGAGCTTCCGCACAAAGAAATGAAAGTAGATGTTGTTCTGGAATGCACGGGAGTCTTTCGCAAGCGTGAAGGCGCTCAGAAGCATATTGATGCAGGAGCCAAGAAGGTAATTCTCTCTGCTCCCGGCAAAGATGAAATTGATGGAACATTTGTAATGGGAGTGAATCACGAGACTTATGAGCCAAGTATGAACATCATTTCCAATGCTTCTTGTACCACAAACTGCTTAGCTCCCATGGCCAAAGTCCTTCACGACAGCTTCACGATCCAGCAGGGCTTCATGACTACGATTCACAGCGTCACAAGCTCACAGAAGATCGTAGATGGCCCAGATAAGGACTGGAGACGTGCACGCTCCGCTATGGTCAACTTGATTCCAACCACCACAGGTGCTGCCAAGGCAGTAGGTCTTGTACTCCCAGAGCTTGCCGGAAAGCTCGATGGAATGGCTATAAGGACTCCAACATTGACCGGAAGCATCACAGACCTCACGTGCGTTGTTGAGAAAGATACAACCGCAGAAGCAGTGAACGCAGCATTCAAGAAAGCCTCGGAAGGATCTATGAAAGGTATCCTAGGTTACGAAGATCGTCCGCTCGTTCTAATCGATTTTGTCGGGGATTCCAGAAGTTCTATCATCGATGCACCGAGTACAAAAGTTAAAACAGAGAATGGAGTTACACTCGTTAAGACACTCGCTTGGTATGACAATGAGTGGGGGTATAGCGAAAGACTGGTGGAACTTGCAGAGTACATCGGAAAGAAACTTTAAGCAGCTCCTCTCTTCTTTTCGAGTCCTGTCCACGATAAGTTTGTTTCTCCAATAATTTTGCTGACAACATCTGATGGCACATTCCCACGTACTTGGTCAATTTCATTCATCTGCTCAGCTAAATCTCTGGCTAGATCACGCATTTCATTGACAATTGGTACCAATTCCTCAATGCCTTCAACGCTAAGTGACCCATCTTCTATTTGTCCTGATAAGCGCTCAAGTTTTCCAATTACACCATCTACCAGATAGAACGTGTCTGTTTCTCGTAACTTCGACAGGTCGGTTTCGTCATAAAGAAGCTTCCATGCAAGTTCTAATACCGCTTCAGGTGAACGAGAGTTTAAAGCAGACTGAATGTCGCTTGGATCGACTACTTCTTTATTGTTTTGCTTTTCAGACATAGATAGATGTTGGTATTAACATATATATAATAACATATATAATACTATGAGTAAATCTCTGCTTTTGGGCTTCTATAACCTACTTTTCTTCTCTCTCGTACACAACCTCCGCATCAACAACATCTTCCTTTTGGAGCTTCTCTTCCTTCAGTAGCTTGGGCTTCCGGAACCCTTCGAATAACAAATCGTAAGCGCTTCCCTGTACGTTCGTCAATTGCAGTGATTGCAAATGCTGTAGGGCTTCCAACCACTGTTTCTTGATTTAATTGCCCCTCTTCTTCGCCCAAAAAACTTAAAGCACTTATAAACACGTAGTAGGGTCTCAAAATGAGCACGTGCAATAGCTTGTTCTAAAAGCCTATTCCCCTCTTCGTCTGATAGTTCTAAAAGCTCCCTTGCCCTATCAAATACTGCCTCTCTTTCGTTTTCTTCTTCTTGAGTTAATTGCTTTTGCCGTTCATCTTCAAACGTTCTATCACTCTCTCTTTCATTATGTGATCTCGCAATATGAAAAGCTTCCAATAGTAGAGCTAAAGGATGAGGGTTGCCCTCATCCAACTCTCCTTCATCGTGAGGAGGGTTGCCCTGTGGTACTAATTCCACTGAAGACATAGAGGTTAATTCTCTCCCTTAAGATAATCTTGTCAATGGATATGGCTGCATTAATCCTTCTTTTCTTCATCCACCACCTCCGCCTTAGCTTAAATGTATGGTAAGATTGAAGGGTGGTGATCACACTGTTATTATGCATGATCGGTATAACAATGAATAGGGTTACACAGAAAGACTAGTAAAATGGGCAGAGTTTGTTGGGAATAGTCTTTAGCTTTTTATTGATAAAATAGTAAATATAGTTACCATTCTATTATGATAGAATATGAAAATTCTGACGAAGAAACCCTCAAAAGAGAATTACCTCCTGATGAAGTTCGCAGAAGGATTGAAGCGTTGGAATTGGACTATGATGAATTAATTCAGACTTCCATGCTTGGCAAGCCCGGTGTAAAGGTTACCGAGAGAACTTTGAGAGTGATTGAAATTTTTGTTGAAGAAGGCAACAAGGGATTGACTCATTTAGCAAGAGTAGACCAGATAAGAAATAGGCCGAGTATAAATTAATCCTTCTTATCTTAATCCACCACCTCCGCATCCACAACATCTTCCTTTCCATCCGCACCCGAGGACGGGTGCTCCTGGCCGGATGATTGTTGTTCCTTTGAAGCAGCCTCATATATGAGCTTCCCAATCTCCTGCGCTTCTGTAGATAGCTCTTCCGTAGCCTTCTTAAGTTCATTAGCAGAAGCATCTTCCTTCTTAATCAAATCTTTCAGGTCTCCAATCTTCGTATTCACCTTCTTTTTGAGGTCATCACCGATCTTTGCGTCATGTTCACGCATCTGCTTCTCCAGATTGAAGATGAGCGCGTCTGCATTGTTACGTGCATCGATGAGTTCTTTTTTCTTCTTATCTTCCTCTGCGTGTAACTCTGCATCCTTCTTCATCTTCTCCACCTCCTCATCACTTAGGCCTGTAGATCCCTGAATCGTGATGTGCTGCTCCTTGCTGGTCCCTTTATCCTTAGCTGTAACATGGAGAATTCCATTTGTATCAATGTCAAAAGTTACTTCGATCTGAGGAACTCCACGAGGTGCAGGTGGAATACCATCTAAGATGAAACGGCCGAGAGACTTATTGTCCGAAGCCATTTCGCGCTCCCCCTGTACTACATGGATTTCCACAGAAGGTTGGCTGTCTGCGGCGGTGGAGAAGATCTGGCTCTTCTTGGTGGGGATCTTGGTATTGCGCTCAATGAGCTTGGTTGCAACACCGCCGAGCGTTTCCAATCCCAAACTCAGCGGAGTGACATCGACAATCGTAATGTCTCGGTCAATGTCTCCTCCAATCTGCCCGGCCTGAATCGCAGCTCCGATTGCAACTACCTCATCAGGATTTACACCCTGATGTGGCTCTTTTCCAAAGAGTTCTTTTACCTTTACCTGAACTGCCGGCATACGTGTCATTCCTCCAACGAGGACGACCTCTTCGATATCACTTTTACCGAGCTTTGCATCCTTAAGTGCAGCTTCACAGGGTTTTATGGTCTTATCAATAAGATCAGCAATCAGAGATTCAAGCTTCGCACGTGAAAGCTTTATGTTTAAGTGCTTAGGCCCGTTCTGGTCTGCAGTAATGAATGGAAGATTAATGTCTGTCTCTGTGACTGAAGAAAGCTCAATCTTTGCCTTCTCAGCTGCTTCCTTGAGCCTCTGAAGTGCAATATTGTCTTTGCTTAGGTCTATTCCTTGGTCCTTCTTAAATTCGTCTAGAAGCCAGAAGATGATAACGTGGTCGAAGTCATCTCCACCAAGTTGTGTATCTCCATTTGTCGAAAGAACTTCGAAGTGACCTTCACCGGAGATTTCCAGCACCGTGACGTCAAACGTTCCTCCGCCAAGGTCATAGACAACGATTTTATGCTCATTTCCTTTATCCAGTCCGTACGCAAGCGCGGCGGCTGTAGGCTCATTTATAATACGTTCTACTTCTAGTCCTGCAATTTTCCCCGCATTTTGGGTTGCCTGACGTTGCGAGTCGTCGAAGTACGCGGGGACTGTAATGACAGCTTTATCAACAGTTGTTCCAAGGTAAGTCTCTGCATCCTTTTTCATCTTCTGAAGAACCTTTGCGGAGATCTCTTGCGGCAGCATTTCTTTTCCGTTTACTTCTATCATTACCCTCCCCTCCTTACCGGAAGTGACTTTGAATGGCATGTTCTTTGAATCTTTCTTTACCTCATCGAGACGACGACCAATAAAACGCTTCGCCGAGAATATTGTGTTCTTTGGATTTGTAACAGCCTGACGCTTTGCAGCTACTCCAACCAGAACCTCTCCGTCATCTTTAAAAGCTACAACAGAAGGAGTCGTTCGATTTCCCTCTGCATTAGGGATCACAACGGGCTCTCCTCCTTCGATCACCGCCATACAGGAATTGGTGGTTCCCAAGTCGATTCCAATTATTTTAGACATAATTTAAATAGGGTAAGTTAGCACTCTAGAGTTTAGAGTGCTAATTAGGCTTCGTCAACTGTGTTTTATCTTTCTTTTCACTTTCTCTGAGTTGAGAGAGAAGGTCAAATAATGTCTCTCGAGCATCAATAATAACGTGATGAACGGGGTACATTATTCGTAATGGAAACTTTGCTGTTTCGTTTTTCCAAACAGCCTTAACTTCATCAAATATTTCTGTATCACTTAATCTGGCTATAGCTTGTTCTAATATTTGAAGATGGGAGATGTCTTCATTTCCATGATATGCATCATTAAGTACCAATGAGCATACTAAATAGACAATATATTGATTAACATACAGCCGAAGTTTACTCTCTTGGATGCCAAGATTCTTTACCTCATCTAAATAAACTGATCGCTCTTGACCACTTAGTTGCTCGCATCGAGTATTTCGTAATTTATCTTGAGTTGCTGAAATATCTTGAACTTTCTCGTTGCCTTCTAATTCTGAGCGAAAGATTCCTACATTAAGATTGAATTGTTGAACGACGTCTTCTGGCGTATTGAAGTCGAATTTGGAGGGGTCTTCGATCATAAAAGGTCCTCATGTTACATAGCACTCAGGTAACAGCAACCCTATACTGCAACTATGTTTTTAGACGAAGCCATCATCACAGTGCAAGGAGGCGTTGGCGGCCGCGGTTGCGTTAGCTACCGACGCGAGAAGTACGTGCCTAAAGGAGGCCCGGATGGCGGCGATGGCGGCAAAGGGGGTGATATATTAATTGTAGCTGATGAGAACACAGACACACTCAGCGCCTTTGTCTCCACGAAAAACTTTGAGGCAGATAAGGGTAGATTTGGTATGGGCAAGAACAAGAATGGAAGAGAGGGTGAAGATCTTCTCCTTAAAGTAGCTCCGGGGACAGTAGTTTACGAAATTGTAGACGGGAAGGAATTGCTATTGGCAGACATGACACGAACCGGTGATAAATTGCTTGTGGTGCTCGGCGGCAGAGGTGGATTTGGGAATACACACTTCAAGTCATCCACACGCCAAACACCGGACTTCGCTGAGCTTGGTGAGCCCGGTGAATCTAAACAATTAAAACTGGAGCTAAAGCTTGTCGCTGATGTCGGCATAATCGGCTATCCAAGTGTCGGTAAATCGATGCTTATCTCTGTCGTCAGTTCTGCCAAACCAAAGATTGCCGACTATCCTTTCACAACCATCATTCCCAATCTTGGTGTCGTCAATGTTGATGATCGCTCCTTTATTATTTGTGATGTTCCGGGGCTCATAGAAGGCGCAAGCGAAGGAAAGGGGCTTGGTGATCAGTTTCTCAGGCACATCGAACGATGCGGCATTCTCCTGCATATGCTCGATGTAAGCCGTGCTCTGGATGATCCAAAGAAACTCATAGAAGACTACAAAGCGATTCGAAATGAGCTGAGTACCTACTCCACTACTCTGGCAAAGAAGAAAGAGATCGTCGTTTTAAATAAAATTGATCTGATACCGGATGATATAAAAAGGTTTGAAGATGTATTAAAAAGAGATGGAGGGATTGAACTTTTCATGAGCATCTCGGCTGCCACTAAGAATGGAACGGATAACCTTATGAAGAAGATGCTTCCGATTGTTATTGAAGAACGCGGCAAGAGATTAGAATTAAAGGAAGATGAAGATATGCCAGTGTTACAACCTCACTTAATCTCCGATAGAATGGGTGCCTATCACATGGATACGAAAATCGAAGGAATATTTGTTACGGGAAAAAGGCTTGAGCAGTTCACAAAGATGACCGATTTCTCCAAAGAAGGAGGCGTAAGGAGATTTAGGGATGTTCTCGAACGTATTGGACTCAAGAAAGCACTGATTAAAGAAAGAGGAGAATCAGGGTTGCCTGTGTATATTGGTGAGATAAGGGTGGATGGATACCTCTAGCTGTCACTAACCTTCGAGTTAAATACTTAACTTCTCAAAATGTATTATTAATTTAGTTGCGCAACTATGTTATTATAAATACCATAAATTCATGACAACAATCCCTTCCCTTGAAAAACATCTCAAAGCTCTCTCTAGCTTTAGAAGGCTCCACATATTGCGCCTCATTAAAAATAATAATTCTCTTACAGTTACAGAAATTGCCGAACAGACTGGAATTAAAAAATTTCCCGCATCACAACATCTACGAATACTCAAAAATACCGGCATTCTAGAATCCAGAAAAAGAGGGCGATATGTTACATACAGGCTATCGCTGCGACAGGCTCCTGTTGTAAAGGATGTGCTTAGATATTTGTGATAGCTTGCCAACCGTAGCCAGGAGGTCATGACTTAAAAGTAAACCTCCGCTCGCTGCGGCGAGTCTACGGTTGACAACCTCCTACGGAGGTTGGTGGGGATTGTACGAAAAAATTCGAACGGAATTCCAGACATAAGCGTGGCGGTGGCCGCGCCGCCGAAAAAAAACCGGCCACCGCCAATTGCAGACGATTTCGAGGCCTTCTCTTGCTACGCTTATTGGAAAATCGGGTAGGTATTTGAAATAAGGTTGTGTTATATGAAGCTGAAGGCATGGGGTTCTTATTTCAAAAGAAAAGACTCTTTTCATTTAGCATTACTGCAATGAGTATTTGCATCTACCACGTATTTGGTCTCGTTGAATCACGGTCTTTTCTAAATGGTTGGGAACTAGGATCAAGTGCCCAAGCTACAACATCATTGTCAATGTATTGTAATTGGTTGCCTTTAGAGAAACGGAAATTTGTACAATTCGTATCAGCTCCAAATCCAATTTCCCTGCAAAATTCATAGAATTCTCTGACATCAATATTTCTTTTTGCTGTTTCTCCAGGCACAAAATCAACAGCTACATATTTTTTACCTTCGTATGTAGCAAGTTTCATTTCCGGAAAAAAAGATGACTGAGAAAGCTTTGCCAGTCGCGCATTGATTTCTCCTAATTGTGTGGGACTCATATTACGAGGTGAAGGGTAGTACACGAAGAATTGATTTCCCTCTCTGTGTGCAGTTAATCTTCTACCCTCACCTATACAGAGATGATAGACATTCTCTTTTTTAGGATCTTTAATGCAGAAATGCGGGTTTCCAATGTGACACTGCGCAATGCGATTTCGTACTCTTGCATATAGCATCCTGTCTTTTTTTGGAATTGATTCGTCAAATGCTATACCCGTTAACTCTTTTCTTACAGCACGTTGGACTCGTTGCAAACGAGGAACATCATCAGGAGATATTTCCAGAAAGGGTAGAAATTCCCGTTGTTCGAGAACATAACTCATATAGATATCTGCATTTTCTCGGCCAAGCTTCCGCTCCGTTGCATTTGCGATACCCATCTCTTCTAGCGTATTTGTTGACTGTGCCAGCATATCGGGATTCTGTAGTGTTTCTGATTTATTCGTGTCGGACTCTTGATCATTGTTACTATTTTCCGCAACTTGCAAAAGCTCAACTTCCATTTTCTCTCCATTCCACATAGTAACCGATATTATATTGTCTGTAGTTTCAGTCGCATGTCCCTCTGCCTCCAGCTGTACTTGTAGTGTTGCCTGTGCATGTTCCAGAGAAGCAGTCGGTGGTACTTCTACAGAAAATCCTCGTACCCTTGGACGTACCCGAATACCTTGTGCTGTCACCACAAGGAAACCAGCCAGTATCCCGAGACGCACATCAATCCTATTGAGTCCCTGTTGAATTCCAGCTTCTGTGCCTTCTTCGCCAATCTCTTGCAAGGATTCCATCACAATCTTTCGGGCAAGCGATTTATCAGCGATGGACTCATATCCTGCTTTAATGCGTACCAAGGCTTGTGACATTTTCTGAAATCCACCACTGCCTGTCATGCTTTGAACCCACTTTAAGTTTTGTGCATACTGGCTGACTTTCCCGGCAGCCCAACGACCTGCCCCAATAGTTGCAAAGGTGATGACAAAGCCCACAAAGAACTGTTTTGCATAGGGATTTGCAACATCGAAGATGAATGACATGTCTCGCTCTTTACCTGTTACAGGATCAATAACTTTCTGTCCTTCAAAGTATTTTCCAAGAATTGATCTATCTGAATACGTTGCTTTTCCTGAGCGTATATCTTTATCAAACAAGTGATATGAAAGATGGACTCCCTCTGCTGCAAGTTCTGACCCCACAATGCCACCGGCAGCACCAGCAGCAGCAATTGCCCAGAGAGGAGTAGCTGCACCAAAAGTTGCAACTATTGTGACAATGGCAACAGTGGCAACAACAATAGCAGCAAGGAACTTCGGACCTTCCGTCTTTAGCCACTGTCCCCAGGTATCCTGGTGGAATTTAGATTTATCGAGAATCGTCTCGCACATTCGACGGATGTCATTGCTTTCAAGCGTATCAACCATATTGTCAATCGCATCAATACGTTCATCAATCTCCTTCTCAATTCCACCAAGAGCGAAACCAAATGATGTTCCTTTCAAAGATTCCAGTTGCTGCTTTACAGATTTCAGGTTCGTTTTAAGCTGTGGGTCATTGAGGAGAGTAAGTAGTGGTCGCGCTTGTGTACGGGCATATTCAACGTACTCTGCTGCTTTCTCTGCACTCTTCGCTGTACCCGAAGAGATGAGTTCTCCTATGCTCTGAAGATTCATTTGCATAGAAGTCGTTTTTCCCATGACATCTCTAACAGCTGGGTCTCGGTCTAGTGCACGGAGCACATCACGGGACTGTTCTTCGCGTTCTTTTTCGAGGGTACTGATTGTTGAAACGGAGATTGTCTTCTCTTTTCTATCACGGATGAAAAGATTGTCATTATTAGTACTTGCAAAGGCAAGATCAGCAGAAGTTAGCATGCGCACACTTGGCGCATTCCAGCTCTGTATTTGTATTTTCTTTGGTGCATCACGAAGGATGACTCTGCTCCCATAAGGAGAATGTTCAAACATTTTTTGTGCCTCAGGTGATAGATAAATATTCTCCATAGAACGTCCTCCGATACCACCCAAGTTCACTGTTGAGGGTCGTATTTCAACTGGCTGTTGCACCACTGAGCCATCCTGTAAGCGGACAACACTCTCTCGATCACGAAATGCAAGAACAATAGGTTTTTGCAGTTCAGCACTTCCCTTGTCAGATGTCCCTTGCAAGAGGATAAGCTCCCCATGGTGCATTGTCCCGAGCTGAGGCTGCTGAGGTTTATGTAGTTGTAGCATGGAATCTCGACCAAGTGACACAAGGCGACTTGAAGTAATAGAAGCTTGAAAAGGAGAATGCTCACTTCTAGTTTCACGTTTTATGTGAACGCGTGGGTTCTCCTCTTTGCGAGAGAGTCCCCATCCTCTGTATTGATCAAGAAGATCAACATCGCCAAGCGATGATTGCTGTTGCTTCTCAAGAGCAACAGATAGTGTATTTGATTGGTTGGTGAGGAGAAGTTCTTCGAATTGTGTGAGAGAACCTTTTGTTCGTAATGCTTGCTCTGCTTGCTCTGCTTTTTGCCACAGGCCAGGATGCATAGACTCCAAAGCTGTACCATGGGTTTCTTTGAGCTTTAAAAGGAGACGATCAGCAGTCTCACTATTGCCTTGCTTGCGCTCACTATGTGCCTGAAGTGCGGTAGCAGAGAGATCAAGCATCGTAATCCTTTGAGATGTAAGAGCTATTTTTGCCTGGATGTCTTGCATATCAGCTTGTTGATTCTCTAGCTCACTCACCACTGCTGGCTGCGCTGCTCGGTCTTCTTTTTTTGCGAGTTCACCAAGTTTTTTCGTATCACGCAGAATTGCCTCCTGCACCCTTTTCAATTGATCTTGCAAATGGGTACGTTCATCAATCTGTGCCTCCCGATCAATAGATATTCTGTCCAATGAAGATTGGAGGAGAGAGAATGTTTTATCTTCTTTTACTTCCGCCTCCTCTCCTGTTTTCTTTTCCGCATGACTGAGGGATAGGAGAAACTCATCAATGGCACCATTGAATGTGGCAATCTCTCTACACATGTTTTCTTGATCGATAGCAGCCAGTCTTTCCAGAAGTTTGCCTTCAACATCAAGACACACTGATTCTAGCTTCTGCCAGTGTGGAGCTCTCATGTCTTTCTGTACCTCAATCTTCTTGTAGATATCGCGGATACGCCCCTGTACGCTGTTTACTTTTTTGAGATAAGTTTGTGTCAATTGTTCTCGCTGCTTTCCGAGATTAATACTCTGATCTTGCGTAGCATCCAGCTCATCTAAGCGCTGTTGCTCCCTCTGAATGTTCTGCTCATTTTCTGGATGGGATTCTGGACTCATGCAGTGGCATCAAAGAAAGAATCAGAATCTGCACTCTCTTGGGTGCGCTCAGCGTTCTCCTCTTCTTTTCTGAGAGTTCGATTGGACTCCTGTAAAAAACTGCTCAGCTCGCTGAGGTAAGAATCATCTTGTTCATTCACTGCTACGGATACAGCATGTTCAGCAATATCACCCTTAATGGTATTCCCAGCCACTATAAGTTTCTTTAAATGATCTATTTGCTCATCAGAAAGCTGAGGTAAAACTCGAAGAAGCGCTTCTTTCCTGTCATCAGAAAGAAGTTGTGAATGTTGGATGAGACCTTGAAGGGATTGTGTGTTTTTTTGAGGCATAATCTCAGCATTATAGCACAAAATGGCCATTTCTTCTACCTTGCCAGAAACCACGATTGTTATTCTATTTGGGGCACATCGAAGATTCGAACCAATGTTAGTATGCCTAAAAAAAGTAGATAGAAATATACGGAAACTGTACAGCGTCAAACTTTCATCAGATTATAGAGCAGAAAAGTGCGCTGCTGGCTACAACGTTAGATCCAATGCTCCGCCACCGGGTTTTTGGGCAGTTTGGTGCAATTGGCGGTGGCCGGTTTTTTTCGGCGGCGCGGCCACCGCCACGCTTATGTCTGGAATTCCGTTCGAATTTTTTCGTACAATCCCCACCAATCATTAAATCTATGGCGCTGGCGCAAAACGCGCCAGCCCTTTTTCGCTTGAACTTGCACATCCGCGCCTTTCAAACCGCCAGCAGCGCACTTTTCTGCTTTATGCTATCTTTGAATCATGAAGTTCATTATCTATTGTCGGAAATCAACCGAACAAGAAGAACGACAACAATTATCAATCGAGTCGCAACTCGAGGAGTTGCGTGAGTATGCAGCAAGAGAAGGTCTCGAAATCGTTGCCTCGCTTTGCGAGGCCCAAACTGCCCGAAAACCCGGTCGTATAAAGTTCGTGGAAATGGTGGCAATGATTGAAAAAGGTGAAGCAGAAGGAATACTCGCATGGCACCCCGATCGTCTCGCGAGAAACTCTGTAGATGGAGGAAGCATCATTCATCTTCTGGATACAGAACAACTGAAGGCTCTTCGCTTTCCAACCTTCTGGTTTGAACCAACACCACAAGGGAAGTTTATGCTCAATATCGCATTCGGACAGAGTAAGTATTACGTCGATAACCTAAGTGAGAATATTAAACGTGGCATCCGGCACAAACTTCGCAGAGGTGAATGGTCATGGAAAGCACCTCTTGGTTACAAGAATAATGCTCAGAAGCGAAATGTTGAGCCACATCCTGAGCATGCTCCGATCATACGAAAAGCCTTCGAACTGTATGCAACTGGTGAATACACGCTGTCCGGTATCAAGAAGTTTCTGATGGATGCAGGGCTGAGAACTGCGAATGATAACCTGGTTCATATAGCAACAATCCAGAAGATGCTCACAAATCCCATCTACTACGGTGCCATGCGATCAAAAGGAGAGCTTCACCCCGCTTCCTTCGAGCCAATTGTAAGCAAAGAGCTATTCGACAAAGTGCAGACAGTTATGGCAGATAAAGCCAAACCACAGCGCAGACGTAAGCATGATTTTCTCTTCTCAGGTCTTATGAAATGCCACTCTTGTGGTTGCGCAATCACTGCTGAAGTTCAGAAAGGTTATCACTACTATCGTTGCACAAAGAAAAGAGGAGAGTGTGAGCAGAAGAAGTACATCCGTGAAGAGAAAATTCTTGAGAAAGTAAAACAGATTGTCGAACAGGTTTCTTTGCCCGATGAGTGGGCTGAAAAAATGCTCAACCAACTCGACAAAGAAGAGACTCAGGAACAATTAGATCATCATGTATCTGTTCAGCATCTCGAAGAAGGGACAGCAAAGATCGACGAACAACTCTCTGCCCTACTCGACTTGCGACTCGATGGAGCAATCAACACGCAGGAATATGTTACGAAAAAGAATTCACTTGTTGCTCGCAAGGTCGAATTGGAGCAGAAAGTTAAGGATATTGAACAGAACCATAACAATTGGCTCGAACCGATGAGGGATCTCATTATGCGTAGTCAGGAAGCCAAAAATCTGCTCTCGGAAGAGAATCACAAATCATTGCCACCATTTCTGCGGAGCATTGGATCGAACGTTGTTTTGAAAGGCGCGGATGTGCAAGTTCAAGCGAAAAAGGGCTGGCGCGTTTTGCGCCAGCGCCATAGATTTAATGATTGGTGGAGCTGGGGGGAGTCGAACCCCCGACCTTCTGATTGCGAACCAGACGCTCTGACCAACTGAGCTACAGCCCCAAAGTTTGTATTGATGATAAAAAATGAACGAAGTTACCATTCTGACCTGCCCTCCGTAGCCCGAGGGCGGAGGAGTAAGCTACAGCCCCGAATCACACGAAGCTTACATTCTCAATACCAATTACTCAATTTATCAAAGACTTCTTTTCCCGTACAAGGTCTTAGTATATTCTTTAACACGTGGTCCGGTAGCTCAGTTGGTAGAGCACTCGCCTGAAGAGCGAGGTGTCGTCAGTTCGATCCTGACCTGGACCACCAACCTTCGCTCTGCGAATTATTATTAACAAGGGTAATTTTTGTGATGTTTTGATTGAAATGAGTCAGAGCTACGGTTGGCAGGCCATTTGATACTGCCTGCCAACCGTAGAGCGAAGTGCGAAGGTTGGACCTGGATCACCACATCGCTCTCAACTTGAGAGTGTTTTAAGTAGTTGCACATTAGTTTAATATATTGTATAATATACTAAACAAATAACACACCCAAACATATGAATCACCGAGTAACACACTTATCTCATCTTAGTGCATTCCTTTTGGGCTTACTTACTTTGTTCATGACACTCCCCTCGGATGCCCCTTATACAAGCCAACAATCATATCAAATGTTTTCTGCCAGAGTGGGTTCTTCTTCTGATTATCAACGTTTAGAACAAGCAAATGGAATACCCGATTCCATTGAATACAGAGTAGCAAACAGGCTTAAGAATCGGCTAAATAAGTATAAATTCAGCTCGCCGGATATTCGTACCATCGCTAATGCGATTCGCAAAAAGCAGGATCTCCTTCGTCATTCAATAAATGTTGAATTCAATTCTGACGATGGTAAAATTACAAAAGAATGGGAAGTCTCTCTTCACAACTATCCTACGTGGCTCGTTCCAAAGTTTAGTTATTCCAAGGCTTCTTTCGAAGTTAGTAAACAAAGAATAATCGAATATATGCAGAAGCATCCGTTCGATGAATTCGCGCCTACCGTAGATGTGACTCTGAATGGAACAACCATGAGTGGTTCAATCATACGTGCTAAAACAGAAGGCATTGCAATGGCAGGGTATGAGTTGGATTTTGATCACACTGCTTCCTTTATTAAGGATGCATTTGATAAGAAGCACAGTGACCTGGTATTTACGTATGTCGGAAGAAATGGCCGTATCTTATATAATGATGGGCTCGAAAAGAAAGAGCTCACATTACTTTCGGAAGGAAGGTCGAATTACAATGGGTCTACTTGGGCACGAATGGCAAATGTAAGGAAAGTCATTTCAGAACATGTACACAATGTTATTGTGGAGCCGGATAGCACATTTTCATTTGTAGAAACGCTTGATGCTCCTGTGACGCTATCTAAAGGCTGGAGAATGGCAAAGGTTATCTACAATGGCGATGAACTGCGCCCCTCTCCTGGCGGAGGGATTTGCCAGGCATCAACGACTGTTTACAGAGCAATCGTAAAGGCAGGCCTACCTGTAATTGAAAGGAGGAGCCACAGCCTTTATGTCTCCTACTACAAGGAATATGGCGTGGGAATTGATGCGACGGTTTATCCCGGTACACAAGATCTGTCTTTTAAAAACGATACCGGGAATCCCATTATTATTCAGTCGTACACCACTGACGAAAATGACGCGGTTGTAAATTTCTATGGAGTCCCAGATGGTAGACAGGTGGTACTCGATGGCCCATATTTCTCTCGTACGGCACCTCCGGATATTCTGGTTAATGAACGTGATATGAGAACAAACGAAATCGTATGGGTCCAAAATGTTATCTTCCCGAGCGGCGAAGAGACCAGAAATCTGATTGTGTCGCGTTATAAGTCTATTCCACAGAACCTTTCAAAGGAGTATAAAATTGCCGATGTAGCTCTCAACAGTGCTGTAAATATGTAATATTGGCTATATTTAGCGATATTATACGCATTGACTCACTGGTTTTATTATAGCAAATAAATCTTGTTTTCACTCCACTTTCTGGGGAATCGTTGCTATGATCTGCGCCACTATCTTTCTATCTCCTTACTCTTTCTTACATGGCTGATTTACCCGCAAAGAACAATCCATGGTTTGCAATTTCCATGGGACTCGTAGGTGTCATCGTTGGCTACGGATTGGCACTCGGTACCGGTGGCATCTCCCTGCCAGGTACTACGGCAGATGTTGCTGACAAACCAACAGCAGCTCAGCCAACTCCGCCTCCTCCGCCTCCGGCAGGTGAAGTTACTCCTCCATCAGATACTGATCACATTCGAGGTGACGCTGATGCTGTAATCACTATTATAGAATATTCGGATTTTGAATGTCCTTTCTGCAGCAGGCACGCACCTACTGTCGACCAACTTGTAGAAGATTATGATGGCAAAGTTAATCTAGTCTTCCGCCATTTCCCTTTGGGCTTCCATGCCAACGCACAGAAGGCTGCTGAAGCAACGGAGTGTGCAGCTGACCAAGGGGGCAATGATTCATTCTGGGGCTTCCACGATGCACTCTTCGAGAAGGGTGTCACACCGGATAGCTTCGCTGATTATGCAACCGAATTGGGCTTAGATGCCGGTGAATTTTCAGACTGCCTTGACAGTGGAGAATTCGAACAGAAGGTCAAAGACGATATGGCCGGTGGAAGCAAAGCAGGTGTTCGTGGTACTCCCGGGAATGTGCTCTACAATAATGAGACAAAGGAATCGCAGATTGTCTCTGGTGCACAGCCACTCGCTAACTTTAAATCAATCATTGATGGTATGCTTGAATAATACGGCTTCGCGATGTGAACAGCATCTGATTGTAAAAAGATTACAGATAGCGGCGTAGCGATATCGCTCCGCCGCTATTAATAATGAATCTAATTTTCAATTGTAGCTTTATCGCGTAGCCGTACAAAGAGCAACTAGACTTATGCTCTCTCTATTATCTGATAATAGTTGGGGGAGCTATACTATTTTCTCAATTTCCTATTGTACTTACATGAATAAACTACTCATCCCCTGCATATTTGGCGCGATTCTGATAGCAGGATGTGCTCCAGCTTCTCCACCGGCTGAGGAGGAGCCCATAGAAGAACCACCCGATCTTGCTCTTCAAGAAGAAGAACCACCAATAAGAGAAACGCGTAATGTAATTTACCAGGGCATTGTAAAACCAGCAGGTATCAGCATCTACATGCAAGGGAGTCACAGGCTTCAGCTTCCTGACGGAAAGTTTATTCTCCTAGAAAGTAACACTGTTGATCTAAATGGGTACGTAAACGAAAATGTTGAGCTACTCGGAGCACTGCGTCCCACCGTGGAAGCAGGAGGTATGATCATGCGTGTGGAGCAGGCTCGGCTTATTGTGGATGAAGAGCCATTGCAAGAAACAACTGAAACCACCGATGCCTTTGAAGCAGTACCGCCTGCTGATGATATAATCCAACAGGATGAAGAAACAGCCGAACCAGAAGAACCGCAGGATGAAGCTCCGCCCGATGATGTAACAGATATTGCAACAGGAAACGAAAGGCAACCACCGGAAGAGGAACCCATTCCCTCTTCTCCGGAAATAAGCGCACGAACACAGATGATGGCATCAGATAGTTTCTCTGCGAACCAATGGACACAACAGTATTGCACTTCCCATATTGGTTTCTGCATACCTGTTCATCGCAATTGGTGGTTTAAATCCTTTGGAGCAACATCTACCTCTTTGTGGCATGTTGAATTGAGTTCAGAAGAAATTAGAGCACTTTACGACGGCCCCATTCAAGTAAATCTGGTCACTGGTACAGTGGGGTCCAAAAAGACAACGGATGGACAAGTGCGTGAGCAGGATGGCCAAGTAGTTGGATATCGTGAATGGAACGATAATCGTCATTTTGAGATTAAAGGACAGCTCACGCTCGAAGAGGCTGTGCGCTATATCACTACAAATCTGAGAGAATACGTTGAGTAATAATTAACAGTTAACTATTAACCGTTAACAATTAACAATATTGTTAAAAATGTAGCGTGTTAACTGTTAATTGTTCACTGTCAATCTGCTACACTGCTCTTATGTCACTTTTCTCTTATACGGCACGTGACGGCGATAATAAAACAGTGCGAGGAACAATTGATGCTGTTAGCCTTCAGGCTGCACGAGCTGCGCTCATGGAAATGAAGCTGCAACCGGATGAAATTCACGAAGCTCTGCAAAGTGAGCGTGACACCTCTTTCAACGTTGTATCAGATGTTGAGACACCTCAATCGAGTGAAACAACAGCTACAACAAAGTTGTATTTCCCGATCACGGATACGTTCCGTCTCTATGCCGGATGGCTTTTGGCCGGCTACTTCGTGGCCTACATCCTCGGTCAGTATCAGCTCACAAAGCCACTCCCATTTCAGATTCCTTACGTACTCGCCTTCCTCTATTCACCGCTTATATTAAGCTTTACGCTGGCTGCTTTTCTGTATCTCCTGATCACAAGCATTCACAAGCAGATTAAAGGAGGGTTTTGGAGCGGGGTATTGCTGTCAATATTAGCTATAGGGGCGTTTGTGCTCTTCCGTATAAACACATAACAAACACGCTCCCACGCACCATAACGTAGCATTTTGAAATCGCAAGAGCTTTTCGGCTGCTGCATTGAAATCTGCTAGGGTGCGTGGTCGCTTTAACATTTAACAATTAACAGTTTACAATTAACTGTTAAAAGCCCCGCAAAGCGTGGCGTGTAAAATGTAAATTACTCCATACCCTGCGCTTAGCCCGCAGGCGTAGCGCAGGCACCTTTCGAGACTGAAGAAAAACATAGAAACAGCTACAATGAACCCATGACTGACATTTCTCAGGATATCTGGAGGTGGTATCACAATGTGTCTGAGTGCAACTATCACATTCAACTCACTATTAAATATAGAAGAACAATTCTGGAACCAGAGGTTGTAAATACAATACTTGATACACTCAAAGGCTTTAAGAAACGTTTTGCAATCGATATCCACGAAATAGGATTCGATGGGAATCATGTTCATATTCTTTGCCAATTCTTACCAAAATACTCAGGAGGACAAGTAATCAAATGGATAAAAAGTTTCACAGCAAAGCAGTGCTTAAAAATTCCCACAGTCAAAAGCCAACTCTGGGGAGGAGAATTTTGGACAGATGGATACTACATTGGAACCGTGAGTAACAGAGGAAGCAGGAAAACCATTGAGAACTACATTAAAAAGCAGGGCAAAAAGCCTGTAGATATACAGCTAAAAATGTTCGATCTTCAATAACGTGGCATGCCCTGTGCTCAGCCACGGAGCGGAGCGGAGGGGCGTGGCACAGGGTTTTTCACTGTTATAGCCCGAGTTGCTTCCTGATCTCATCTGCCTGATCTTGCTCCTCTTGCCTTGCTCCTTCCTGAACAGTTACAGATTGCAGGTCCTTCCAGTCTTCTGCATGTTTCTGCTCAAGTTTCTGCAATTGAAGCAGATGCTTGGGGCTGAGTTCAGAGAACTTTTTCTTCTCTTCTTCCAAAATCTTTTGGAGCTCATCAATCTGGAATTGGCTCAAGTTTGGAATAGCTTGCACTATACGCCACTTCTCATCCCTAGTTAAAGAAATACTCCCTCGTAGAAGTGTTAAGAACTTCTGCTCATCGAATTTAGTTTCGGGATGTGTGGGTACATTGATGTTGTCATTCGAAAGGGTTGCAGTGATACTCCCAAACCTATAATTTCCAACTTCACCGAGCACACGAAGATCCTCATCATCAAATCCTTGATCCTTTGTCGCTTGTGTTCCTGGTGGCGGAGGCGGAGGACCGCTGTCCTGAGGAGGCGGTGGGGGAGGTGCTCCAGTACCTGGTTGTGTTTGACCAGCCCCAGTTTGCGAAGCACTTGCACCGGGAGAGGGCGGAGGTGGTTGTGGGGGAGAGGCAAATACCTGTGTAGGATCCAAGCCGCCCTCCGGCACGCTGTCACCGGGCTTTGGAGGTGGTGGAGGCGGTGGTGTTGGTTGATCAGCCATAGTGCAAAAGAGAAATACAGTAATAGAGTTTAGCAGTCAAATGAGGCTTTACAAACAAAAATAATGCAAATCTACCAATGAAAACTTACAGGTGATAAGCCTTCAGGTGGCTTCCCGAAGAGTATATACGCGCTCAAACGGACTTTGTCCGTCACGTCAAAACCATCAGCCCATTTACCGACGAAATCAATATTGCCTCGATTTGGGTATACATTAAGCACGCCGGGCTTTCCGGCTTCAAGCGAAGTTGTTGCTATGACCTCCTGAAGTTTTCCTCCGTTAATAGAGATCCCGACAGCGGAATCTCGCTTCGCTGCTCTTTCGAGAATTCTCTCACGTAATTCTCTGTCATCCGGCTTCCAAGTAAGGATATTACCAAAGCCATCGACGTACGAAACGTGCGGTGTGCCATTTTGTAATTCCGGAATGTCCCGTGTATCCATATGTTCTAAACCCCAAACTCCATGATCGCGTGGCAAAAGAGATGGTGTGTATTGAGAACGGAACTGTTCACCGGAATCGAAAAGTTCATTGCCATCATTTGGAAGCTTTTGAAGACTTATTATTTTTTGTCGAACGGAACTGAGTACTTCCAACGGAGTGGCAACAATACGAACATTGTTGTCCGTCTCTGCCACAACAAACGGTGAGCCATGTACATTCTCTCCTGTTCGTTCAGCATGATTGATAAATACTCCTGTGAAGCTTGCATCTCCTCCTTCGATAAGGTCCTTCTTTTGATCGTGAAAGGAAATAATAAGTCGGAGTAAGTGAGGAGCAATCCCCTCTCTTCCATTTATATTGATCCGATTGAGGTGCTCCCTCCTCCATGCTAATCCATTGAAGTCTTCACAGATCTGCACGTCCGGATCTTCTGAGCTCAGTGGATCTGTATATCCACCAAGTGTGTCTGAGAGAATGAAAGTTCGCCATGGAAGATTTGAAAGTTTCTCTTTCACGATACGTTTAAGTAATCAAATAAGCCATGTAAAAGTTGTGGATCAGCAGTATCTATTTCTCTCAATATTTGTCTTCTTTTAAATTCATCTAAAGCGTAAAAACACTCTTTAAAACCAATAAAATCAAAAATATTAATTGATAATATTTTCAAACCTATTATGTACCTCTTTAATATTAGAGCGATGTTCGTTGGTCTTGATAATATCTGTTCAAATAGAGCAAGAGTTTCAACAGGTATGCTGCCTCTTTGAATGAATCTCTCAATTATATCGACTTTTTCAACGCAATCTGGATAGCAAATCCAACGTGCCGTTTCTCTACAAAGTTCCTCATGTTGAGTTCTTCCACTATCCCAACGAACAACATTGCCATTCCAATCCTTGCATGTAGCCAAAGCTTTATGATCTTTCTTATCATGCAAAACGCACCTGTACTTTCCATGTGTGAGACTTTGCAGCTGGGGACAAATATCTCCTTGTTGTTTTACTGTCGTTGGTGAATCTGGATTTCCCTCTTTGCTTGGAACAATTACACGAAAAGCGATGCAGCAAAGACCACACTGAGTACAATTGCCTGCTTTGCAACTGTTGGATGAATGAAATGCCTCGTATGTAGGATATTCTGTAATCATAATTACAAAAAACCCCCGCTTCAGCGAGGGATTGGTTCTAAAGTGATAAAACGTATTACGTCTGAACCGACCCTCGCCATTCGGCTGCGCTCATGACAAGCGCTGAGCGCATCATCATCATGCTCATCATCATTTCAACTTGAGGGATTGAATAATTCATTGCGGGCAGATTATCTAATCAGATTCTAAAGTCAAGGTACTTTCTTGTACTTATTGGACCTTGGATTAGCGCAGTAGGAAGGTAGCGCAGTAGAAATATCTGAGCTGCTACTGCGCTACCTACCTAAAAATTACCGCGCTACTGCGCTATTAAGATCCAACGACCTCTCCGCCGCCCTCCTTGCCCTTACCACCATTTCAGGACTAAATACGCGCCTGAGGTGGATATCAGGAATTCCGCTCTGCCTAAGCCCAAATAGCTCTCCGGGACCACGGATCTTCAGATCTATTTCTGCCAACATAAAGCCTGAATCATGCTGTTCCATAGCCTTAAGACGCGGTGAATTCGACTGAACGGGGCTAGTTGTAAAAAGGAAACAGTGACTCTTAAAGTCCCCTCTCCCCACACGTCCACGGAACTGATGAAGTTGAGCAAGTCCAAAGCGCTCAGCCCCTTCTATGACGATGATAGTCGCATTTGGAATATCTATTCCAACTTCGATGACAGATGTCGAGACTAGAATATCTTCTTTTCGATCTTTGAACCTTTTCATAACTTCATCTTTCTCACTGGGTGTCATCTTCCCATGCAAGAGTGCGATGTTTCGTCTTGGAAATTCCAAACGTAAGCGAGCAGCTTCTGCCTGAACACTCTTCAGTTCTATCATCTCCTCATGTTCAGAATCTTGAATCAGCGGACATATAACGAAGACCTGCCTCCCTTCAATGATTTGTTGATCGATGAAGAGTTCAATAGTAATGCGATCTTTTGGTGAGACAACCTTCGTATGAATCGATTGACGCTTGCCAGGTTTTTCAAGAAGAACCGAGAGATCATGATGACCATGTGCGGTGAGCGCTAGCGTGCGTGGAATGGGAGTAGCGGTCATTGCCAGAAAGTGCGGGCTCCCCTTTTCTGCGAGGCGTTTTCGCTGTTCTACCCCAAAACGATGCTGTTCATCGACAATGACCAGGCGTAAATCGTTAAATTGAACTGTATCCATGATTAGTGCGTGGGTTCCAATGACGAGATCGACAGTACCGTTGGCAAGACCCTGTTTGATCTTCTTCGCTTCAGATTCGGGAACGGATCCTGTCAGGAGAGAAACAACGGGTTGGTGGAATCCGCATGCCTTTCTATCAGGTAAGGAATCAGTAATCAGAGATTCGGACTCTTTATTCATTTTCGAACCTGAATTCCTGACCCCCGATTCCTGATTCCTCCCCCTAAGATAATTATAAAAATTAATAAGCGTCTTCCCGATACTCTGCATATGTTGTTTCGCAAGCACTTCTGTGGGAACCATAAGCGCACACTGTCCTCCTGTTTTGAGAGTGTTTGCTATGACAGCTATGGCAACGAGTGTTTTACCTGATCCCACATCTCCTTCCAGCAAACGAGACATTGGTCGGTTTTTCTCCATATCAGTCAGTATTTCGTAGATTGCAATTCTCTGGCTGTCTGTCGGCGTGAAGTGAAGCGAAGCGAAAAATGCTTTTATGAGTTCAACATCCATAGGTGTCTTAAGCCTCTCTTGGGTATGCCCTTGCCATTCTTTCTTTCTCTCCAACACTTCTCTTTGGAGCAGATACATTTCCTCAAATGCAATACGCTCAAGCGCTTTTTCTACTTCCTCCGGCTTTTTGGGGAAGTGCAATGCCAGTATTGCACCTTTACGTGGCATGAGTTCTTCCTCTTTGAGAACTTTTTCAGGGAGCGTTTCTGGCAACAGATCAATCGCATCTTTGATGAGGACCATCTTTTCCCGCAGCCACTTTGTATTGATTTGCTCATGTTGCGGATAGATGGGAACAAGCCTCCCTGCATGAACAAGCGGCCGATCACCTGTCCTTTCGAATGTTGGGCTTTGGAATTGAAGCTTGTATCCTTTCTCAATAAGTTTTCCTGTCATTACCACTTCATCTCCATCTTTAAGCATGCGCTTGATATACGGTTGATTGAACCACATCACATCAACGGTTTCACCTTCGAGATCCGTGAAGTGTCCTGAAATCAAATTCTTTCCATGCCTTGTTCGAATTAATCGTATATTTTCTACTGTTCCTCTTATTGTTACTTTTTCATCAAGCGGAGCAGATGCAATAGTCTGCATCTGACTCAAGTCTTCATGTGCGCGCGGAAGGTACAATAAAAGATCTTCAACCACTTCAAGCCCCATATCTTTTAGATCTTCTAAGTGATCTTTCGTTGTGCGCAGTACGTCTATGAGCGGTGTCATCAGGTCCATAGAGCCAGTATAACTCGAGGATTCACAATTGCACCATCGCAATGAATTAGAAGCATGTCATCTCACAATTCTTGGCTTTATGAGGCAATTAGTACACAATAACGTCGTATGAAAACCACTATCTTTCGCGCAATCGCTGCGTCTCTCTCGTTGACAGTGCTTCCCATCTCAGCATTTGCCTATTCACTAGATTATTTTGATTTGCAAAAAGACAATGCGGCTGACATGACTCAAGAACTTCAAGAACAGAAATTGGATACGCTCTGCAGAGAACAGCTCGGTATGCCGGGTGGTGATTTACTGGGAGCTCTTCGTTTTAATTTAAACAGATGCATTAATACATTAAGGAGACAACCATCACTTCAAGATCGCAATGAAAGCCGCGTGAGTCGTAGACAACTACAGACTGTCACACGAAGCACTCAGGCCGGTGCAACAATGAAAAAGCGCGTGACATCCTATCAGAGTAGAACATATCAACAGCGTCTGCGAACGCGCATAGAATTTCGCAGCACGCTTCCGCAAACTAAAAGCCAACAACAGAGTTCTTTTCAGTCAGTTCGAGCAAGCACCCGCATCTCCGTTCAGCAGAAAGAGCAGGCTATCCAAAAAGAAGAGAAGAAGCGCAGCGATTACATACGCCAGGCACGTGAAGCGTGTGCGCAACTACGCAGCCAAGAGAAGTCGACCTGCATTCGAGATAAACTCGAAGAGCTTATGAACGAAGATGCAGAGGGTTGAAATCAGTCTCCCTATCGTAGAAGTCCTCCTGTTCAGCCTTTTTGAGGAAACTGACTAGTTTGTATGTACCTGGTGTAAAGAGGACTTCAATACCTACTTTGAAGATGTAATTGGCAACGATCAAACTTACGGCAATAGTCCAAGGAAAGACACCAAAGGCACAGGCAATGATTATAAATGCAGTGGTATCAACTGCTTGCCCTACGAGCGTTGATCCTATTGTCCGTGTCCATAACCACCTCCCCGCTGTTGCTATTTTCATCTTCGCAAGGATATAGGAATTCGAAAATTCTCCTACGAGATAGGCCATGAGACTTGCAATAATAATTCCTCCGTTGCTGACCGATCCGAGAATTGCTGAGAATGCATCATCTCCGGCATATCCCAGCCACTCCTCTTCTCCGGGCATCTTCTGAATGGCAAAGAAGCTAACGCTCATGAGGAGAGCACAGGAAAATCCAGTCCAAATAACCCTCCTAGCTTTGGCATAGCCATAGACCTCCGTGAGGACGTCTCCGAAGATGTAACTCAAGGGAAAGAGCAATGTTCCTGCATCGAACGCGAGACGGAGACCGAAGATTGATGTTCTCCAATCAATGATTTTTGCAGACGATGCAATGTTGCTGATGAGCAGCACTGCAACGAAGAGGGCCATGATTAGATCGTAGTAGCGGTGGGGTTTCATATAAAATGAAAAATAAAAATGAATAATTAGGTTTGAATGTGCCATGGCTTGCCATGAGCGAGTCGAATGGTCGGGGCTATTCGATAAAATTCGAACGGATTTTAGCAGATAATGGGGCGGCGGTCGCGGCGCTCGTAAAAACCGGTCGCCCCCTTTTCGGGACGATTTCCAGCCTGCCCGTCCGTAGTCCTGAGCTTGCCGAAGGACGGAGGAGGGTCGTTCTTTTGCGGCAAATTCTCTTATTTCAGTTATTTGGGCTTCGATAGGTAAATCTCGAAGCTAAGTCTGCCTAAACCAAGCTCTGGTGTTATTGGCAATTTTTACGAGTGTCAACATAACTGGTACTTCAACCAAAACACCTACAACCGTTGCTAATGTTGCACCTGAATTAAGACCAAAGAGAGAAATGGCAACTGCTACAGCCAACTCAAAGAAATTGCTGGCCCCAATCATTCCTGCTGGGGCAGCTATATTGTGCGGAACCTTACACCATTTCGCCCACAAATATGCAATAAAAAAGATAAAGAACGTTTGAAAAGTGAGCGGCACAGCGATCAATCCGATATGCAAGGGATTGCTCAAAATTGTCTCACCTTGGAATGAAAAAATAATAATGAGCGTAAAGAGTAAACCAATTTCTGTGATATGTCTAAATTTGGGCAAAAATTCCCTCTCAAAGCATTCGTGTCCATTTTTTCTTATGTGGTGCCTCCTTGTTAAAAAGCCTGCTAATAAAGGAATAACGACAAATAATCCCACAGATAATAAAAGAGTGTCGTAAGGTATAGCAATATCGCTAATACCAAGAAGAATGGAAACAATGGGCACAAACGCTACAAGGATAATTAAATCATTTATCGCTACTTGCAAAAGAGTGTACTGTGGATTTCCTTTCGTTAGATGGCTCCATACAAATACCATTGCTGTACACGGTGCCGCACCCAGAAGGATGGCTCCAGCCATGTACTCCTTTGCTAATTTTGGACTGATGAAGTTTTGAAAAATAATTGTAAAGAAAAGCAGGGCTAAAAGGTACATTGTAAAAGGCTTGATTAGCCAATTGGTTACCAACGTAATTGACAGTCCTTTTGGGTGTTTGAAACAATCTCCAATGCAGGAAAAATCAATTTTAAGCATCATCGGATAAATCATCAACCAGATAAGAACGGCTATGGGAAACGAAACTTGAGCATATTCAAATTTACTAAGAGTTTGTGGGACAATTGGTAGGTATTTGCCAATTAAAACCCCCAGGACAATACACAGAAGAACCCAAAAACTGAGGTATTTTTCGAAGATGCCAAATGCCTTCTTCTCAATTTCTTCAATCATCTCCTCTGGAGACAAATGTGATTTAGTTGCCATGTATCAAAAAAATGTGAAATGTTAAAAATTAGCATTTAGACTTTATTTTCTTGGACAGCAATGCACTTACTAAAAATTTTTTCATGTCTTTGATTGGTTCTTCGTTAAGTGAGTAGTAGACCCATTTTCCTTCTTTTCTACTATTAACTAGCCCTGCCGTTCTCAAGACAGACAGATGATGGGAGAGCAGGTTTTGAGGAAGGTCAATGGCTTCCTGCAATTTGCATACGCACTGTTCACCCCTCATAAGCTGAGTGAGTATTTCCAAGCGGTTTTGTTCTGCCAGTGCTTTGAATGCGTTAGCAGTCTCTTTCATATCAACGTTCTTTGATATGATATCAATCACTAAATAAATAACAAGCTAATTCATTTTCATGCCACTTCGCTGTATAAATGATACTAATAACGATGATGATAGTCTTGAATTGAGATGGCGATACCGCTCCCTCGCTGCTCCGTAGCGTTGCACAGACCAGAGTGAATATGTTGACAATCGAATGTGCGATACGGCTACGCGCCTGCGCGACGAAGTCGCTACGGCGACGCAGGCGCGAAGGCGAGCGCGGCATTATTCGCAGATAAAGCTTGAATTGAGTTCGTATCATTTAATGTGCAACTTGGTATGACTTGTGACATGCGACCAAACCTGTGACTTGCGACATGAGACCTGTGACTTACTACCAACTAATCATTTAGATTAAGCGAAAATGTAATAGTTAATCCGGTATAAATGGGATCAGCACTAGCCTCTGCCCGCACTTTGGCATGGTTCGATGCGACCTACTTCATTAGCTCGAACATTAGATTTCCCTACGAGCTTTTTCACTTCTTCTATTTGGCTCTCGGTTCCTTTGATGATGACTAAATGTGTTACATCTCCTCCCCCAAGTTGTTCTACTCCTGTTGCCAGAATCTTTTGAAGAGTTTCGGCTATATCATTTGCAACGACCTTCTGTTGCCTCTCGATAAGTGCTTTGCGCCTTTCTAGTGAACTTAAACCTTTAGGCAATGGTTGTTCGATATGAGAAACAGGATTCCTTGGGATTGATACTATTGCTATCAACTTCCCATCGTCTATTGCTGTTTTTTGCACAGATTCTGGTGGTTGTGATCCGCTCATAGATGTGCCATGAATTTAAAATGTTGATGTACTAATTTCAAGGCAAATTATCACATTATTTGGCACATAAAAGAGTTGTTTCTCGTATGAATGTTTTACGGTGTATTTCGCATAATCCTCTCGATTTGATCAGATCAAAATGCTGCTCAGTTCCATATCCTTTGTGAAAGCAAAATCCGTATTGGGGATACATTTTGTCATACGTCATCATAATCCGATCTCGCACAACTTTTGCAACTATGGAAGCTGCCGAGATGCAAGGCTCCTTTTCATCACCATCGATGATTGAGCTGTGCGGATAATCGAACCAGAACTTATCCCGGCCATCGATCAGCAGATAGGTCGGAGTGATCAAACGAGCAACGCGTTCAACTGCCGCCTGCATTGCAAATTCGGTTGCAGAAAGAATTCTAAATTGGTCAATATCTTGTGCATCAACGATTCCACAGCCGTATGTGCAGTATTGTGTGATCCACGTGAACATCTCCTCACGCTCTTCGTGAGAAAGCCGTTTGCTATCTTTGATAAGGTGAGGGAGCTCCCGGTCTGAGGGGAGGATACATGCGCCCGCAACCACAGGACCAGCAAGCGAACCACGTCCTGCTTCATCGATACCGACGATCACAGCCAGCTTCTCGGCTACTGTTTTCATAATGTTCCTCCATCATAGCGTATGTGCTTGGAGTAAGGAAAAAGGGAAATGGAAAGCAATAAAAAAGGAAAAGCAATAAGGGAAAGGTGAAAAGTGTAAAGGGAAAACGAATTCGTTTTCACTTTACCCTTTACCCTTTACCCTTTCTTTGAGGAGTTCTCTTGCAATCTCTCGTTCATTCCAAGGTACTTGACCGTGTGTTGTCCACATCGTAGTATCGCTTCCTTTCGCACAGAGAATCACTGCGTCTCCCGGATGTGCTTGCGCAAAAATCCATTCCATGGCTTCTCGTCGATCGGAAATACGTGTCGCTTCACACTGACTTTGATCGATGCCTCTGAAGACCTCTGAGATGATCTTTTCAGGATCTTCGGTGTAAGGATCCTCATTCGTAACAACCACAACGTCTGCAAGCTGAGAGCAGATTCTTCCGACAATTGGGCGCTTTTCCTTCATCCGATCCCCGCAACTTCCTGTTAGGACTAGAACGCGCTTTCCCGGCTCGATCATCTGACGCAATGTCGTAAGTGTTTTTTCATAAGCGGCTGGAGTCACCGTAAAGTCAACGTACACAGAGAATGATTGTCCTTCGTCGATACGTTCCATGCGCCCCGGGGCTCCTTTGAAACTCTTGAGTGCTTCGACCGCATCTTCGAGTTTTACACCAACTGCAACCGCGCAGCTAATGGCACAGAGGGCGTTTTCGAGGTTGAAACTTCCTGGAAGGGGAATTGACAATTGACAATTGACAATTGACAATTGGTCGTCCTTCTTGCTGAGTTTTGCGTCAGTGGAAGTTTGTGAAGTGTTGATATTCGAAAGCCATATATCTGCACTTGAATTCTCTTTTGAAGAATAGACGAGTGTTCTGTAGGAAGGAATCGTTGAGTATTGTTCGAACGTTTCATCAGATTTGTTTAGGACTTTAGTTCCTTTACCCTTGAGCATTTTGAAGATTCCCCCTTTATCTTTTCTGTATTGCTCAAGTGACCCGTGGTAATCCAGATGCTCCATGGAGGTATTCGTGATGGCTGCGACAGATAGATTGATGTGGTGCACTCTTCCTTGCACAAGACCGTGCGACGAGACTTCAATCACAGCATGTGAACAATTATTTAGAACAAGTTTTTTCAGGAACTGTTGCAGAAGAAAGGGTGAGGGTGATGTCTTTTGAGTCTCGTTCCATTCAATCTGATCTTTGATTTGAAGAAATGCCGTAGAGAGCGCGCCAGTCTGAATACCGGCATTTTGAAGGATATGGGCAGTCATGCTGACTGTTGTCGTCTTACCATCTGTTCCTGTTAT
>JBDRFD010000001.1:0-29920 GCA_043819035.1 Patescibacteria group bacterium | reverse complement strand
AGAGGACTTCGGTGGGGATATGGACTTCAAAGTCACGGGGACCGAGAAAGGAGTGACTGCTATTCAGATGGACATCAAGATCAAGGGAATGCCTGATCATGTATTCGAGGAAGCACTGGAACGTGCGCGCAGCGGTCGCTTAGAAATTTTGAAGACAATGCTCGAAGCAATCCCAGAGCCACGCAAAGAGTTGAGTCCGAAAGCACCGCGTATAGAAACAATTGAAATTAATCCTGACGACATTCGCTTGGTCATTGGAAAAGGAGGAGAGACCATCCAGAAGATTACGGGTGATCTGGGTGTGGAAATAGACATCGAGGATAGCGGACTGGTGTTTGTTACTGCTCCTGACGGTGACAAGATGCAGAAGGCGAAGGAGTGGATCGAGGGGATTGTGGCCAAGCCGGAAATTGGCAAGGTGTATGATTGCAAGGTTGTACGTATTATCGATGGTGTAGGGGCAATCGTAGAATTTCTACGCGGTAAGGATGCCATGATTCACATTTCTGAGCTTCAGTGGAAGCGTACAGAGAACGTTGAAGATATTCTTAAGCTTGGTGATGAGATTAAGGCTAAGTGTGTGGAATATGATCCTATTGACGGTAAGACGCGCATGTCGCTTAAGCAGATGAAGGAACCTCCTGAAGGGTATGTAGATCGTCCACCGCGAAGAGGGCCACCAAGTCGATCCGGTGGGGGGAGGCCGCCGAGGAGATAGCTGACAACACGCCCCCTTCGGGGGCTTTCAACACGCTTCGCTTTCAACCATCAACAATCATGTTGATTGTTGAAAGGGCGTGTAGCGCCCTTGTTGATGGTCGTTAGTTTCCGTTAGGTAACGCCTTCTCCACCCACTCATGCGTCTTCGTCTTTAGCCGCATAATATCTTCAAACGCCTCATGCTTCTGATACGGGGAACGCTCCTGCCACAGAGGCGTTGTTCGGTCGATCACATTCATAAGTTCCACAAGCTCCTTCATGCTTGGTGCATGCTTAGACCAGTTTACACCTGATGCACTTAGTACATCGAGCGTCATATTGATACGGTGCAGTGTTCGATGGACTGTTTCAAGGAGGAGCTGTTCGCGCTTGGAGTCAATCGTATAGAACGCATTGCCTCCGTCATAAAATTCTGGAATTTCCGCGACCAAACTCTGTGTTTGTTGATACGCGATCATCAGATTTTCCCAGGATTCTTCGGAGAGCTTATTGTGTGCTTTTGCTTCCTGCATGATTGCATCCAAGTCTTTTCGGACCACGAAGAGGTCACTTCTGGTGTTGTGGAAAATATCTTCATAAGTCAGTTTATGAACCTCCTGCAGTGCAAGATCCTGACGTTGCGAGACGAGCTTGGTGACGAATACCGCAAAAACAAAGAGGGCCGAGATACTCTGGGTACTAGCGAGCGCCTTAGAGAATCCCATCGGCGTAATGTCTCCGTATCCAGTGGAAGTTGCTGTAATGATGCTGTAGTAGAGGGCATTCAAGAATCGGTAAATTGCCGGCAGATTGGAAAGTTGCGTTGGTGCGTGAGCGGGGAAGTATGTTTCCATTAGGAAGTACGCACATGCGAAAAAAACAGCCAGGCCTGCCCAGAGAAGGAAGAGTGATTTATAAGAGAGCTTCGTGATTTCCACGAAGAATAGCAAGCTGTGATGCTTCCTTAGGTTTGCACCGTTTTTTGGTGTTTCTGTAGCCATTCTCTGTAATTATACACTATTTTGTCTCTTTTGGCGAGTCCTTCCCTTCTTGACGTCCGGAGTCCGCCTTGGGCGGACGAAGGAGGTTGGCTTCAGCCTGCTCCTTTTTAGGCTTCTCAGTCTCTTTTTTGTCCTCCTTGCCCTGAGCAGAGTCGAAGGGTTTGGGCTTAGGAGGCTTTTTGGCATTATCAGTGTTGTAGAAGCCATCTCCTTTAAAGTGGATGGCTGGAGGAGCGATCAACTTATCTGTCTCTTTGTCACACTGAGGGCAGGCTGGAGTCTGTCCCTCGCCAAAAGGACGTTCTTCTTCGAATGTGTAAGAGCATGCAGTGCACTGGAAGTCGTAGCGGGGCATGTGAATATTATGCAGCAATATTGTATTGCATTCCTGATTTCTGGAACGGATTCTTCCCTGAGACAATTGCTTTGATGCCCCAGTACGTAATAAGGGCCGCTCCTGCAATCACTGCTGCAGTTCCCAATCCGTGCCAAAAAGACTCAGCACCTATTGTGGGATAATAGAGCTCTGGCGTTGCACCAAGGAGTGATTCGGATTCCATAAGATTAATTGTTCATGACAGAAGCCACTTCGTTGTGTACTGCACCTATTTTATGATCAACATCTACGATGAAGTCTGTACCATCCGCAATTGAATCACCGACAAGATTGATTACTTTGGCAACTGCAGAAACCGGTTTGAGATGTAACAGGTTATCAACTGCTCCAAAAACATCCTCTCGGATTCTTCCGAATTGTCCATACGGATCAATAGGTCGTTCATCACCATCGATCGCACGTGCCGCATCTCTGATGGCAGGATCGAGACCAAATCCTTGTGTCACGATGTGTGTTGCTCCTGCAACGGCTTCGAATGGATTTAAATAATCATAATCAGATGCAGTGCCTACGAACCTATCTAAGTTTGATGAGTATCGTAGTAACCTTCTCTCTTTTATGCTGGTGCCGAAATTAAAGAGCTTTCCTATCATTAGGTACAAAATTCTAGTTTATTCTATTTGATTTGTCTAGCGGAATCAGTGTTTTTTGTCACAAATTCCTTGCAATTGTTTTGTAGCTTCTTATAATGCAGCGGCTTCGAATTAAGAAGTTATTGTTCTTTCTCTCATTGGTGACCGCCTAACCGGCGGTCATTTTTTATATGAGACCTCTAAGACCTCACCCCCATCCCCTCTCCTTCGCTGAATATTTAAAAAGCTACAGTATCGTTTAATGTTTCTAAGCAGTGTTGGCGAAGGAGAGGAGAGCTTTACTTGCACAAACTTCGGTGTATGTGCAACGAAGCTCCCCCTCTCCTTTTTTATGGGAGAATGTGATAGGTATTACATAAGAGCCTTTACAATGTTAAATAAAAAAGAAGAGGGGATGGGGGTGATGTCAAACAAAACAGCATACAAAACAAAGGCGGTCATTTTTTATGTGTGAAAAAGTTGGAGGACCGACCACAGGGTCCTCCATTCTCGTCGTTGCTGTTGTTCTTAAGCAGGTGATGGTTAATTGTGGCCAACCATATACCTGCTTTAACTGCTATTAGGGCTGGTGGCAGTGTCACCCAGTCTTCTTCTTGCCCTAGTTCAGAACCTCGAAACCGCCCATAAGCAGATCCCTCCAAAGGTAAAGGTGATAACAAGCATGCAACAACTATTGTCTTTTACTCTTAAACCAATACAGAGTCAAAATGTATAACTCTTACCTTCCTCGTATTGCTTTTTCTTGTACACTCTGCACAAATGCTCCCCAAGGCCTACGCTCCGGCCTCCACAGAAGAACCGATTTCGCTCCTGCCGTGCTCGGAGCTACGCCGGGCAAGCCGCATTTGTTGTTTTACTGCATGAATGATGCTTCCTAAAACATATGATCCAAAGGCTGTAGAGGATCGGATTTATGCTATGTGGGAGGAAAGCGGTGCATTTAAGGCAGATTCATCAAGTGACAAGGAGCCATTCACTGTCAGTATGCCTCCACCGAATGCAACGGGGCAGCTGCATTTGGGTCACGCGGTGATGCTCGCGTTGGAAGACATCTTTATCCGGTTTGCACGTGCGCAGGGGAAGGAAGCATTGTGGCTTCCGGGTACAGATCATGCTGCGATTGCTACGGAGAGTGTTGTAATCAAAAAGATTCAGAAGGAAGAGGGGATTCCGGACCCACGTGCAAAGCTTGGTCGGAAGGAGCTCATCAAGCGTATCGCGCATTTTGTGGATGAGAGTCAGGACACCATTCGTTCTCAAGTGAGAAAAATGGGTGCGAGTTGTGATTGGTCGCGCGAGAGGTACACGATGGATCCGTCGCTCAACCGTTGTGTGAACGAAGTCTTCACCAAGATGTACAAAGACGGATTGATTTACAGAGGTCACCGGATTGTAAACTGGGATCCAAAGATGCAGACAACTGTGTCTGATGATGAGATTGAATATGTTGAAGAGAAGGTGCCGTTCTACACGTTCCAATACGGTCCTTTTCAGATTGGCACATCTCGCCCAGAGACTAAGTTCGGTGATAAGTATGTTGTTATGCATCCTGATGATCCACGATATGAGAAATATGAGAATGGGGATCAATTTGAATGCGAGTGGATCAACGGAATGATCATTGCGACCATCATCAAAGACAAAGTAATTGATATGGAGTTTGGAACTGGCTGCATGACGATAACACCGTGGCATGATCACACCGACTTTGACCTCGCGGAGCGTCATAAGCTGGATAAGGAGCAGATTATCGACTTCGAAGGGAAGCTCCTGCCCATCGCAGAGGAGTTTGCAGGTATGCCGATCGAAGAAGCGCGGACAAAGATTATCGAAAAGTTGGATAAGAAGGGATTACTGGTAAGCACATATGAGAACTACGTGCACAGAATTGCAGTTAGTTATCGTGGAAAAGGAAAAGTGGAACCACAAATAAAAGAGCAGTGGTTCATCGACGTTAATAAGTCTGTGATCAAATGGAAGAAAATGAATATGAGTCTCAAAGAAGTGATGCAAGACGTAATTCATAGTAAGGACATTACGATCATTCCTCATCGGTTCGAGAAAGTGTACTTCCACTGGATCGACAACCTGCGTGATTGGTGCATCTCTCGTCAGATCTGGTGGGGACATCGCATTCCGGTCTGGTACAAGGAGGGGAAAGACAGCAGAGAGATGCATGTGGGAGTACAAGCGCCCGAAGGAAAGGGGTGGGAACAGGATCCCGACACCTTAGATACCTGGTTTAGTTCTGGTCTGTGGACTTGGAGTACTCTCATTGATCCTGAACTTGCTGAGGATAATTCTTTGTCACTTGAGGAATTACTTAAGAAGAGCCCAGATTTCCAGAAGTTCCATCCAACTTCCGTAATGGAGACTGGGTACGACATTTTGTTCTTCTGGGTGGCGCGGATGATCCTGATGACGACGTATGCAACTGGTCAAATACCATTCGAAACAGTCTATTTGCACGGTTTAATCCGTACTCGCGATGGAGCAAAGATGAGCAAATCTGATCCGGAGACAATGATTGATCCGCTCGATATTATTTCGAAATACGGAGCAGATGCATTGCGACTCTCCATGATTGTTGGACAAAGCCCAGGGAATGATTCACGACTCTTTGAAGAAAAGATCGCAGGGTACAGAAACTTTGTAAATAAACTGTGGAATGCGAGTAGGTTTATTCTTATGACTTGTGAAAAATTAGATGTTGATCCACAGAATGTTAAGATCGACGAATTTGAATTAAAAAGTTTGGCTGACAAAGCCCTAAATTATAAATTATTTAAGTTGCGTTCAGATGTCATACAAGGATTGGAACGATATCGATTAAGTGAGGTTGGGGAGAACCTCTATAGTTTTGTATGGGATTACTTCTGCGATTGGCATTTGGAACTTTCCAAAGGCGAGCCCAATCCGCAGCTTCTCATTTTTGCAATGCGCGAAATATTGACTCTTCTTCATCCGTATTGTCCGTTTGTAACAGAAGAGCTTTGGTCGTCTTTCAAGTATAAAGAGTCTGATATGCTGATACTCCAGCGATCACCGACAGTTCTTGCTACGGGTCATGGCGAAGAGGCAGATCAATTGCAAGTTGTCATCGATGTGATCACAGCAATTCGCAGTATCAGAGCTGACAGTGGGGTAGATCAGGGCAAAAAGCTTGAAGTTATCATTCACACAAAGGAATACGGAGATGTTTTGGAATCGCAACGCGATCACATCATTCGATTGGGTCGGTTAAGCTCATTGACTATTGATGCAAATTCACAAAGTCACGAGAATGCAGCGAGTATGTTCCTTAAAGGAGTAGAAGTTCACGTTCCTTTGGAGGGCGTAATCGACTTTGAGAAGGAAAAGGCGAAGCTTGCAAAAGAAAAGGAGAGTTTGGAGAAGTTCCTAAAGAGTATTCATAGTAAATTGGGCAATGAGAAGTTTGTAGGCAGTGCTCCGGAGGAGGTGATTGCTTTGGAGCGCGAAAAGCTGGAGAGTGCACAGGAGAAACTTGCGAAGCTCGAAGAGCGTATCAGAGTGTTAGGTTAATACTTGTTTTTACCGGTTATTAGTAAAGTATTTGAGCAATTACTTTTTTACTATTGGTTGGTCGTAGGAACTATTCGCACGAATAGACGATTACTTCATGTGTATTTGGTAGACCTTTCGCACGTAAGGTTTAAATAGTTCAACGTTCCATATAGGTACTATTCGCACGAATAGGAGAATACTTTTAGGGCATTCAAGTAGTACGACATCCCATATGGGTACTATTCGCACGAATACTTCAATGTATTCAGTACAAGTAGGCGAATAGTAGATACTGGCTATTCACAGAACGGTTGGGATATTCCCATACATATCCGGTTCATTTGCCTTCTTCTTTTTATGACGTTTCTCAATTGTGATCCCGGGTCCGCGCACAATCGCATCACGGCCGTACCGTTCGCGAATGGCATCAAGTGACTTCTGTACGCGTTCAGCATCATCTGTTCTTTCCGGTTCTTCAAACAATGAGTACTGCGCTTCGCCGGCGGGGTGCAATTTAAGAAGCGCGACACCGATTTGAGTGTAGGATTTGCCTTCCTCACAGATTTTCCGGAAGCACCAGCGTGCGTAGGGGAGAATCTGTTCTTCGGTGTCCATCACTTGCGGTAATTTGCGAGGTCGTCCGCTGTGAAGGTACGCATCATCGCGTAACCACACCATTACTTCCTTACATCCAAGCTTATGTGAACGCATTCTGAGTATGCAGTAGCTTAAGTGTTGTAGGAAATAGCCGAATATGCGGCTTTGGTCCTTTGTTGCGCGGAAACTTCTGCAGCGCGAGATGGATTTGGGTGGCTCGGGGTCGCAGATAATGTCCTCGACCGGTGTGCCCAGTAATTCTTCCTGCATCTCTAGCCCCGGTTTTCCAAATAATCGTTTGATAATGTCTTTTGGAGCATTGGCAATATCCCATGCGGTTTTCCAGTTGTAAGAATCCGCATGCAATTGGCGTTTGGAGCCGATTCCTGGAATAGCTGGAGCCGGACGATCTTTGAGGAACTGTTCGATCGTCAGGCTTCCTTCTTCGTCAACGATGCTGATACCTGCGGGTTTGCGGTATTCACTCGCCATCTTTGCGAGCAATTTGGTTGGGGCAATGCCAACAGAGATAGAAATACCGATCTTTTTAGTCACCTCACTCTGTACAGATTGTGCCCACTTGTCCAAATTTTTCGGGAGTCCTCCCACACATGTAGTCAAATCCAAAAACCACTCGTCGACAGACATTTTTTCGACCCGCGGACACTTGGTTTCCAGAATTTTTTCAATGCGGTCGGAGACGACACAGGATTCGAGGAAATCCGAGACGATGGGATTCGCTTCCGGGCACAGTTTGCGTGCTTCAATAAGTCGCATGCCGGTTCGCACTCCTTTTGCTTTGGCCTCATAGCTTGCCGCGATTACAAATCCACCTCCCATGCCAAGTGCTAGGATTGGTTTTCCCTTGAGACGAGGGTTGCGACGTTGAAGAACGGATGCGAAGAACGCGTCGCAGTCGATATGAGCGATCATGGTGTATCTGGAAGATCAGGATTGTTTCTATCACGTTCCCATTTCAGGGGATTATTTCGAATGTATTGTCTGATCGACCACAACGATTTTTCATCGCGGATGATGTGGTCATAGAATCGTGATTGCCACGCGAAATCGGGATATCCCATGGCATGGATGCGTTTCGTGCACACCGTTTTGAATTGGCCGATAATTGATCCGATGGAATGTGGGTGTAAACGTGATTTAAATGATTTGTGGTTCGATGACACGGAAATATGTTTGTTATACGCGTCGTAGAGACGCGCCAATGGCGCGTCTCTACCGTGCAAATAACAAACATATTTCATTTTTAATTGATATCCGTGTATAAAATTGTCGATCGGCGGATTCCGATTAATCCACAAAATCATATGAATATGATTTGGCATAACAATCCATCGATCCAATGTGATGTAATAACGCAGACGTTCAATTTTTTGCAAATTGTTTGCCAACACATTCCCAATATCCGATAATCCCATGATCCCGTTTCGAATTTCACCGAATACGCATTCACGGTTTTTGGTACATATTGTGATGAAATACATGCCATTTTCCGTGTACGTTCGTCCTTGTAGACGCGTGGATTCGACCCTGTATTTTTCACGAAATAATGTCATCGTTTTGGGTGCCACCATTTCTCACGTACCTCTTTCATGTGATTCCATCGTTCCGAAGGTGGTAGGTGTTTATATTTCTTCCATTCCAATAGTATTTCTAAACATGGTGCACGCCAATCATCTTCCAGCTGTGTTCGTAGAAATTGCAGAAGAAATTGTTTATCATTACTAAGGTTTTCCACTTGTTCCATGTTGTGAACAGATTCCAGGATTTCAACATCAGCTTCTTGTATTAGTTGATATCGCCTTTTCTCATCGTGTGTAATGGTCATAGACAATTTCAATATTTCCTTATCACCCCCTGCACTACCCCGGCCGATTGCAATTCCTCCATCGCATACATATCGGGGTACTCAGGGTTCTCCGCTTGCAGGTAGAATTTGCCCTTGCTCTTCTTCAATCGTTTCAAAGTAAATTCTCCGTCGAGAATCGCAACAACAATGTCACCGACCTTCGGTTCCTTCCCGCGTTCCACAATCACCAGGTCCCCCTCGAAGATGCCTGCATCGATCATACTGTCTCCTTTGACCCGAAGAAGGAAAGTCGCATCCTTATCCTTCACCATGTAGTCGTCCAACGTTACCATTTCCTCTGCTTGTTCCTCGACCGGTGCGGCAAATCCTGCCGAGATGGGTCCGAAGAGGGGGAGCACCATGGGTTCAGGACGATCATCCATGGGGATCAAATCAATAATCTTGATGCGACCCTTCGGATCTTTCTCGATTTGCTTCTCGCGTTCCAGAGCATTTACAACCTTTGCAACAGCATTCTTGGATCGCACTCCGAACGCAAGCGCGAGGTCCGAGAGGGAAGGTGAGTAGCCGCGCTTTGTCTGGAACTCACGGATGTAATTAAGAACAGTGCGTTGATGGGGGGTAAGAGTGGCGGAGGTCATGGCATGGTGGGGGGGGAGGGAAGCCCACCTTCGTCCCGCGTACGCGGTACTTCCACCTTCGTCCGCCTGCGGCGGACTACGGGGGACAAGTCGGTGGGTAGACGTCCACCATGATAGGTGTACGATCGTGCACAGTCAATAGAGGTTGAGGGAGACAAGTGCCTCTGTTCGTTGTCATGTATACGAATAGCTTTCTATTATTCTCCCACACTATCTTCATTTTGTGGCTTGTCTTCTTCTTCCTCCTCCAACTCAATCACATCCAAATCCTTCTTCTTAGAGAGCTCCATGAAGGTAATCGTCCACACTGTCTGTTTGAAGATTGCGAGATACGCGAAGAAGTAGCTGGCAACGCCAACGAGAGCGAGACCGATGAATATGGCGATGGTGTAACCGATAACCTTTCCGACGAGGATTGCAAGAACGAGGCCAATACCTATCACGATTGCCGGAATAAGGAAGACCATAGCCGCATTGAGCACTACCCGCAGGACGATCATGAAGAAGAGGAGCAACAAGAACACGATTTGGCTCAAGTAGCTGATTACCAGCTTGAGGCTCTGCTTAAGGGCGCGCCCGACTCCAATGCGATTGTTATCTTCATCTCTACAGATGACAACTGCTTCTTCCGCAAAGATACAGAAGAAGAGCATGATGTTCGAGAAGATGTAGAATGTTACTAGAAAGAAGATTACAAACGGGGCTACGCCTCCACCGTAGCGAAGAACGATGGAGCAGATGGTGATTAGGACGGTGAGCCTACTTAAGAAGAATATTTCGTGGATCGCAAAGATCGGGAAGAAGTTGTATACAGCCAGCACCAACCCGCCCTTCACTTCTTCTTTCTTGTACGATTTGGCAGCCAAACCAATGATGGCTCCCCGCGCAAAGTTCGGGTAGAGCCACTCGATGATGATTATGATGATGAGTAAGAAAATAAACGTCACGAAGAACCACATCGGTACGTGTTTCATCAATGTAGCTTCCACGGTAAAGAAGCCGATGGGATCGCCATGCATGTAAGAGATAACAAACCAGGTCTGATAGATCAGCAGTTTGATGTTCAGTAGCGTTTCCGCGATCGCGGCAGTATATCCCCAACGACGAAGCTTGCGCTCCTTCTTGGTAATGGCCCAAGCCTTGGCAATGATGTCGCGGGGGGTCATACCAGAAAACAAAAATAAAAATACCAGTTTCGGAGTTCAAGTGCTTTCTCCTCCCATGCGCCGAAGCGAGATCTCAGTATCCCTTTATGATCAACAGGAAGGACGTTGCCACTGTGCATATCGCGAAGGCGTATCATTCGGCGGAGATGAGAGACTGTAGAGGACGATAGGAGTAATCCTTTCCAAGAACAATTGTGACAGAGCGCACTTCTTCCGGTGAAAGTTCAGATGGCATGGGGAGTGTCTTGATCTTAAAGAGAGATGCGAAGAAAAGCCCCAAATCATCATGAGTTTCTTCTACTTCTTCGACTTCTTCTTTGAGTGTAGCAACAAAGGATTCCTCCTGTTTTTCAAGTGAAGCATTTTCAATGACTTCAACATTAAAGCCGTAGCGTGTCAGTTCGTTTGCAAGTTTACGTGCGATTCCTGAAGCTGCACCTGCGTTGAGAACAGAGATCGTAGGATTATCCAGATACACCGATCGGCTATGGAACAAAAGCTGCTTAAGGGCCAGAATCTGTTTCCAGGTGACGGGGAATTCCGGAATCGAAACCGGAAGCAGGACTGAAGCTCCATCAAAAAGTTCGCGCGGAGGTGTATACAGGAAACCGCCCGGTTCGATGAAGCTATCGTACAATGCATTTCGGTCACTCAGTTGCATTGTGATCACGCGCTCTTTGTCTAAGTCTTTCAGAAGGGCCAGAAGACCAATCATCTCACTCGTAGATAGTGTCGTCTCCACATTATCGTTGTAGATTTTGAGGAAACTGAGGAGCGTTCCGGGATTTTTCACCAATCCTTCTTCCTTTGCCTTCTGTGCAAGGGCGCGCAGTAGCTGCTGCTGGCGTGCGGAGCGATCGAAGTCGCTGGTTGTGTGCCGGCTGCGCACGTACTTAAGAGCAGTTGCTCCGTCCAGATGATTGGGTCCTTTGTAAATTTCGAATGGATCGTATCCGAAGTTCTCGTCTGGATACTCGGGATCGATGATGTCGTAAGGAACTTCAATATCGACTCCACCGAGTGCATCCACCGCTTCGGTGAACGCTATAAAGTCAACTTTAATGACACCGTGAATCGGCAATTCCATATGCCGCCCGATTTCTGCGCCGATTTCCTTGAGCGCTTCCTCGGCCGCAACCTCGTCTGACATGTCCTTCATGTACTTGAGGTATCCTTTGTAATCACGATAGAACGTATTGAGTTTGCCCTTGCCCATCTTTTCGGTCTGGAGCAGGTACAGGTCGCGCGGGAAGGAGAGGAGCACAGCGCTCTTAGAATTTTGTGTATCGATGCTCGCCAGCATGATGGTATCTGTCAGATCCTTTCCATCATGATCTTCGTTCCCCTGTCCCATCAGCAGAATATTTGTGAATCCGTTTTCGTCTGCAACCGGGGCTGATCCTGTAATCGAAGCGAGCTGGGAAAAATTCAGTATCTGTATCGAGAAGAGAGCTTTGGCTAGCCCTGCGATAATCAGGAATGCGACAAATACTGATACGAGCATGATCAGAACACGCTTGAGCATGCGCACGCGTTCTTCTTGTCTCCTCTCCTTCTCGCGTCGCTCCTTCCAATCTTCATACCAGTGCAAGAGGGGGCGGCTCAGTTCCGCTCCCCAGCCGATGATGGACTTCATAGGAGGAGAGCGCCGGCGCTTGCTCCCCTCAATTTTGCGGACGGTAAACATTGAAGACATTGTAGCGAATAAATTGACAATTGATAATTGATAATTGACAATTTACTCCAAAATGTGTCTTGAGGTTGGTATTATTAGTATGTATTGTCTATATATGAGTAAACTTAAAGGAAACTCAGGCGAGTGTCCAAGACCGAGAGGATCGCTACCACATTGTCCGGGCTCGGGGCAGTCTTGTGCGAATGAAAAAATTCTAGGGGTTCTCTTAACAGATTATCCTAAAGTATTACGGGAACTTGTAGAGGGTGAAGATGAAGGAAAGGGAGATGATGATGATGGGTTGGTGGATGAGGTAGATGATTAATGCGTGCTTACCGGGGAAACTCAATAGTTTAAGTATTCGATTTGTTGGTTTTGGAATCCTTTTTGATCGAATATAGAAGAAGTCTCCGAGTGCTAGGCCGATTAAAACTACACCGAACCATGGTAGGAGGGGGTAGTAGTCTAAGCTTAAGAAGTTGGGGGGAGTTATTCCGAAAGGAAGAAATAATTCAGAATTTAGAATTAAAAATTTAGAATTAAGAATCGTGGCTGTACTCAGAAGGATTACTAGTCCTATCAGTGCATTGAACTCTCTCATTTTTCTGAAAAATGGGAGTAACATCATGCTTACGCCGATCATGTGAAGGATGCCGAAGCGGATGTACGTCTCAGGGGCCCAGAAATAGGTGACAAAAGTGATGAGCATTCCGAATGCGAGTATTGTGAGGCCGCGTTTGAGTATTTTTGTGAATCGGGGATTGCGTTCCCACGAAATCACGAAGCTGATTCCGACAAGTAGCAGAAATAATGTCGCGGTAGAGCGTGCGAGGAGCTTCCATCCTCCGGTAAGAGGGTTAAAGTCGAAACCATGAAAGAATGCGAGGTCGTATCCTGTGTGATAAATCACCATCATAACTATGGCGAGTGTGCGCAGGAGGTCGATTTCGATGAAGCGGGATTTCATGGGATAAGCGTGTGTAGCTTAGTGAAGCTTTAGGACACAAGGAAACCAAAGAATCCGAAGAAACCGAAGAAACCATAAGGAATAGCATTACTATGCCCCGTGGTTTCTTTGGATTCCTTGGTTTCTTTGGTCACCTTCCTATGTTTTTCGTTTCACAACAACAAAGACGTTCACACTCATACCTTCCTCGGCCATAGCATCAGTGTACTCGTCCCAAGCAGAATAATCGCGATAAAGCGAAGCAGGGGCAGGTATGGTCCGAGTGCAGCCAAGGAGAAACCTACTCCAAAGAGCGAAATGGGTATCAGAATGCAGACAGGACAACAAAGTGTTACTGCTGTCATGATGCCCGCGAGAGTACCTGCGCGGCGTGTTCCAGTCGGGCAAGAGCCATATTTCCTTCTCCAAGAGAAGAGACCCATATTAAGCGCGAAGAGAAAAATGATGACACTTGTGAAGATATATTCTTCTTGAGTGGGCTCAGGACGTAGAAGGGTAGGGATGATTCCACTCCACACTCCAAGTTGCCATGTAAAAAATAGTCCAAAGAAAAGCCCTGCGAGGATGAATGCAATCCAAAAATTCTTTGAGCGGAGAAATGCGAAGCGCATGGTGCGCATTATGCCCCGCGACCTGGGCAGTTACCAGCGCAGTTTCCTTTCTCGCAATCTGCAGCACCATTGCAGCCACATCCTTGGCCATTCTTGCAGAGTTCCTTATGAGGGCAGCTTTCTCCTGAAGCCGTAGTTGGTATCACACCTGGATGAATCACGAGTGCGTAGCCGATCATCATACCAACGATCACGAGGGTGATTACGAGCCAGGGGGATTGCTGAGTTTTATCCATATATCGGTCTAATTGTATCGTCTTCTGCTGTTTTAGCCTAAGGCTTTTTGTCAACTTCTTTACTTTTGTCTGCCATACAAAAGAAAGAAGCAAAGGAAAAATCACCGCGCGCCAACCCCCACCCATTTGCCCCTTTACCCCCCGTGGAGCGCGGACCCCTCCACGATTGTTGTATCACCAAAAAACCCAAGGACGTAATCATTGGGCCAATTGGAATCTTCGAAATGATTATTTCAAAGTTACGGTTGCACCCGCCTCCTCCAGCTTCTTCTTCATTGTCTCAGCTTCTGCTTTCGGCACGCCTTCTTTGATGACCTTGGGAGCACCATCGACTGCTGCCTTGGCTTCACCGAGTGGAAGACCTGTGATTTCTCGTACTACCTTGATCACGGCGATTTTCTGGCCGCCGGCTTCGGTGAGCTCGACATCGAAATTACTCTTTTCCACCGCGTCACCCTCATCACCACCACCTGCAGCACCGGGCGCTGCGGCAACGGCCACGGGGGCTGAAGCGGAAATGCCGTATTCCTGTTCCATGAACTTTACGACATGGTTTAGCTGGACGACATTAAGCTTTTCTAGAGCATCGATCACAGCCTTCTCCTCTTTTGCGAGTGAGATTTTTTCTTCTGTAGCGGTTGCTTCGTCTGACATAATTATTAGGGGGAAAAGAAAAGTGAAAAGTGTAAAGTAAAAAGGGAAAAGTTACGCGTCTTCTTTATCTGAGGATTCAGAAGATGCAGAGGATTCTTGCTCAGCAGGTTCGGAGTTTGATTCAGGTTCAGCTTTTGAAACATCTGCTGTTTCATCCTTTTTTTCCTTTTTTTCTTTTTTATCCTCTTCAGAGAGTCCTCCTTTTTTCGCAATCTCGCTGACGGCGCGTGCGAATCCGCTCAGTGGTGAGCTGCACATACCAGCAAATGTAACGAGTGGTGATTGGATCATAGTCGCAAAGATTGCAAGCAGTTCTGTGCGGCCTGGCATCTTGGCAAGTTCGATTGCTTCATTCTTAGTTAAAATCTTGCCATCGAAGATGCCACCAAGAATCTGAACTTGGTTGTGAGTTTTTCCAAATTTAAATGCGATCTGTGCTCCGGATAGGGGATCCAGAGTACTGAAGATGCAGGAGACGGGTCCTGTAATCACGTCCGCATCGATCTCCGGCATTCCGGCTTCTTTGGCTGCAATCTTGAGAAGCGTCTTCTTGGCCACTTGCATTTCGGAATCTTGTTCCTTGAGTTTTGCCCTGAGTTCGCTCACCTCGGCTACGGTGAGCCCGATGTAGTGTGCGAACATAACGGACTGCGCAGACTTGAATTTGTCTGTCAGATCTTTTACTTGGGCCTCTTTCTGTTTACGAGTTAAAGCCATGGTGTAACAGTTAACAGTTAACAATTAACATTTAACATCGGTCGGGAAGAGAGTTGCTTAAGTAGTGATAAAAAAATCCCCCGGGACTTTTTACGACCGGGAGACCAGCGAGGCAGACGACACGAATCACTAAGCCGGAGCCAAATGGTCGATGCTGTATGCCTCGGAGGGACTTACCTTCGGCCATCGGCCTAATGCCCTCGGTCTTCGGTCGGAATGGAAGTTTACTCAGAGTTAGAGTAGAGTCAAGGAATCTGCGCTTGAATTGTTGTATGAACTTGTATTTTGTCAAATTTATTCCAGATAGGGTGTTTGGTGTTAGGTTATAGGTGGGTTATGTAAGTCCTAGAACCTAAAACCTAAAACCTATAACCTAATCCTATGCGCCTTCTCCTCCAAAAAGTCACTAAGGCAAAGGTTTCGGTCGATAACTCCGTCATTGGCGAAACCGGTCAAGGATACCTCTTATTCCTTGGGGTCATGGAAGGAGACTGTGAGGAGCAGGCTCAGAAGTTAGCTGATAAAGTTGTAAACGTCAGACTCTTCCAAGGAGAAGACGGAAAGATTAATGATCGATCTTTGTTAGACGTTGGAGGAGAAGCACTCGTCGTCTCTCAGTTCACACTTGCCGGACGGCTTGAGAAGGGGAATCGTCCGGACTACACGAAAGCAGCAGACCCAAAGGAGGCTGAAAAATTATATGAGTACTTCATAGATCAGCTAAAAAATCGTGGTGTAAAAAAAGTAGAGGGAGGGGAGTTTGGTGCGTACATGAAAGTTGATTTAACTAATGATGGACCAGTAACGATACTGATTGAGAGATAAGGTGAAAGTCCCAAAACCCAAAACCCAAAACCCAAAACATAAAAAACTTACGACTTAGGAATTTGGGATTTGTTTTTTGGGATTTGGGATTTATTCCCCCCTCATCTTTTCTATTCTATTAGCCAGTTGTACTGTTTCAATCCACTTCTCTTCCTTAAATTCTTGCCCTAAATGGGCTCAAGGGAGTAAGATTGCCCATCCTGATGGAAAAAACTGTTGCCGACATCTCTGTGCTTCTCGAACGTGTTGCGAAGGTCAATCCTAGCTTCGACATCGACCGTGTCGTAAGCGCATTTCGATGTGCGCGCGAAGTGTATGGTGAGGAGGAACATCGCACTGGTGTCAGCCTTTATTCCCATGCGGCAGGAGTACTGGAACTCCTGCTTCCATTTGAGCCCGATGAAGACACGATCATTGCGTCAATCCTTCATCATATAGTTTTCGAAAACGGGCTCTCACTCACAGAGCTGGAAGAACGATTTGGTCCTACAGTTCGTTCACTGGTGAGTGGGGTGCATCTGATCTCATCGATAACCATTGAAGGGAGCCGCAACTCCATTGATGACTTGCGCTTGATGCTCTTGAGCGTATCCGATGATGTTCGCACGATTCTGATTACTCTCGCTGATCATTGTCATCTTCTGGACAATGCAGATGGAATTGGTAAAGAACGCATTAAACGTATTGCAAGTGATGTCTTGCGTTTATATGCACCGGTTGCATCGCGACTTGGTATATACAGCTTGAAGCAAGAATTGGAAAAGAGGGCATTCCCTATTTGCTATCCGTCTGACGCAGAGCACATTTCCGGACAACTCAATCGGTTGCGCGGTCTGCATGGTGATTTTATGGAGAACATGGCTGCAGAATTAAAATCATATCTCTCCAATAACGGTGTTCCTGTGAAGATTGATTGGCGGGAAAAGCAACCCTACAGTATCTTCCGTAAACTGAATTCAAAAGGTCTCTCCTCTATTGAGGATGTTTATGATCTCTTCGCTGTTCGCGTGATTGTTGATCGGACGGAAGAATGCTATCAAGCTTTGGGGCTGATTCACAAATTGGGGCGCCCGATGGCGAATCGCTTTAAAGATTTCATTGCTTTTCCAAAACCGAACGGATACCAGAGTCTGCATACCACACTCGTGCAGCTTCCGCAGGCCCCGAATGATATCTTTGTGGAAGTGCAAGTGCGTACGAATCGTATGCACCGCGAGTCACAGTACGGAGTTGCGGCGCATTGGAGTTACAAGGAGTATGGCGCCACGCGCCATGCGATGGAGCAGACACAACTCAAGAAGATGCTTTCTGTTCAGGAGTCGGTACACGAAGAGACCGGACAAGAGCCAACGCTGGCCGATCAGATTTATGTGTTCACACCCAAAGGAGGTATCGTGGAGCTTCCGGAAGGTTCCACGCCACTCGATTTCGCATTCCAAGTGCACACGGATCTGGGACTATCGTTTCGTTCTGCACGCGTGAATGGATCGATTGTGCCACTCGATCATGAGCTGGAGAACGGAGATGTAGTCGAGATTCTAAAGTACAGAACGCCAAAGCCCTCTCCACAGTGGATGCAGCTTCTAAAAATGTCATCTTCGCGTTCGAAATTGAAGCGCCACCTCTACCTCCAGCGTCGCAATGAATTTATTGCAAAAGGTCGCGAGATGGTAAATGCAGATCTTACCAAACGTTCCCTCTCGCCACTCGATAGCGACTTGAGCATTTTTCGTGTGTATGACGGAGATGTTCTCCCATTAGCGCGACGTGAGGATCTTCTTATGAAAGTAGGGCAGGGATCGCAGAATGCGGTCTCGCTTTTTCCGCATCTGGAAGCACTGCGTGATCATGATTTTTCGCAACCGAGGCAAGTAAGGCGAACGCCCCCCAGGCAGCAACGAATGAGAAATCCGGTTGAATTGGAAGGAGGCCTTCCCATGCCAATCCGTTTTTCGAAAGGATGCAAACCGGATGTTGGAAAAAAAGGTGAAATTATGGGGGTTATAAATCGCTCAGGTGAAGTGGTGATTCACAGGGAAGGATGCAGGATGATGAAGAAAGCGAATCCGGATAAGAAGATTAAGGCGTGGTGGAAGGTCTAGCAATTAGCATTTAGCTATTAGCATGTTAGCTAATTGCTAATAAGCCAATTGCTAATTGCTATTTATTACTCCAACATCAATTTAATAAGCTTTTCAACCCTCTTTTGCCATTTCAATTGATGCCAACCCTGCATTCCTTTCTGGTACATCGGTTCGATCTTCGCACGTTGCTCGGGTTCTAAAGGAGCGAGAAATTCTGCAACCGCTTGTTCCATCTCTTTGTCTGTAAGGTCAGTTCCTTTTTCGTCTGCTAGGTGTTGAATGCCAAGGCGTAATGTTAATCGGTCAACTGCCTGCTTGTTCATGTCAGCCTTGATGTCTTCGGGTTTCTTTTTCATCTTCTTCATCCAATCACTCAGTTCAAAATTTCGTTCTTTTAGCTCTCGTGCAAAATTCTCGAAAAGATCGCGCTCTTCTTCTTCTATGAGCTCTGGGGCGAGTTCTACTTTGGTTGCTTTGCGAATTTTTTCCAGAAGTTCCTGCTCACGCTTCTGATCGGCGATGCGTTCTTCCTGTTGTTGCATTGATTCGCGTACGCGCTTCTTGAAGCTTTCTGCCGAATCCGCGTCCAGATGTTGCTGTACGAAAGCGTCAGTAAGTTTTGGCTTGAATACTTCTTCCACGTTTGTCACTTTCACATGAAAGGTGACGGGTTTCTTCCGGAGGTGCTGGGCATGGTATTCCTCGGGAAAGGTAATTGTGAACGTTTTCTTGTCCGCCTTTTCCATTCCATCCAATTCTTCTTCAAATCCTGGGATCAGCGTGTTGCTTCCCAGAATCACCTGATGGCCTGTCGTGCGGATACCGTCGATTTCTTTGCCATCGCTGTCTTCTCCGTGAAAATCCATAGTAATGCGATCACCTTTCTTTGCGCTGCGTAGAATATCCTTCGTGGTCATGTGCTGTTCGAGGAAGTAGTCCAGAGTGCGCTCAATATCTTTGTCGTCCACTTTCACCGGTTTCTTCTCAACTTTGATTTTGTCTACCCCCCTGACCGTCACTTCCGGGTGTTCGATGAACGTAATTTGTAATGTGAGCGGTTCGCGGTTCTGTGCTTCTATTTTAGGTGGAGTGATGGGCCTGATCTCATTTTCTTTCGTGAGACGTTTGATGGTATCAGGAAGGAGAGCACGGATGGTTTCTTCCAGTAGTTGATCGGGGCTCACTTTATCGCGCAGCATTTCCAGAGGCACTTTGCCCGGTCGGAATCCTTCGATCTTCATGGCACTTCCCAGTTTCTTAAGAGCCGATTCTTCTGCAGGGGTGATTTCTTCTTTGGTGAAGGTGATGGTAAAAGTGGTTCGGCCGGATTTGTCCTTTTTGGGAGCGGTGGATTTAGTAGTCATTGCTGCGTAGCTTATTCGCTGATTAGTTGATTCGAAAATAAAAAGGTCTCTTTTTCAATAAATAAGCGAATCAAATGGCCCGCAGCCACGAAGGGCTGCTCTCGTTTGTTGAATTAATAATAAAACGAGAGCGCCCGTTCCCGGGCGCGGGCCATTCTAATGAAGCTAGTATTTTTTCCTCCAATACACCAAAAGCGGTGTCGCGAGAAAAATCGAGGAGTATGTTCCAATCACCGCTCCCACAATTAGCGTGAGCACAAACCACCGGATACTCTCGGATCCTAGGAGGAATAATGCGGAAAGCATTATGAGAGTAGAAATACTTGTGTTAAATGATCTTCTGATGCTCTGATGCAGGCTTCGCTCCGCAACAATGTAAAATTCTTCCCCTCTGTTGCTGCTGAGTAAGTTATCCCGGATTCGATCGAAGATGACAATCGTGTCGTTAACCGAATATCCCAGGATTGTCAGGAGCGCCGTTACAAACAACGTATCAAATTCAAATGAAGTGAACCGGCTTAATATCACGAAGATGCCGACGGTAATAATTACGTCATGCAGCAGTGTAACAACCGCGATGATGCCGAACCTCCAAGGGCTTAATCGCTTGGGAACCTTGCGAAATGCAAACGCGATGTACAGAACGATTGCGACACTCGCGATTCCCAGCGCCCAGAGTGACTGCTTTTTCAGTGAAGCCCCGACTGTGGGTCCGATGGTTGTGAACTGAAGCTCCTGAGTTTCCCCCAGAGTTTTGGTGAGATGGTCTATGAGGGCAAGGTGCTCTTCGTTGGTCAAGTCTCGCATGCGCATGAGCATCGTCTCGGACTTTGTTGCGGAGAAGGAGACATTGTCAATCTTCGAACCGTCTTCGAATATCAGTGAACTCATGGCCTGTGAGAGGTCGTCTTTTGTGGATGAACTGGGGATTTTGAGTTCAATGAGCGTTCCTCCCGTAAAGTCGATGCTGAACGTGGGGCCGGGAGAGATCAGCAGAACTATGCTGACTCCTACAAGGGTGGCAGAGAGCATAAGGAAGTACTTCGCCGGTTTGATGAAGGAGAATTTCATTGGCACGAGGGTAGCGAGTTTCATTGATGAAATCCAGGTAGTTTGTTGGTTTGTTGCGCGAGCATCCTGCTCGCGCATGCACAGGCAAGACACCTGTACATGCATGAGCGAGACGCTCATGCAACAAACCAACAAACCAATCACTCAATAACCAGTGTCGTCACAAATCCGTTCTGTTCAACTGACCACAGCAGCTTCCCAGAAAGATGAGAGAGAAGAGAAGGCAGTGACTCCTGTTTCAGGGCGGGAAATAGTTCTCTGAGGAGCAGTGAAGCTTCATCAAACGAGAGCACACCATCTGCAAGTCGGGTTGTTCTAGTCAGAGAGGGAATGGTGGGAGGAGTGATCGCCGCGTTCTGTTTAAGAATCTGCTCGAGTGCTGCAGAGTCATTCGCGAGGACAAAGGTAGAGCCGAGCGTTGCGGTGGCAAATTCTCTTCCATCGGGAGCACGCGAAATCTTGATCCCCCAGTTTTTATACTGTATGGCGTCTTCCCGGATGGCACCCTCGTCAATTCTGATGTCAGTTGCGGAAAAGCGACTGTCGAACGTGCGTTTTGTCACCTTGGTGTTTGGAACCGCAGAACTAAATCCTGTAAAAAGTCTCTCGATGTTATCCGAAAGTGCGCTGGTGTTTTCATCAATTCCTTCAATGGCAAACACTATTCCGCCGGACGCGTTCTTTCCGAGGTGAATGGTGGTGGGTCTTTGGAGCATTGGGAGAACAGAGTAGGCGAAGCTGACGGAGGAGCCCCATTTATCTTCAACCAAGCGGCCGATGGATCCTTCCAAAAAACTGCGTTCTCCGTCTTTTAATCCGTTGATAAGTTTTCCCCAGGCACGAGAAGCATTTGCACTGCGCAGTGTAATCATGGAACCAGAGAAGGTGCTTGTGATCAGAGGAGAGAGTCCGTTCGAGGGTATGGGATGACCTCCTATCAATGAAATCACAATTCGATCATCTTCAAAAGAGAGTGCCGCATGAGTACTCCCATCGGGAATCAATGCTACAAGGAATTTTTCTGAGAGTGTTTGTGGTGGGGGGAGGACGGAGAGATCGAGGAAAACCCATGATTCTTCCTGTGCAAGTTCTTTATAAGGCAAAGAAGAACTGAGGCGCGGAGTGGAAGTTTTCAGCAAAGCCTCAGTACGTGGATCTGATGCGGATACAGAAAAACGGCCGAAGGTACTGCCTTTGGATGATTTTGCACCTGCTTCGGAAAATTCGGCGACCAAAAATTCATTATCAATATATAGGAGTGCAATTATCTTTGTCTCATCCGGAGTGATGTCTCCAAGCACCGGGAACAAAGTCTCGAATTTTCTGAGTGTTTCTTCGGAGACGTTAGAAAATAGTGCGACTGTCTGGTACTCAGGCAGGAAATCAGACGGCACACTCTCGATGATTGTGACCGTGTTCGTTGCGGAAATGAGCACAGCAAGGATTACGACTGAGACGATCATTGCAATTGTTACAATGCCGAGTGCGCGGAGGAAGGAATGCATATGACATCTTTTACTCTAGAGGGTTTAGTACCGCTTTTATAGTTTGTTTTATGGCTGGATGGTCAAATGGTTGGATGGCTCTAACAAACGCTGGCAGTGTTATTATCTACCAGCCATCCAACCATCCAGTCATCCAGCCATTTTCATTCGTGCTATCAATTCAATTCCTCCAACTTCTCCTGCACACTCTTCAGATTAGGATTAATGCTCAACGCTTTCTGGAACGCTTCCCGCGCTTGATCTGTGCGATCGGTTTCCATGCTTGCCCAGCCTAGAAGTTCAAAAGCACGAGCGTCTTGCGCCCAACGAGCAGTCGCCTGCGTTGCCTTAAGGAATGCTTCTTCGTGATTGCCAAGTGCCAGGCTGGCGGTGATAAATCCTTCGAACATTTCGAAGGTGGCATCCTCCATTTGCGTGAGAGCGTCGTACTGTGCAAGTGCAACCGCTGCATTACCGCTCTCCAATGCTTCCTCGGCAATCAGGCGGCGGATTTCTGATTCGGGCTCGAAGCCATTGGCCAGTGCGTACTCAAAGAACGTAATGGCATTCTCATGCTGATCGAGAGCTCTGTATGCACGTGCGAGGAAGTACTGAATCTCCGGTTTCTGCGGATCGAGGTTGTACGCTTGTTCAAGTGATGCGAGTGCCTCTTTGGAACGTTCCGTAACGAGTTCACAATATCCCTGCACGATCCATGCGTCGCGGTAGTCATCATTACCAGTGGTGACCTGAACAAGGAGCGGCAAAGCAAGTTCGCATTCTTGTGACTGCGCGAGTGCGCGTGCGAGGAGAGTGATCAGATGCAAGTTCGATCCTTCCGGGAAGAGTAAAAATTCATCGTACGCAGCCTGGAGTGTGCGCGCATAGGAGCGTAAGACCGGTTCCCATCCGTTGATGACGTGTGTGAGTTCTGATTGTGCGATGTCGTGATTACCTTGGATAATGGCAAGAAGTGCGAGCCCGTAGTGTTTTTGTGGTGAGTCGGCAGCGCCTTCCAGAATTTCCTGTGCCTCCAGCAGTTCGCCGGCTCGCAAACTCACAATGCTTTCCAAGAGCAGCAAATCTTCAGACCGTGCGCCTGCCGATCGCATCTTATTCAGTGTCGAACGCAAACCGGAGATATCCCGTCGCTGCAGCTGCGCGCGCGCCAATTTTCTGAGTGCCGGAAGCCCTCCATTTTCTTTCACGGCTGCTTCGTAGGCAACTTGCGCCTCCTTCCACTCTCCGCGCAGTGCCAGAAGGTCTCCTTCTCGAAGATACATCAACGCCTTATCGCGCGGGTCGATGGAAACTTCGGTGACAGTGGAAGCCATATCCGCTTTCATGTCCGGTTTCAGGAAGGAGAGCGGATCACTCAATATGGCCGTTGACTGCGAAATTTGCCACCATAGGAATACTAAGAGCATCCCCGCCAGAAAGGCGGCAAATGCCACGGGCACGATGATGCGGGCTGGGACCTTCATGATAGAATGTAAAGACAAAGATACAGGTTGACAGTGCCAGATACTACCTCCTCTCGTGCGCCGAAGCGATATCGCAGTGTTTCCAAAGGTGTGGCAGAACGTATATATGAATCGTTCTTATCGCGAAGGCGTATCATGGGGTGAGAGAGTAGCGGATGTTGGTAGAATGCTCAACGTGGAAGTGAGGGGATAAATCTCAAATCCCAAAAATCAAATCCCAAAACCCAACTTTCTGGTTGGGGGCTTTGGACTGAGAATACTCTTGTGTTTTGGGATTTAAGTTTTGTGATTTTTCTTCTCTACATGTAAATCCATATTTCTTGTTTTCGTACATTATGAAGAAGCCCCAGTCCGCGTGGACCAGGGCTTCGAGAGCATAGGCTATAAATGAGTGCTGCTCCGTATTTCCAGGCCCGGAGCGGGGCATTTAACGGCCTCTCGCCAGAAATTACTGACGGACTTTTTTACAAGCATACCTCGGGGCGGCCATGGGTAGTGAGCCGGGCTCGCTTGAACGGTGGTCTTACACCTCCTTTCTCTTTTGAATTTCAACGATTTCGTCACGTTGCAGGTTTACCAACCTGCCGACGGTTCCTCCGCTCGTCAGATGGAGGAACATCGCTGCTTGTTGCGGCGTTATTCCCCCATTGAGAACGAAGACATCTTCGTTCTCCACGGGTGGTAAGTTCCCACTCGGTACTCCTTCCTTGGATACATCTAAGATGCTGACCCCACTGGGGAGGTCAACCTCCTGCAGAAGACGATCATCTTCCATGACGAGCACGTACACATCCGTGTGCTCCCGGAAGTGTCCCCTCGCTTCTGCGAGGATACCACTACCATCATCCCTAAGAAGGGACTGACCGAGGTTAACGAACAATCTCATGGCTTTCTCCTTTTATAAAAGCCACTTGTGCTCAGAAAAACGCCAACATGGCGTGGAACGCGTGAGCACATCACGCTCCTGGCTTACCGCATTCTATCTTCCCATTGGAAATGCAGGATGCGGCAAACCGTTACACTCATTTGATCCTATGCTGTCAAAGAACTTGCCAAAGCATAAGAACCCTGACTGATATACTTTATACAAATACGCGAATTTGTCAAGTAGTAGATTAATGGCTATCATAAGCGGTAATTTGATGCTCAACGGGACGGCGGGAAAAAAATCCCAAAACCCAAGATTCAAATCCCAATCAAGGTTCTGGTACTTGGGATTTGGGTTTTGAATTTTGGGATTTCAAATATCTACTCTTCCTCCACCGCCGGTGTCATCTCCCCATCATCACCCGTTTCTGCAGATGCCGCTTCCACGGTTTGGACCGCTTGCGCCTGCGCAATATGTTTGGGAATTACAGCTTCGATGGCACCCCATGCGGCTTCTCCTTCTGCGGGAAGCAGGATAGTTACCTGATCGCCGACTTCTGCACGGTAGAACGTAACGGAAGCAAGCAGGACACGGTAAACCTTTCCACTTGTAAGAATTTTGTACTGTCCGTCTTCCTGGATCAACACTCCTACAATGGTCTTGCGTTCCACTGGAGCGATCTGTTTGTATACGAATTTTCCTTCGTCGGTGATCGTGAGCTTCATGCCGTCTCCTTCCACGAGCTTGCTCTTGGATGCGTAGTTCGCTGGGACGGGATAGGTTTCTCCGTTTCCGTCGACCATGTTCTGTCCGTCAAAGATTCCTTCGACTACCTTCCCGCTCACGGTACCACTCGAAGGCATGGATTCTGCCCTCGAAACAATACGTTCGCGGTCTGTGTCTGCTATGCCCGTCATGTCGCGCATGAGTGCGTGGGCTGTCTTTAACGAGGACATCGCTGAGTCAATGAGTTCCTGAACTTGGATGAGTTTGTCGTCTGACATGAGAGAAGAAGGTGAAGGTTAATGCGTGTTATTGAGTGGATGAGGATCGGAATCCGGAATTCGGAATCCGGGATTCGATTGCGGTCATATTACTTGAATTCCGAGTTCCGAATTCCGATACATGAGAGAGAAAAACATAAATGAATTTCTTATTACAGTGGTCGGACATCCACAGCGAGATTTGTTTGTGTCAGTCGTTTCTTCATCTCGGTGTCTGTAAGGAGTCCTGTTTGAGCACCAATGGCGCTCACCACGCTCGCTGAATTGATGGTACCGACCTTTACGGCAGTCAGCAAGTCTTCTCCGCTCAAAAATGCCCAGGTGGCTCCGGTTCCAAAGGCGTCACCAGCTCCTGTAGTGTCTACAACCTTCGTGTCGGCGATAACGGGACAGCTTAAGAGGTTTTCCCCATCCGAGGCGATGGAACCTTCTTTACCTTTGGTGATGCATACGTTTTTCGTGCCAACTTCAAGGATGATTTTGATCGCTTCTTCCACGGAATCGGTTTTTGTGAATTGCATCGCCTCTTCGTAATTCAAGAGAACGAGGTCTGTGTGCGCGAGAAGATTTTTGTTGTTTGGCTCATCGAGGCCAACATCCAGCTGGCACCCGCCGGGATTCCAGGTGAAGTGCGGCTCCTCTTCGTTCGCGAGCATCTCGATAATGTCATCTTGAATGATGCAGCTCTCTTCCTGAATGTGATTTAAGTACACCCAGTTTACTTTTGCGATCGCCTCCTTATTGAAGTTGGCGTCATGCAGATGAACGTTGGTTCCGGGCGTATAAAGGACCACGCGCTCACCGCTTCCTGTGGAGAGAATGAATGAGAAACTGGAGACTTCATCCTCCACAACGGTAGCGCATTTTGTGTTCACTCCTTCCTTTTTTAAATTTTCAAGCAGCTTCTCGCCCCACTGGTCCGACCCAATCACACCGCAGAATCCGGCGGAGCACCCCAAACGTGCGAGACCCACAGATGTATTTGATGCGCCCCCACCGCAGGTTTCAATGACGTCCTGCACGCGAATTTTTGCGCCGAGAGGAAGTGCAATGGATTTATTTTCTCCATGTTCATCAATCAATTCCTCCGTCGTTCTCACAAAGAGGTCGTAGGTGGCGCCGCCGATTGACATGGTCTTATACATTTGTTGGTTGAGGTCTGTTGGATGGCTGGATGGTTGGATGGCTCTAAAGAGGCACTTAGCTTATCATTCGCTTGCGAACCATCCAACCATTCAGCCATTTTGTATGCTTTAGCCACAACCTAGCACCGTCTCCACTCATCAACTGTGACGGTATTGAGCCTCCATCTGCTTCATAAATTCAAACGTCATCCTCAGTGTCCGCCTTCGGTGCCAGTTTAGGAGCAGAAGGACACCTGCGACTCCCAGTGCAATCCATACGGGGAGCGGAAGACCTTCTTCCGAGAGCGCAGGGGCACCTTCGTGCATGTTGCCCGGAGGTTGCTGAGAAGGTTGATAGGTATTGTCAGGAATTAAATTGTCCGGCACCGGATTCGCTGAAGTTGGAATAAATCCGTCAATAGGAGAACGGGGAGTGCCAGATCCTTCCGCGGCAAGATCGTGCAGGACATCCCCGGTTGTTGCCACCGGAGTTAAACGCAGATAATACGTTATACCATTGATCATATCCCGCAGACTGTACGCTCTGAGTTCGCCACTGATTATTCGTTGCTCTGTCAGCGTGTTTTCTGCGACACCATATTCCAGCAGATACGTGGAAAGGGGAGTTTCCTCTGAAGGATTGCCCCATTCAATGAGAAGAGAGCTGTCCTGTTCGGTTATATTTAAAGTGAATCCAAGTGCCATCACTTCTATAACCTCGCTTTTTTCAGCGCTCTCGCGATCACCTTGCAGTGCGGTCACGGCAAAGTAGTATGTTTTTCCCGGGTTGAGACCTGCAACGGTTGCAGCTGCCGTGGCTCTGTCTGTATCCAGCGTGTAGAGGAAGTCATCAGGGTTTTCTCCGACGTAAATACGATACGCATCGACGCGTTCTTTTGTTACGGGATCCCACGTGAGTGAAACCGAACCTGTTTTTGGTTCTGCCTCGACGTTTTCTACGCGTGGCAAACTCTTTTTCTTAACAACGATGTTGCCGCGTACTTCCATCTCATTCCCGGCACGGTCGAATGCTTTGATGACAGGCTGATGTGTTCCCTCTTCTTCTGCTGTGAAGGAAAGCGTGAAGGAACCTGACTGTGTAGTATTTGCAATGAGTTCGAATTTCTTCTCTTCAAGCTCCATCGTTACACTCATAACATCTCCGTCTGTCTCTACTTCCAATTCGACAGTATCACCAACTTCAGGATCGATGGGATCGAAAATGATTGTCTTGATTTCAGGCGGAGTGTTATCGAATATCAGGTGTAGATTCCCGGAATCAGAGCGGCCACTCGTATCACGTACCCGCAATGTGTGGTCTGTTTGCTGAGGATTAAGGAGTACGTCGACTGCAAATGTTCCATCCTGATCCGTTTCTCCTTGGACGTCATTCACGCCACCGGAAACAACAATGTTCACAAATGGCTGGCCGGATCCTTCGAGTGTGATTGTTTCAGAATTGATGTAGTCATCATTTTTGTGTGATGTAATTATGATATTTGGCTCCGCAATCGTCGGATCTCCTGTCACGCTGATAAACACCTCTTCGTTCACATTTATATTGGTACTGTCTTCTACATGGAGAATGTGTTCACCGGGAGTGCGAAATCTCAAGCCCAGTGTGAGCACTTTCTCTCCGAGATTCTGGGGCATGAACTGCACGCGTCCTACCAGTGGGAGGAGCGCAGTAGGATCTGTTGAAGAAAGCAGCGCAATACCTGTGTAATCTTCCACGCGCTGACCGTTGCGATCAATGGCGGTTATGCGAATAGTCGTATCCTCATTCACGTGCAATTCCTGCGGTACTTCCAGAATAAAGCTATCAATCACATCAAATCCATTAACCTGTCCGTATAGTGTGCGCCCCATAACAGAACCGACCATTCGACTCCCGCCGTATTGTGCAGGAGGATTTTGATAGGAAGGATATAGGGCTTGGGGTTGAGCATACTGAGCCGGATAGTATTGTTGAACGGGGTATCCTCCCATGCTTGCGCCTGCCTGAAGTGTTACGGTCTGTCCGAGGAGCTTGCCGCTCAAAAGATCCATCGCACGCAAGGAGATTGTCCCAGGCTCGAAGGTCGTCACATCAAACTGTTGCTTGCCACTCTCATCGGTCTCATTTGTAAGAGAGCTGATGTTATCTGATGGTCGGCTGGAGATAAGTTCCACTGGCCTGCTGGAAAGCGTGTTTCCGAACCGGTCGCGCAGAATCACACTGACTCGTGCCCGGTCCTGTCCGTCCGGTTGAAGATACTGAGATGTTGATTGTACGGAACTATTAAGGGCATCGATTGTATCAGGAAGAACCGTGAACGCTGTCTGAGCTGTCGTATCTCCTCCGGTAAATAATTCAACTTCATAAACTCCGGCAATCTCTGTTTCGGATCCTGCAAGTGTGACTACTTCAGAATTATTAAGAGGGAGGATCAATTCAGCTCCGTAAGGAGGATAAACTCTAAGTTCAGTTCCAGATGTTGCAGCCACACCACTTACGTTTATTTCTGTTCCTAAACCAGCGACTGTATTTGCCACAGCAATCTGTGTCGCACTTAGTGCGGGGAGGGGGGCAAGCAAGCTCACTGCCATCGCGATCATCTGAATTTTTGTTTTCATAGTTCGGTTAGTTCGATGAGCTTCACTACTACAAGTGAATTCCTCTTATATTAGCAGAAAACGGGGTTTTGCTCAATTCCCTAGGGTGTATCTATGCAATAAGAACAAGTAAGTGTCTACTTCATGTCCCACGGGCGGAGTAAAAGCCCCATGAGCATCTTGCTCATGTACACGAGCGAGACGCCAGTTGGACTTTTACTCAGGTGAAACGCCCGTGGGATGGATCGATCCTCCACCGCCATTTCCAGTCTCTAAATCCTGCCTTATCGGGATTCGACCAGGCATATTCTATGTGATGGGCTAAATCCTGATCGTCGCGTATAAGGTGGTCGTAATACTCTGTTCGCCAGAAAGATCCTTTTCTACCAAGTATTTTGTTCGCCTCTTTTGATGTAAAGGACTTCCAGGAGTGGAGAATATCAGGAAGAGAATGTTTATGTAGAGGTTGCAACACGACATGTACGTGATTTGGCATAATGCACCATGCGTAGAGCCGATAGCGTTCTCCATTAAATTGTAAAAGAGCATTTGAAACGAGGCGTGCTATTCGTTCATCCTTTAACCAACATGCTCCTTTTCCAGCATGGAGATATTGTTCAACCTTCTCAGAGTAAAGGTAGTTCAAACGCTCATGTTCAAAAGGCGTGAGAGGAGTACCTCGTCTCTGAGCATTTCGTACGATATCTTCG